>NZ_JAAXMS010000004.1:0-300000 GCF_012290005.1 Crateriforma spongiae
CTTTTTGGATCCCCAGCCAACGGAAGGACGCTTGGTGCTGACCTGATTTCGGCGGCGCGACGGAGCCCGGACATAAGCATTCGCGGGCGATTGAGAAATGCTTGACAGACGCGGAGCGATTCAATTGTACCGCTAGCGAAGATGCCAATCGGTGGCGTCTTTCATGATGCTCGCGTTGATCTCCAATAATCGCTGCTTCATGCGATTGAAGACCTCAGGATATTGCTTTGCCACGTTGGTGGTTTGTCCTGGATCGTTGGACAGATCAAACAATTCGAAATCGCGATAGCCGCCTTCCTTGATCCGCGGGATCCAAGCTTCTTGGAACAGGTTATGAGTGGGCATTTCATAGTCCCGCGATGCGACCAGCGAAAAATTGCCGTCACGCATTGCGACGATTGGGCTGGATCTTTGCAGGTGCCAAAACAACGGCTGGTGACGGACAAATGCATCCGCACGGTTGACCAACAGTGGTGACAAGTCACTGCCGTCCAAATGCACCGATGGCTTTTCCAATTCCAATAACCCGCAAACGGTCGGCAGGACATCGACGAGTCCGGCTGGATCGGTCATGACTTGTTGCGGGGCGATTCGACCGGGCCAATGAAAGATGCCCGGCACGCGGATTCCCCCTTCCCAGTTGACGCCTTTACGTCCGCGCAGATTGCCGACCCGATCGGTGCGATAGCTGCCGTTATCCGATGCATAGATGATCAACGTGTCTTCCCGAATCCCCAGTTGATCGATGGTGCGCAGCAATCGGCCGATGGCATCGTCGGTGTTGTCGATCGTACCGGAATAGATCGCACCCTTGTCGTCCGGCTTGCCGTACTTGGTGGTGCGATCCTTGGGTGCCGCGATCGGGGCGTGGGGTTCGTGGAACCAAACGTTCACAAAAAAAGGTTGGTCGATGTTTGTTTCGACGTGCTGCTTCATCCAGCCGATTGCTTCGTCCGCCACCAGCTGGCAGGAATAGCCGTCCAGCTTTCCGACCGGTTTACCGTTGCGAATGAAGTTGTCCGGATTGTGGTGGCTGGGACTGGCGTTGTTCCAAGTGGCAAACCAATGGTCGAACCCGTGCTGGTCGGGCGTGGGTTTGTCATGATTTTCACTGGGCAATCCGAGGTGCCATTTTCCGATGTGGGCCGTGGCATAGCCGGCCGACTTGAGGACTTCGGCCAGGGTGATTTCACGAAGCAACAGATGAGACTTTTGCTGTTCGTCTTGGATCCAACTGTAAACACCGGCGCGGATGTGGTGACGCCCCGTCATCAGTGTCGCTCGTGAAGGCGAACAAACGGCGCAACCGGAATAGAAATCGGTAAACCTGGCGCCGCCCGCGGCCAGCGAATCGATGTTGGGTGTCTGGACCGGACCGTCGTAGCATCCGACGTCGCGGTATCCAAGATCATCGGCCAACAGCATGACGACGTTGGGCTTAGCGGCGTCGGCGGTGTCCGGGTGGGCAAACGCCAACCCCGCAGCCAGCATCGTTGCGATGACAAAACAGCGGCCGATCGCAGTGTGATTGTTTGCGTTCATTCGATTTCGATTGTGGTGGATGCGTTTACAGGGCAGCGGGGCAAGCGAGCCGTGATTAGATGTTGATCAAGATGCGTGTGGCCCGGAGTGGTTAGGGCAACTGAGGTGGAAGAGGATTGCCGTCATCGTCGATCGGATAGACCGCGTTGTGGCTTTCGAGTTGTTGTTGCATTTGCGCGATCATGCGGCGCAGAACATCAGGCTTTGCTTTGGACAAATCGTTTTGTTCGTACGGATCCGACGCCAGGTTGAACAGTTGGTAATGCTGGCCGTTGGATTGCGAAAGTTTGCCCTTGGATGGTTCACCGGGCAGGGCGTGATAGATTGCTTTCCAGTCGCCGTCACGAAGCACGGTGAAGTAATTGCTGCGATGCACGCCGTGCGGATAGTGCATCAGGAACTGTTGCGAGTGATTCGGGTCTTGTTTGCCGGTCAGGATGGTCTGCAGCGGTTGCCCGTCGACCGTGTGTTCGGCGGGCGGATCGATCCCCGCGGCCTGCAATACGGTGGGAAATAGATCAGTGACGTTGGCGATCTGTGATGAGATCGTGTCGGGGGGAATCGGCAGTGATTGCTGTAGCGGGTTGTCGGCGTCGGGCGTGCACCACGACGCGATGAAGGGGACTCGCATGCCGCCTTCGTAGTGGGCCCCTTTCTTTCCACGCAGCGGCGCGGCACAGGCGACCTCGTGTTGATGCCCCAGCGGCGCGTCGCTGCCGTTGTCACCCAGGAACAGGATCAGCGTGTTTTCGCCAATGCCAAGTTCGGCGAAGTGGTCCATCATGTCGCCCAGTGATTTATCCATGCCTTCGATCAGAGTGGCAAAGGCTTGAGCGTTTTTGGGCTTACCCGAATCGGTGTAGTGGTCTGCGAAACGCGGATCGGATTCGAAGGGGGCGTGCACCGCGTAATGGGCGAAGTACAAAAAGAACGGTTCGCCCGATTCGACCGTGTCGCTGATGATCTTTTTGGCTTCGATCGTCAACGCTTCGCTAAGAAACGTGTCGGTGCCGTGATACTGGTCCAAGTGCGGGACGGCATGGTGTCGGCCATCGGGACCACGGGCATAGTTCTTTTCACCGTAGTAACTGCCCGGTGCACCAAAGGCGGCGCCGGCTAAGTTGACGTCGAAGCCCAGGTTCAGCGGTTCGGCACCGACATGGTTTTCGGGACCAAAGTGAGCTTTGCCGACATGGATCGTGCGATAGCCGGCCGCACGCATCACGCCCGGCAGGGTCACATCGTCGCCGGTCAAACCGGCCCAGTTCCATTCCGGAGCCCCGTAGGTGCCACGATTATCAGTTTGCGGATTGATCCAGTTGGTCGCGCGATGGCGTGCCGCGTTTTGCCCGGTCATGATGCTGATGCGTGTCGGCGAACAGACGCTCATTGCATAAAAGTTGTTCAACCGGATGCCTTGTTCGGCCAAACGTTGCATCGACGGCGTGCGATAGTATTCGTTCAACGGCTGGCGAACCGGGGTGCCCTGGCCATCGGTAATGAAGGGAACCGATGTGTCCATCATTCCCATGTCATCGACCAGAAACACGACCACGTTGGGCCGGTCGTCGGCGTTGACGTGGGCCGAATCAACAAGCAGCGGGACGGCGATACAAATCGCAGCGAACAGAAAACGCATGGCGGCGTCTCAGGGGTTTGGAAGGCGGGATGAATCGGAAGGAACGCGGCGTTTTGGATCAAGTCACACCTGCGATGGCACGGCTGACCCTCGACTGCTGTCGGTCATCGCGCCCGACGAAGCATGACGGACGCCAGGGATCCGAAGGCGGCAACAGAGCGCCAGACAACGGCAATCGGACAACAGAACCGGGAACGAATCCGCAACCACGATAAACGATCACGGCGCTGAACCGGTGATCAGGCCGAAGCCGATTTCGGATCAGCGATCGTCATCGCCGTCGGAGTTCCCTTTATATCCGCTACGCGAGTTCGCGTCGGACTTGGCGGATTCCAGCCATTGGCGTTTCGATTCCGCGGTGATGGGTTGGCCGGACGCCTTTTGCTTTTCGGCCCACTGGCGATAGCGATCCACGGTGTCACGGTCCCACGCGGAGGGGACCGATTTGGCTTGTTTTACATCGCCACCGGGCCAGCCTTCGCGGACGATCGAACCGGTGGGTTTGCCCTTTGCATCGTCTGCGTCGCTTTGGTTACCGCCGAAAGAAAACGTGGACGTTTCCGATTCATCCTGTTCGTCTTCGCCATCGACAAGCGTTGCATCGGCCAGGCCGCCGACCATCTGTTCTTGGGGGCGAATCATCAACGCCCAGCGGTGCAGCATGCCGAATCGGTCGCTGCGTGTCCCGCGAATCACCAATTGCCAAACACCGCGGGCGGACGTTCCGTTGAATTGTTCCAACCCAGGTTGGCGTCGTGCTTTGGCTTCGGTCAGGTGTCGGCCTTCGAAAGGTGGCCGCGCCTTGTTGATCGGACGATCCGATTGGTCGTCGAAGACCGTTTCTTCGAAGTGGTCGCCGCTGCCGCCGATCTCGGTGAACAGTTCAACGCGCTGGCCCTCGGGACCGGTTAGGAATGCGTCCAAGTGTCCGACGAAGGTGTGAGTGATCGACAGTTGGACATTCAAGTCACCGATGATCAGGTCTTCGTCGATTTCGATTTCTGAGATCACGGTGCGTTTGGGCGGCAGCACTTCCGCGGTCTCGTTGGAAAATTCGCCGCCCATCATCGCCTTGGACGTCGACACTTCCATCGCCGTCAACAAGCCATCGGCATTGGCGTCCAACAGTGTGAATTCGGTCAGTTTGTCCGGCGTCCAATCCTCGGCGAACTCCGGCATCGAAACTTGGCCGTCGCGGTCGGTGTCCAGTTCATAGAACCAGCCCGGCAAGCCTTCGGCATCATCGCCGATTTCATCCTGCAGCGACGTCAGATAGAAATTCAGTTCGTCGCGTGAAAGGTCGCCGTCCCGGTCGGTATCGATTTGCGAAATCGGCAAATTCAAATCCGTGGATTCTTGGGCTTCCAACCGTCCGTTGCGGTTCTTGTCGAAACGGCCCAGCATGCTGGCGGTCAACCAGTACCGGCTGCCGCCACGACGCCACCATTGTCCGCGATCGTCATCGTCATCACGGTTGCGGGAGACCGGTTCGACGCCCGAGCCGACGCGTCGTGCGCGTTGGATCAGTTCGCCTGAATCATCTTTCAACAAACGTCGTCGCGCGTACCGCTGGCTGAGTTCCAAACGGCTGAGGCGGTCATCCAAGTTCAGGTCCATTTCAAACGGATCACGGTGCGTCCATCGCGCACGCCTTGCCTCGCCTCGATCGATGTAGCCGTCATTGTTGCGGTCGTATCGCCGCAGCGTCTGGTCCGCTTCGTCCAGGTCGTCTTGGGTGTACGGGTACTTGATCTTGGCCAGCCCGAACCCGGGAATGATTTCCTGTTCATCGTCGGGTTCAAAGTCGCGAATCCGCGGGGCACTGTCCAGTCGGACGCGTTCGCCGGCGACACCGTTTTGAATGGCGTGATAGATCCGCGATGCTTCTTGGATGCGTTCGATGTCCTGGGGCTTGTTCATCGGAAGCCGCCGCTGGGCGTACACCTTTTCCAGATACGGCCGCGCCAGTGCGGTGATTTCGTCCGGATCGATTTTGCCGTTGTCGTCTCGGTCCAGCTTTTCCAGTGCTTCGCGGAATCCGGCTTGTCCGTTGGCCGCATTGGGTGCCATGGCGAACGAAAATGCCAAGACGGCGAAAGCCGATACGCATGCGGCCCGGATGGCATTCCCGTCGTGACAGGACGATGCACCGGAGAACGTGGTGGTGGAAGGCGTGGTTCGCAGCTGATGGATTGTTCGCATCGTCATTAGCGGCCCCCTCGGTTGTATCCGGGAGAGTAGCTGCCACGGTATCGGGACGACGAAGACGAAGATGAGCTGCGGCGATAGCTGCTGTTGTTGGACGTGCCGCCGGTCACGGTGCCGCCGAAGAACCCGGGTTGCAGTATCGCTTGCAGTGCCGCGTTGCTGGGCGTCATCACTTCGACCGTCTGTTCGCTGCTGGCGTCCAGTCGATCCACCAGGGTCTGGACTTGGTCGAACAACTGGTCCGGTGCCGTGATGATCAGCGACTGGCTGGGTTCGTGGACCGCGACGGTCATTTTCGGCTCGGCGATTTCAGGAGCCGACGCGCTGGGTTTCTTGCCGGAGGGCCTCTTCGAATCACCACGATCGTCGTTGTCGCGTTGCCGCGAGTCTTGTTCGCGTCGCGGATCGCCTCCACCGCCGGCCGCCGCCACGGATGCTTTGGAATCGGCGATGCGATCGGCAAACGCTTCGCGGATGGCCGCGGCGACCTCGTTGACGTCGGCATGGATGACTTCGATCACCCGCGTGACGCCGTAAGTCTTGTCGTCGGTCAGGCTGTTGTCCTTGTCGATGATTTTCAAATAGGACTCGATCAGCGTCAGGTCGCCCGCGGTGCCTTGGGCGATCAGCCGGTTCAGTCGCGGATCGGCGACCACGGTGATGCTGCCGGCCATCATCGTCATCGTGCCTTCGCGTGATGTCACGATGCTGCCCAGGTAAGTTCCACCGCCGGACACATAACCGTTGACCAGCGTGCCGGCTTGGCCTTCGCGTGCCGCTTCGCCGCCGTCAAGCAATTCGGCCAGCATCCGCAGCGCGTCGTTGGCCTTGGCGTACGACAGATAGAAAATGATTGGCGGCGACGGAGCCAATTCGGCGGGGCCGGCGATGTTTTGCAGGTGTCGTTTGAATTCCGCCAACGCGTCGCTGTCGTCGGACTGGATCAGAAGCCCGCGAGAGATCAACTGGCATCGGATCATCGCCGCTTGGCTGCGCTGGTTGTCAGTCAACAAGCGTGGACCGCCTTCATCGACGCCGTCGGTCAGGCTGATCAGCGTGCGTTCTTCTTCGGTCAGGTTCGCGTCGACGCCGGATTTCTGGTCGGCGGCGTCCGGTTTGACTTTGTCGCCGATGGCCTTTTCCGTTGGTGATGTTTTCACGCCCCGACCGGACGGGAACAGAACGACGGGGTTATCTTCACGCCAGAACTTGGCCGCCGTTTCCAAAGATTCCAGAGCCGCGCGACCGCTAAGCGGCAGAATCGTCACGTCGTCGCCGGTGTCGGGGCTGCCGGAATCCAAACCGGCAACGATTTGTTTGATCTGTTCGATTTGGCGAGGCGTGCCGCGAACGAACAGTCGCATGTGTCCGGGATCGGCGTCGATTTTGGGTGGTGTTTCGGCGTCGCGATCGTCGTCGTCAAAGTCATCCAAGGCCAGCATTTCTTCGATCAGGCTGATTGCGAAGATCGGGTCGACCGATTGCAGCGGCACCACTTCGAAACCGGCTTCGCTGCCCTGCAGTTCCCCGACGGTCGCGGCGATTTGGTCGTGCAGCCGCGGTGAGGCCAACGCGATGATGCTGTCGGATTTCTCGTCGACCGACATCCGCAACGTTTCGCCGGCCAGCATCGTTTGCAGCACGTCGTAAACCATTTCGGCGTCGCCGGCGACCGGATGGCTGCGCAGTTCCACGTTGCTGTCGGAACCGCCGAACGTGGCTGCGGGCTGGTCCAGCGATTCGACCAAATTCTCGATCACCTTCACCTTGTCCTCCACGCCGGTGGCAAAGATGAATTTCCCGGTCGGGTCGGACGACAGGCTGACATCAATCCCGATCGTTTCGCCGGTCGCCAAGCCCAGGTGTGGCCGAGCGACGACCAGGATGTCTTCGGCGTCGACGTTCTGCAGCGCGAACGTCTTCATCACCGTGCCGTTGTCCAGCGAATCTGGTGTGAATGAATCGATGATCGATTTCGCACTGGTGACCTTGGCAACCGTGTCGGTGACCATCAGTTGTTTGGTCTTGGCGAACACGGCCGGATCGATCATCAAGTTCAGCGGGCCCAGTTCCTGAAGGGCTTCGTCCGGTTCCAGGTCGCCCAGGGCCAGGAAGCAGCGAACGACCTCGTGCGACGGCCGGTCGGCCAATTCGTCGGCGGAGACACGTGGGGCCAAGGCTTCCAGTTGCTGAACGCTGCGGGGGTTGGCCAGGTTGATCGCCGACAGCAGCCGGCCGCTTTGCACCAGCGTGAACCCCTGCGGCAGCAGGAACAGGTTGATGCGATCGATCGCCTGGCGGTGCGTGAACGCGTTGGGATCGGTGTAAGTGAAGCTGCCGGCGGGAAGCTCATCGAACTGGAGTGCCAAGTCGGCTTCGTCGGCGATCCACCGAATGACGTCTCGCCAAGGCACGCGATCGAAACTGAACCGGACGATCGGATTGCCGTCGGCGTCGGTCGATGGCAGGCTGGGCTGGCGGTTTTCGGCCGGCGTGACCGTAACGTCGGAGCCGCCAACGTCAAATCGATCCAGCCAAGATTTTTCAGACTCCGCCGCACTCTCTTGGTCAACGTCCGATTCTTCGACGTCTTCCTGCGAGGCGGCTGGTTCCTGGGCCACCGCGACGGGGACGGCCAAAGTCAGCGGCAACAGCAGGCCGGCGATGGCGAGAGAAACACGAGTCGCTGCGGACAAAAACGGCGCATGACATCGCGGCGGACGCGTTTGCGTCTGGATGGCGTGGTGCATCGGAAGCAGGCGATTTTTGAGGTGGGATCTGATCAGGCGGGGCCGTCGACATCGGGCGGTCGACGTTTCATCAGTATACCCGCAATGTCCAGATCTCGGACCGGCGAAAATCGCGTTTCGTTCCGATGAATCCCGGCATGCGGCAACGTTGCCGGGTTGGATCGCACCGGTTGCCGATGGGCCGGACAGGGACGCCACGGCCGGCCCACTCACGCCGGCCCATTCCTGTGGGCCGCGGTTCGGGAAAGTGGTTCGGCAAAGTAATTCGGCGATGCGGTTCAGCGAAACCGTGGCCGAGGTTGGTCACGGCGACGGTCCGACGGGCGGGCTGCCTGGTCGCTATGTCGCGTCCGGGGCTAAGTCGTGCCCGGGTTTAAGTAGCGTCTTGGTAATGGCGTGCGGCGCCCGGTCGTTTGTGGTGGATGCCGCCGTGCCGGGGGCTACTGATCGATGCCGCCACGCTGGGACCAGTCACCAGAGGCGGGGGGGCGAAAGTTTACGGAAGGTAAACTTTCCGGCGTCTCCGTTGCGGCCTCTTTGGCTGTGGAGTGGCGGGTCAATTGCGGCTCTTTGGGCCGCCGTGGGGTATCGTCTTTCTGGCGATTTTGGGGTCGAGCTTGGGGGCCGGGGCGTCGGCCGCGACGGCGTCCTCGTTGAAGCGGAACGTGCCGAGCGTCCAGCCGTTGAAGCAGCTTGGTGATGCACAGCTTATTGATGCTCAGGTTCTGTTCGTCGGCTTCCATTCGCAGCGCTTCGTGAAGTGATTTTGGGATACGGATCGTGATCATCCGCTCCGGTTCGCTGGCCCCTCCCTTGCCCACTTCCTGGCTCCGCAACGCCGCGATCATCTCCTGAATTTCGATGTACGGATCGGTGGTCTCGAAGTACCGCATCTGGTCCGGGTGTGGGAACAGTTTTCGGCAGACGCCTTCGGTCCCCAGCAGCTCGCGAAACAGAACCACCCAGTCCCCCGTTTGGCTGAAAGCCTCGGCCGCCAAGCGAAGGGCTTCGCCGGGGCGTTCTTCCACCGGCAGATCGGTGTCGATCGGACCCAAGTTCAGGCGTACCGATTCAGGCTGGGGCTTGTCCGGATCCGGATCGCTGGCGTATCGCAACGGCCGGCCTTCGGCGTCCACGGCGTTCTTGCCGTTCAAGTTGCGGCGGGCGGGGGCGGAGTTATGCGAAGGCGATGATGAGGGCATGGCGAACGAAATTTCCGGTCGGATTCCTTGACGAGCACGTCCCCGAGCGGGCCCCGGCGGTGCTCGCTGGTATCCTGGGAGGGCGTGCGATTGATTTGCCGCCATCCTCCGACCCATTCAAATGCTATCGCCGAACATTTGCTGTCATAACGACTTAGCGATGCCGCCACCAGGTTGCGCACTGGCTGTGCAGCCACCCAAAGGTGTGGTGAACGGCGTTTGCTGAAGAATTGGGCAGTCCGATTTGGCTCGCTGCCCAGGTGTCCGCCTTGTCGGGCAAGCGGAAATTTCACGAAAAGTTTTCTTGCGGCGGTCGCGTCCGGTGGCGATTCGCGTCGCCGCCGTGCCAGGCCGCTAGTACCACTTTTCCACCAGGAAGCTGCCGTTGTCGGCAACGTCGAACAGTGGGCGACAGTAGCGTCCGCAACCGTTCGGTCCGCCCGGTCGATAGACCAGTGCGATCGACACATTCCAGTGTTCGTTGCGGTGCTGGTTGCTCGCACCCTCACCCACCACATAGGTGGTGCTGGTTGCCAGCATCAGCTTCTCACGCAGCGGCAGATTCAGGTGCGATCCCATCAGGAAATTGCCTTCGTCGGTGCCGCCCAAAAAGCCCATCGCGTCACCGCCGCCGGACAGGATCCGGCGATAGAACAGACGGTACTGGTCGATCGCTTCGAACTGGACATAGTCGGTGACGAATTGACCGTCGTCGTTGAGCACCGTGGTGTCGGAAATGTTGCTGTTCAAAGCCGCCGTGTAACGGACGCCGAAGTCGTGACAGCGACCGGTCCGCCAGCTGACTTCGCCGCGGATTTGCAGCAGGTCGCCTTGGAAATACCAGTCGTCATTCAGGTAATCCAGCACGGCCCCGTATTGCAGGCCGTAATCCACCCGGCGAAACAGTCCGCCGGTCAGGAAGATCTGGTTGCGGCTGGAGTCGGAAAACTCGCTGCCACGCAGGTTCGATTGGGTCGCACGCAGCCCCAATTGGGCGGCCAGATCGACGCCCAGCCAGCGGCGAAGCGAACGGCCTTCGTTGACCCCTTGGTGGAACCCGAAGCTGCCCGATCCGTCCAGGACTCGGTTGCCCCCCGGGCCGGCGTCGACGTAGTTCAGCGGGCCGCTGTAGGCCATCGAACCGGCGAAGAATTGAAAGCGTGACCAGTTGATTCTCAGGATCGGCAAGAAGACCGGGACCGCAGCCGGCCCCCCCACGGAATCACAGCCGCCGCCGTCGCAGCCGCCACAGTCACAGCCGACCGTGCCGCTGCAGCCGAGCGAACCGTATCCGTATTCCATTCCGCATCCGGGTTCGATTCCACAAGCCGGTTCCATGCCACACACCGGTTCACAGCCACAGGCCGCTTCGATCCCGCAAACGGGTTCCATCCCACAGGCCGGCTCGACGATCACCGCTTCCATCCCACATCCCGGTTCGGCGCCACAGTGGCCGCAATCGCAAACCGGTCCGCATCGACCGTGGTCTTCCAGGAAACCAACTTGTTGAACGTTGCCGCCGTTTCGTTTGACCAGATTTCCGCGAAGTGATTCGGCGGGCACCTCGGCCAGCACCTGGCCTTCGGCCGCCATCCGGATCATGGAATTGCGGCTGCTGGTCGGACGTTTGGGGGCCACCGATGTCCGAGGCGATCCGGCCGGTTTGGCGTTGAACTGGATGCGTCCGGGCGGCTGGGCTTGATAGCCGGACCGCAGGTGATTGTTGGGCGTTTGGTTGGACACTTGGGCGGAGCCCGCCGGGCAACGCAGAATGCCCACCGCGATCAGGCACGTGACGATCGCGGTCATCCGCCAGCGGCGGGAATCCTGTAATGATCGACCAAGCGTTATCATGACGTTGCTTTGTGGCTTTTTGGCTGTCGGGGAGGGGATGTGTTTGTCATCAAGCACCGGCAGGCGGAATCCGGCGGCGATCGGGCCCGGCGAAACGGAAAAGCGTTTCGCGTCGGGGGGATCGCCGCAATGTTCGGGACCGCCGGCCTACCAAGACGACTGCCTGGTTCCCCTCATCGGCTCCGCAGAATCGTTTTAATGAGAAAAGTTGGTCTAATCGTTACTCTTTTCCATCGTTGCCCCTCTTTCGCGGAGGTTTGCGAAAACTGTGAAAGGCTGGCGCTTTGGCGGTGCCGCAGGGGCTCGCGTCAATGGAAAGCTTGGTCGGCCTGGGAAGACTGGTTGGTTCTGGCGGTTTGCCTGCTGGGGATGCTGTCGGCCGAGACCGCCATCGCTCAGGCAGCCGGAGATAAGGACTCCAACGCCCAGCAAACCGGTGCCCAGGATGCCGGCGGCCGGACCGCTGGCACCTCGGCAATGAAGTATCCGATCGCCGTGGCCGTCGAATCGGGCGACGCCGCGACCGACGACACGCTGTACATCGTCGACCTGGAGTTGCCGGGGATCTGGATGTCTAAATCCGGCGACCGCACTCTGTTCGCCGAGGGTTCGCCGCGTTTCCGCCAGCCGCTGAATCGGCCTCGTTGCATCGCGTTGCACCCGAGCGGCGGCGTCCTGGTGGGCGACTCGGCGACCCGCGAGGTCTATCACATTCCCGCCGCCGGCGCCGAACCGAAGCCCTTGTCGGGTGGCAAGATCGGCATTCCGATGTCGTTGGCGGTCGATTCGGGCGGCCAATGGCTGTTCGTCGCGGATGCCGAAACGCAGGCGATTTGGCGGATGCCGGTCGACGGTGGTGCCCCCGAATGGTTCGCCCGGGTCAATGCACGAGGCCTGGCGTTTCGCGACGAATCCACGTTGGCGGCTGTTTGTCCGGCCAAGCGGTCGGTTCAGCTGATCGACGTCAGCATTCCGACGGTCGATCGCCCCGACCGCATCGTCGACAACCCGGCGGTAACGACGGTGCTGGACCAGCGGACGTTCCAATTCCCCGCGGGCTTGGCCGTTGCCGACGACCGGTTGTTGGTGACCGACGTTTACGCGGGTGGCGTTTTCTCTGTCGACGGTGACGGTGCGGTCACCGCATGGGCCGAAGGGCAGGACCTGGCCGGACCGGTCGGGATCGCCGCCGGTGACAACGCCGTTTGGGTGGCCGACCCACAACGGGGACGCTTGGTGGCGTTTTCACGAGACGAATCGTCGCCGAAAGTCGTCGCGACGCGGCAATAGACGGGACCACTGATCGGCAGGAACGTCGACGACAAGCAGTTTCTCGCTGACTCGTCAGAATCCGGCGCTCGGGTTAAACTTCGGCATGGCAAGAAAGATTCTTATCGATTGTGATCCGGGCATCGACGACGCCGTCGCGCTTTGCATGGCGTTGTTCGATCCGCGGTTGGACATCATGGCGATCACGGCGACGGCGGGAACCGTCGATTCGGATCAAGCGACCAATAACGTCACGGCGTTGATCGAAACCCTGGATCCGCCTCGTTATCCGCGTGTCGGCAAAGCCCTGGCACCGTCCAGCGAAGCACCGGTCGATGGCAACCCGGCGTTGCATGGTGCCGACGGATTGGGCGGATTGAACCTGCGTGGTTCCAACCGCCAGCACCTGCCCGACGGCGACCGAGTCATGGCGGACGTGTTCCGACGTCATAAAAACGAGGTCACGTTGTTGTGCTTGGGCCCGCTGACGAATCTGGCCCGATTGGCCCGTCGCGATCCGGCGGTGTTGCCGTTGATCGACAAGGTCATCATCAGCGGTGGCGCGGTCCAAGCATCGGGCAATGCGTCGGTGGCCGCGGAGTTCAACATGTTCTTTGACCCGGCCGCGGCCAAGGACATCCTTGCTTCGGCAACGACCAAGAGCATGGTGCCGCTGGACGTGACCGAGGAATTCAGCTTCGGCGTCGAATTGCTGGAACGTTTGCCGAGCCGCGACACACGTGTCGGCCATTTGTTGCATCGGATTTTGCAGTTCGCCTTTCGCGCCGCTCACCATCATCTGGGCCGCGAAATGATTCCGCTGTACGCGCCCACCGCGTTGTTGTCGGTGCTGGAACCCGAACTGTTCCAGTGGGAACCCATGGCGGTCGACGTGGAAACCAAGGGTGAACTGACCCGCGGGATGACCGTCGCCGACTTGCGGATGCGTCCACAGTGGACGAGCAACATGGAAGTGGCGACGGAAATCAACGAAGCCGACGCCGAACAATCGCTGGTCCGTGGTCTGCGGTTCGCCGGCCAGCAAACCTAACGGCCAATCGTTAATTCATCGCCGACCATCGTCGCCTTTTGCTCCGCGCAAGCAACGCCATCAAGCGCAACGGTCGCCGAGTATCGTCGTCTTTCGCTCCGCGAAAGCAACGCTATCAAACGCAACGGTCGCCGAGCGAAAGGCGGCCATGCGATCCGTGGTCGCTCAGACCCATTCTTGTCGTGTCGGCTTGATCACGATTTCCGGCACGTTGGCGCGAGGCGGCAAGGCGCAGATCGATAGCACGACCGAAGCGATGTCCTCGGGCTGCAAAATCGACGCCTTGTGTTCGTCGCTGACCTTGACCGGACGGTTCTCCAAGATCGGCGTGTTCACTTCGCCCGGATACACGTTGGTGATCCGCACGCCTTCCTCGCGGACTTCGTTGGACACCGCGGTGCCCAGTGCGGTCATCGCGAACTTGCTGGCGCAGTAAACCACGCCGCCCAGGCTGATCGCACGTTTGCCGGCCACGCTGCTGATGTTCACGATCAAGCCGTCGCGTCGCTTTCGCATCGCGGGCAACACGCGGTGCATGCATCGATAAGCACCGGTCGCGTTGATCTGCAGCACACGTTCCCAATCCTCCGGCGCCATTTCCGCCATGGTGCGGTTTTGAATGTTGATCCCCGCGCTGTTGACCAGGATGTCGACGTCGCCAACGTTTTGCGTCACGTCGTCAAAGAACGCTTCGATGCTGGCCGCGTCGGCCACGTCAATCGTATGGCATCGCACCGGATGCGGGCCGGTCATCGACTGTGCCGCCGACTGCAGTTTTTCCAGCCGTCGCCCGCCGATAGTGACACGGCAACCGGCGGCCGCCAGCGCGGTCGCGATGCCTTCGCCGATACCGGTGCCACCGCCGGTGACGGCGACGATTCTGTCTTTCAGTGCATCCATGGTGTTCACAACGTGGGGATCATTGGTGGGATTTGGCCGTGGTGCCGGCGCGGACCGGAAAGCACCCGGCCGTCACAGGGGGACGCCCGTTTTGGATTGTGCACACAGTTTCTGCAAGGTGGGCAAGAACGACTGGTACTGTGGCTGGGCGGCCACGTTGCGTGTGGCTTCGGGATCGGTTTGGAAATCAATCAACTCGATGTCTTCCAGCTGGCCACCTTTGACGCGACGCCATTCGGTGTAACGAAAACGCGGTGTTCGAATGCTGGTACCCAGCACCGGTCCGACGCCCGGCTTATTGCGGCGGTATTGGCTGAACGCGGCC
The DNA here is from genome assembly GCF_012290005.1 of Crateriforma spongiae. NCBI lineage: Bacteria > Pseudomonadati > Planctomycetota > Planctomycetia > Pirellulales > Pirellulaceae > Crateriforma > Crateriforma spongiae. The sequence continues at coordinate 14,741 of NZ_JAAXMS010000004.1, forward strand.
GCTTTTCCGTCGCGGTTGGGATCGCTCAGGACCGGCATCAATGATTCGCCCTGGCAGTGATCGGGGACCGACATCCCGGTCAGCTGGCATAGCGTCGGGTAGATGTCCACAAATTCCGCCAACGCGTTGGTCTGGTGATCGGCCGAAAGCTGGGGCGCCGAAAAGATCATCGGAACACGCGTGGCGACTTCGTAATTCGTGTGCTTGCACCAATCGCCATAGTCACCGACGTACCAACCGTGGTCGCCCCACAGCACGATGACCGTGTTGTCACGCTGGCCGGTTTGCTCCAGTGCATCCATTAGTTTGCCGACCTGGGCATCGGTGTAGCTGACCGCGGCGTAGTAGCCGTGGATCAACCGTTTGGTCGTTTCATCATCCAGCGTGTCGACGTTTCGCGGGATGTCGGGATAGTTTTTCAGTTCGCCCCACGTGCTGCGTCCGTACGGAACGCTGTCGACGATATCGACCCGCGGCGGAATCTGAATCTGGTCTCGGTCGTACAGGTCCCAGTACTTGCCGGGCGCGTTGAAGGGCAGGTGCGGCTTGACAAAGCCCACGGCCAAGAAAAACGGTTTGTCATGGTCGGCAAACCTTTCGATCAGCTTCACCGCACGCTGGGCGTTGTGCCCATCGGTGTAAGCGTCGTCGGGAACATCGCCGCCGTTCTCGGTTGCCGGGCCGTGCTTCAGGTTTTTGATTGTCGGGTGTTGAACCCGCTTGTTCATCGGCGTGGCAACATAGCCTTTGCCCTTCTTCGGATCGGCCGGTGCCCAGCGGTCCGCCTTCATCGTCCACGACGACGCGTCATCGTTGCGGCTGTGATAGACCTTGCCCAAAAAACAGGTTTCGTAACCGTTGTTCTTGAAGTGTTGTGGCAACGTCAGCACATCCGGCATCTTAGACCGAAGCGGTGTTTTGAAGTCCCAACAGTCGGTCGTTTCCGGGCGGCAACCGCTAAGCAAGCTGGCACGCGATGCCCCACACACGGCGACTTGGCAATAAGCGTGATTGAACTGGATGCCCGATTTGGCCAGCCGGTCAATGTTGGGGCTGTGAATATGCGTCGCCCCGTAACAGGCCAGTTCGGGACGCAGGTCGTCCACGGCAATCATCAAGACGTTCAAACGCTGGGACGAATCCGACGGCTTCTCATCGGCCTCCGCATGTTGGGGCCAATGGATGGCGACGCAGATCAACAACAACGTCAACAGGCGGGGTGTCCGGTGGGTTGCATTGGCGAACCCGGACAAGATGGGATGTTGTTCGCTGGGCATGGCGGGAACTCGTGAATGGGGCGGGGGCAAAAAGGAAGGGGCCGAATTAGCGGGCCCAGGACGGGCGGGCGCGGACGTTCGGGGGTGACGCGCGGTTGCCGTGACGGTGCGCGATGCCGCATAAGATACACTTGCGATCCCCACTTTGCCCGGCGGGCTTTCGTCGCACCACGCGGTCTGCCAGACTTGTGCCCAGACGGATCACGCATCGACGCGGGGAGCGCCGGGGGCAGGCCAGTGTCGTGCGGTCCGTCACTGGGCACGACTCTTCAAGCATGGGCACGAGACATGGATTCCTGGACCGCTTCACCGCTGGACATCGGGCAAGACGACACGCGGCGATTTTTGCCCGAAGGACCCTACGCGCTGGCGTCCGGTCAATTGTCTTGGGTGGCGATCCAGCACGGCGATGATGCGACAATCGGGTCATTGAATTTGTGCGATCTGGTTCGTCGCGAAAACCAGTCCTTTGATTTGCCCGGCCGTCCCGGATTCGCGTTTCCACGTGCCGATCGATCCGATTTTGTGGTCGGTTGCGAACGAAGCCTGGGCTTCTTTGATCCGGCCACCGGGCAATGGGACGTTCTGGTCGACGGCATCGATTCGGACGTCGACAACACGATCATCAATGACGGCTTGGTGGTCGACGACAACCTGATCTTTGGCACCAAGGATTTGGAATTTGCCAATCGCAAAGCCGGTTTGTACTTGTACCGTGGTCGTGACGGCCAATTGGTGCGTCTGCGTGACGACCAAGTCTGCAGCAACGGCAAAGCGGTGTATGCCGGTCAAGACGGATCGTTGCGTCTGATTGATATCGATTCGCCCACGCGCCAGATCGTCGGCTATCCGATCGATATCGACACCGCGATCTTGGGCGACCCAGAAGTCTTGGTGGATTTGAATGATGACCCCGCGGTACCCGATGGTGCGGTGCTGACGCCCGATGCAAGCGGCATCATTGTTTCGATGTACTTGCCCAAGGCGGCGGAGTACGGCGAGACACGCTGGTACGACTTGGAATCCGGTGCGCTGCGTGGAGTCTGGCGAACGCCGCAATCGCCCCAAAATACTTGTCCAGCCCTGGTGCCCATGGAAGGCGACGTGATGCTGGTCATCACAACCGCGGTGGAAAACATGAGCCCGGAAGACTTCGCCGCCTGTCCCAATTCCGGCCTGTTGTTCGTCGCACCGACTCCCTTCAAAGCCTCCGATTACCGACTGCCGCCACGCTTCGAAGGCTAACCCCCAAAGTCACCTTTCGCTATGCGAGAGTAGCGTCCGACCCTGCGTGCAACACCATCCGATCCGCCACCTCTGCCCCCTTCCAGGCTCCTGCCATTGCGAATCAGCGGCTTCGCCATTTTGCCGCTTCGCCTTTCATCGGACTCCGGATCATTTAACCGGCCCAATCTTTGTGGATTTTGTCGCGATGAACGTTGGGATGAAATCGGAAATGGGCCAATCTGACCAGCCGTCTTCGAACAACCCCGTGATGGCTAAGCCGGCGTCGGCCTGACCGCCAAGCTGGTCGGCCAGGGTGTGTCCAAAGCAAAAGGGTTCTCGTTGGTCAATCAAAGCCTTCTTTTGCTGTGCAGACAGGCTTGTCAAATCGGAATAGGGAATCTTGTGACGGACTTTGAATTCGCCCTTTTCCATCAACTCATCATCGAATAGATAAACGATTGGATTGACGATTCCGGAAAGCAAATCGGCGCCAACTTTCATGACTCGCGCCGCTTCCTTCCAAACCGGCAGCACGTCGGAAACAAAGGTGTTGGAACACGGGTGAACGATGAGGTCAAAGGACTGGTCGTCAAAAACGGAAAGGTCGGCCATGTCGCCTTGGATCAGCCGCAGCGACAAGCCTTCGCGATCGGCCACGAGTTGGTCTTGTGCCAATTGCCCGGGCGAATTGTCAAGCACCGTCACCTTTGCCCCAGCCGCCGCGAGGATCGGGGCCTGTTGGCCGCCGCTACCGGCCAGACACAGAACCTCGAAAGGACGCGCACGGAAATCAGGGAACCATTCGCGAGGAACCGGTTTTTCCGGTGTCAGAACAATCTGCCAGTCATCATTACGCGCACGTTGGATCTCCTCGGGTGAGACCGCAGTCGTCCAACGGTTTTTCTTTCGAACCTGATGGTCCCATGCCAGGCGGTTGTAGGCAAGAATATCGTCCGCTGGATCAGGGGGCCGGTTCATCGGTTGCAGAGTCCGAGTTCAATCAAATTTTCGGAAACAGCCCAGGCATAAAAAAGGGGCCGGTCGCCGCGCGTGGGCATTGATCAGTTCGTGCCATCGATTTCGCAGGATGGTCGCCCGTTCCATCCCAAGGGTAGCCGTTCACTCAGGCACTGCTTCGATGGAACTTGGTCCATCCGGGCCTTTTGCACTACTTCATCGGCGGTTGCAAGTTGACGGATTCGGCCAAGGCTGCGATGTCCGATGCGGCGACCATCGCATTTTGATCTTGAGGAAAACACTCGGCGCCGATGTAGCCCTTGTATCCCAAGTTTCGCAACCGATTCAAGATACGCCCATAAGCAACCTCACCCGTGCCCGGTTGAAAGCGATCCGGGGAATCTGCCAATTGCACATACCCAACCTGATGGATCCCATCTTCCAAATGGGTGATCAGGTTGCCATCGGTGCGTTGCATGTGAAAAAAGTCCCAGTTGATTTTCAAATTCGGAGAATCGACGGCCCTGCAAATGGACAGCGCCGGCTCCACGCCGTAGATGAAATGGCCGGGATGATCGAACGGATTGTAAGGCTCAATCGTTGCGATTTTGCCAGCCGATTCCAACTTTCCCAAGGCCGCTTCAACTGCCCTCGTGTAGGTGCCCAACATTTCCTGAACACTCTGGCCCTCGACAATTTTGTGTCCAGTCAGATTGAAATTGGGAACATCGAACAAGTCCGCCAGTTCAACCGCGAGATCGATCCAGTCAATGAAGGCATTTAGATTGTTGGCATCGGCAAGCGATGGCGCACCGGGTGAGATGCTGGTGACCTTCATCCCCTCGCCACGCGCACGCTCGGCAATTTTCTTTGCCGATACCAAGCCGCCGCCAAGCTTCTTTTTCTGGGGATTCCAAATTTCAATCGCGTCAAAGCCGACTTCTTTCGCCGCCGTGATGCGGTCGAGAAAGTCGAGGTCTTTAAACCACATCTCGATGTTGCAGGAGAACGAGGCGAGCCATCTCCGCCGATCTTCCAGTGTCATGTCCATCGACCTGCTTGACGCAGTCGAGTGGTCGGGCCCGGTTGCCCCACAGAGTGCCACGCCAACAGATGCGACGGCTGTTGATGCAAGGAGATGTCGTCGTTTTATCGTCATGTCTAGCGTCTATCGTGTTCGGTAAAAATCATCGATCGCCGTTCTCCCCATGCACGACGGCCGGTTCCGTCGCGGGGCCTGCACCCAGATAGCTTACCTTTGGCCAAGTTCGGTTCCCACCGGACTCCCGCTGGCGATCACCCAAAGTCGCCTTTCGCTCCGCGGAAGAAGCGTCCTCTCTCTGACGCAGGGTTTCGTCGCGGCCCAATGCCTATCATCGGCCGATCGCGAAGCGTGTTTCTTTACACATCCTGGAAAGGTATCCGGGCGACACTCATGTTTTGAAAGCTGCTACCCGTCACGGCTTGTCATGAAATCATGGATTGCTTTGATCGACTCTTCCAAGCTTTGTGAAGGTGGAAACAACAACGAATTTGGCGAACAGGGACATGCCCACAAACCAGAAATGACTCCGAGTTTCAAAAATGCTTGTTCGGTATATCCCGCTTGGCAATCCGGGCAAAGGGATTCATACGGCAATGGGGCGTTCAATTCGGCCAGCCTTTGTTCCGCTTCCACTGCGGTGTCAAACATTTCGCTTCGAAACGGCCACACACCCATCTCGTCTTTGATTCCGATAAAGCACCCACCGCTTGGAGACGAGAAGATCTCCAGCGTCGGCCCTTCATCCGGCTTTCCGTCTTGTCTGTCGAAGTTCATCAAGAGACCCCGTCACAAATATTGCTCGGCTGGAACACACGCCATTCCTTACGACCGTCGGGGAAGGTGTTCTTACGTTGCGGCTTCGCCCGAATTGATTGTCGCGACTTGGCGTCAGGGAGATGACGCTTGTACTCTACCTGCTCTTGCCGAAGGGATGGGGGGCAGCAACGTTCCGCATCCAGCGGACGTCAAAGACGGTTTAAACCGCAGCCAAACGACGCGACATGCAGTGCCGTTTCGTTTTTTCGACCGGCATGACGTTGGCGACCTCGCGTCATTCTTTCAAATGACCTCGCACCGTAACCAAACCACCCATTGCACCCGAGAAAACCAAAGTCGCCTTTCGCTCCGCGAAAGTAGCGTCGCCCATCGTCAAACGTCGGGCGAGCACGTGCTATCGCCGACGATGGCGCGCGTAAGTGAGTCCGGGTTTCGAAAAAGACCTCCGTCCCCTTAAGAGCCGCCCGTCCCCTTAAGAGCCGCCAAAGTCGCCTTTTGCTCCGCGAAAGTAGCGTCCCCCCATCGTCAAACGTCGGGCAAGCACGTGCTATCGCCGACGATGGCGCGTGTAAGTGAGTCCGCGTTGCAAAAAAGACCTCCGTCCCCTAATGGCCGCCCGAGAAAACCAAAGTCGCCTTTCGCTCCGCGAAAGTAGCGTCTCCCCATCGTCAAACGTCGGGCAAGCACGTGCTATCGCCGACGATGGCACGCGTAAGTGAGTCCACGCTGCAAAAAAAGACCTCCGTCCCCTTAATGGCCGCGCGCTGGCTTTGGGTCAGATCGTGTGGATCGGGCGGTCGTCGACGGCCAGAGCGGCTTCGTGGACGATTTCGGACATCGTCGGGTGGGCGTGGCAGGTCCGTGCGATGTCTTCGCTGCTGGCACCGAACTCCATCGCCGCGGCGACCTCGGCGATCATGTCACCGGCGCGGGCGCCGATGATGTGGGCTCCCAGCACGCGATCGGTCGCGGCGTCGGCCAGGATTTTCACGCGGCCCTCGGCTTCGCCCAACGTCCGCGCGCGACCGTTGGCCCCATAAGGGCAAACACCCTTGTTGTACTCGACACCCTCGTCTTTTAGCTGGTCTTCCGTTTTACCGACTGTCGCGATTTCGGGGTGGGTGTAAACGATCGCGGGGATCACGTCATAGTTCATGTGGCTTTTGATGCCCGCCATTCGTTCGACGCACACGACCGCTTCTTCCATCGCCTTGTGTGCCAGCATCGCTCCTCCGATGCAATCGCCTGTCGCGTAAATGCCTTCGACGGATGTTTCGTAGTTTTCATCGACGCTAAGGAAGCCGCGGTTGTCGGTTTCCAGGCCGGCCGATTCCAGCCCCAAGTCGTCGGTCGCCGGGGCGCGTCCGGTGGCCAACAGCACGCGATCACACTCGATCGAATCGCCGTCTTTGATCGTCACGACGCACCGATCCCCGTCGACTTTGGCCGATTCGACGAAGGTCTTGGTGCGGAAATCCAAGCCTTGCTTTTTGAACGCGCGATGGGCCAGCTGTGCGAGTTCACTGTCCAGGCCCGCCAGGATGCGGTCCATTGCTTCGAGCACGATGACTTCACTGCCCAGACGGTTCCAGACGCTGCCCAGTTCCAGGCCGATGTAGCCGCCGCCGATGACGACCAGACGTTCGGGGACGCTGGGGAACGACAGCGCGGTGGTGCTGTTTCCGATGCGGTCGCCGTCCTCTTCGACACTGCGCAGCTTTGCCGGGACACTGCCGGGGCACAGCAGGATCTGGTCGGCTTCGATCAACGTCGGTTCGCCATCGCCGGTGGGCGTCACCTGGACCGAATTGACGTCGCGCAGTCGTCCGCGACCCTGGTACGGCGTGACCCCTTGGTGTTTGAACAGCATGTTGATGCCGCCGGTCAGCGTGTCGACGATCTTCCGCTTGCGGGCCATCATCGCGTCCAGGTCCAGCGTCACGTCGCCGACCTTCACGCCGTGCTGTTCCAGGTCGTGCCGTGACTGTTCGTACAAGTGCGACGATTCCAGCAGGGCTTTGCTGGGGATACAGCCGACGCGGACGCAGGTTCCGCCGAAGCGATCATTTTCGTCGATACACGCGACGTCGATGCCAAGCTGAGCCGCTCGGATGGCTGCCACGTATCCTGCCGGCCCGCCGCCGACGACGACCAATTCGTGTCGCGCTTTGTTCATGTCTGCTTAGTATTTCGCTGGTTTCCGAGTGAATTGGGCAGCCCGTCACGTCCGCAGGGCAGCCAATGAAGTATGCAGGCTTTGGGCCGCAATGACGAGGGGGAACAACGGTCGGAATCTTTGAGGTCCGTGCGTTTTGCGAGATCTTTCAAGGTGCCCGAAGTTCATCTTACTTGTCTCCTGGGGCCCAGAAGCTGACCCGTGACTCTTCCAGCCAATCGACGAAGCTTTCTGCAGGCTGCCGCCGGAGCGGCCGACTTACCGGGGACCGGCCCGCGTACCAGCCCCGGCCCTGCCGACGAAACGGGACCAACACCCCAAATGAACAGCCGGTTGTGGGGTTCATCGCGACGGGGATCCGGCAGCACACCTATCACGGCCGCGAAGCGTTGAAGTTCGGCCCGTGTGTGCCGGGATTGCGGATGTCGACGTGGTCGGTTCGGTTGACCACCGGCACACCAAGCAGGTGATCGATTCGCTCAACGCCGGCAAGGACGGGGTTTGCGAAAAGCCTGTGACGCTGACCATCCGCGAAGGTCAACAGATCGAAGAAGCTTTGGAAAACGATCCGTTGCCCGAACATGCGTTTGATGATTTGTACGTCGATTCGGATGCGGCAACGTTGGGTGGCGTCGGCGAAGGCGGCTATCACATGAAGAACATCACGCAAATCGATGTTGAATGTTTTCATGCGATCAACGAAAGTCCGCAGCCGAAGAGATACGAGATCACGGTTTGGACGTGAATTTGATTTTGAAGTTTCGGCGGCCTGCGAATCCGATGGGGTTTGCCGGCCATATTTTTTGTGGATGGTTGGTGTGAGGGGCGGACGCTACTTTCGCGGAGCGAAAGGCGACGATGGGTGATGACGCTCTGGCGAATTCGATCATCGAACGTCCGCAGCCGAAGAGATACGAGATCACGGATTGAGCGTGAATTTGATTTTGAAGTATCGGCGGCCTGCGAATCCGATGGGGTTTGCCGGCCTTTTTTTATGGATGGTTGGTGTGAGGGGCGGGCGCTACTTTCGCGGAGCGAAAGGCGACGATGGGTGAAAGGCGACGATGGGCGGCTACGGCAATTGGCGGATGAACAGATTGCGGAAAGTGATCGGGCTGCCTTCGCTTTCTAAGCACAGGTAGCCTTCGCTGGGCTGGCAATCCGAACCGCCGGACACTTCTTCGCCGTTGACCCACAAACGGATCGTGCCATTGACGCCTCGGACGTAGTAACGATTCCACTGGCCGGCGCCCAAAGATCGTTCCTTTGAAGGAAACGAACGACTGCCGTTGGGTGACAGCGGCGGGAAGGGCTTCATGGTCGACTTGCCGACCGCGAATACGTCGCCGTGGGTCGAAAAGAATGGCGTCTTGCCGCCGCCGGTTCGCTGGTGCCACTGGCGTGTGTAATCGTGGTCCAGCATTTGGATTTCGATCCCGCCGTCGGGCAGTTTGCCGGGCGGCAAGTCTTCCAAAGCCGACGCGGGAACCCACGCGAACACACCGCTGTTGCCGGCCGGGCGTTCGTGCCGCCATTCGATCAGCAGTTCAAAGTTCTTGTAGGTTTTGCGGCTGCGTGTGACTCCGATCGGCGTTCCCGATCCGTAAGCCACCGGGCCGTCCCAGGTCAGCGTCTGGTCATCGCCATTGACACGCACAAAGTCGGCTTCGCCAAGCGGCGTCCATCCCGGATCGCTGGGGGACACGACGATCATGTGCTCCGGTGCATCGTCCTGTGTGTCTTCGTCGGCTTGGCAAGCAGGCGAAAAGCATGTGGCCATTAGTCCGACAAACAGTGTGAAAAACTTGGCGGATCGAAACTTGGGAAGTTGCATGATCATCATCGTTTCATCGGGAGGGTCGGGCGTTATTTGGTGTGGCCGAAACGCAAAGAAAACTGGACGGGCGACGACGGTTCAGAAATCACGAAACGGTCCACGCGGCGGTGCGTCTTGCATTTCGCTTTCCCATTGCCGGTATTTCGCTTGGATGTCCTCCAAGACGACCGGATATTGCTGGGACAGATCGTTGGATTCGCCGATGTCATCGGTGACTCGGTACAGTCCGCCTTGCCCCTTGTCCGGCATATCGACCCACTTCCAATCGCCCACGCGTGCACCACAGCGATCCTGGCGTTTCCAAAACATCGATTTGCGTGGCGAATCAGTGTCGCCGCGAAGCGTGTCCCACCAATCGAAGCCGTCCAGGGTGACATCGGCCGGAACGTCGGCGTCGGCCGCGCTGCAAAGGCTGGGCAGGATCTCAAGACTCGTCAGCAACTGGTGGTTCACTTGGCCGGGCTTCAGGTTGCCATCAGGCCAGCGGACGAGACAGGGAACACGCAGACCGCCTTCCCACATCGTCGACTTTTTTCCACGCAGCGGGGTGTTATCACTGCCACCGCCGCCACCGTTGTCCGACAGGAAAATGACAATCGTCTGGTCCAGCTGGCCGCGTGATTCGATGCGGCTGATCACTTGCCCGATTGCGTCGTCCATGCATGTGACCGCCGCGGCATAGTCGCGACGCCGAGCCTCGGTTGTCACGACCGTTGCAGGATTGCCATACCGATATCGATCGGTGGTTCGGTACGTCGGGGCGACCTCGGGATACATCGCTTTGAAACGTTCGGGCGCTTGGATCGTGCTGCGAATCTTCGGATCCAACGATGACGAATTGTGGGGCGCGTTGAACGGCAGGTATAGGAAGTACGGCTGGTCGCTGGGTTGCTGGTCCAGGAATCGCAACGCTTCGCGTAGGAACAAGTCGGTGCAGTAAGTGCCACGGTCATCGACGGTTGGGGATTCATTGCGAAACATGCTGGGCACGCCGTAACGCTCGTGGGTGTAGTAATCGATCCCCGTGTTGACGAAACCATAGAAGTCGTCGAAGCCTCGGGACGTTGGCAAGAAACGACGCAGGCTGCCCAAGTCCCATTTGCCATAGATGCCACATCGATACCCGGCATCGGACAAGTAATTCGCCAACGTTGATTCGCGGACATCCATGCCGCCAATGCGTTCGAAGGTGGCGGCGTACTGGGCGGCGGTGTAGCGGTGGCCGTAATCCGGGGCTTCGTTCCGGATCATGTCGCTGATGCCGTTTCGTTGCGGATAGCGACCGGTCAACAGTGCGGCACGTGATGGCGTGCAGGCTGACCAAGCGACGTAGAAATTCGTCAGCCGGATCCCCTCGGCCGCCAAGCGATCCAAGTTGGGGCTGATGATCTGGCTGCCCAGGCAACCCAGGTCGTTGTATCCCAAGTCGTCGGCAACGATCAGCACGATCGATGGCGAGGTCGGTGTTGCCGCGCCGACTCGGGAAGCGGCAATGACGAGAACGACGATAGATAGAAGGCCGGTCATCCGGCGGTAACCGGCGGCGGATTGGTCGGTGGGCACGGTAAACACGGTTGGGGCGGGGCGGCGGGCCGTCAGCGACGAAGCTGAGGTGGGGTGGGGACGAATCACACGCGTGTGCAAATCATGGGCGGAGTCATGGTCTGCGGCGGATCGGCGTCATCATAAACGCTGGGGCATGGGGGCTGGTCTCCGGTCACTGTATGGGATCAGCGCCCCAGATGGGATCAGCGCCCCGGATCAACTTTGCCGGTCCGCCGCGTTCGACCGGTGACATCACCGACATGATCGGCATCTTTCGTACCTTCCGGATCAGCGGCCTTTGATGCGGTTGGCCGCGACAATTCGCCAGATTCTTGTGGGTGGTTTTACGTCCAGTAAGCGGTGTGTGACCTAGGAATCTAGTGGAAATCTCCAGGAACTTGTTTTTCACGATCCGATCATGCACCCAAACCGATCCCGGAAAAGCCAACTTGCGACACCGCATCGACGTCGTACCGGACGCCGCGCCGCGGCCGTGGTGGAACTTGCGGTCTGTTTGCCGCTGTTGACGCTGATCATGTTGGGGACGATCGAAACCTGCAACATGATGTTTGTGGGCCAAAGCTTGAAGATCACCGCTTACGAAGGCGCCCGCGTGGGGGTGGTGCCGACGTCGAAAGCGGAGAACGTCGAATACCAGTGCCAGCTGTTGCTCGATGCGCACGGCGTTAAAGGCTATGACGTTTCGATGAGTCCCAGTGATCCGGGCGCACTTGGTGAAGACGACTATTTCCAAGTCACGGTGTCCGCACCGTTTGATTCGAATTCTTTGCTGGGCGGATACCTGTTCAGCGGCAAGATACTGACACGTACGGTCAGTCTGCGTGCACGGTAACGAGAAACTTTGATAGGGCCCGCAAACGATGCCAATTCATCGCATCCAAAACAACCAACGTGATCGCCGCGGAGCGACGATGGCATTGGTGGCTGTGTTGCTGCCGGTGTTGCTGATCATTTCCGCCTATGCGATCAACATCACCTACATCGAATCGCTCAATACCGATGTTCAGATCGCATCGGACGCCGCAGCGCATGCGGCGCTAAAAGAGTATGTGTTGACCGACGGTGACAAGGCCCAGGCGCTTACGGCGGCACAAACCGCGGCATCGTTGAACCCAATCGGCGAACACGTCATGCCGGTCGGTGAAGGGGATTTGGATGTCGGTGTCAGCAACCGAAACGCATTGGATTCGACGCATTCGTTCACACCGGCAGAAAACGGCAATGCGATTCGATTCGTGACACGTTCACTGGCCAACAGTAACAACACCAACATCAAGCCGCTGTTCCCGACGTTCGGAACCAATTTTCAGTTCAAGACACAACGCGAAGCGATCGCCACCCAAGCGGCGATGGATATCAGCTTGGTGGTCGATCGCAGCGGATCGATGGCATACGCGGCCGACGAAGTGGCCCAGTACCCGCCGGCGCCCGCGGCCGCACCGGCCGGGTGGGATTTTGGACAACCGGTGCCACCCAGCGCACGTTGGTTGGACTTGATCGCAGCGGTCAACACGTTCAAACAGCTGATCGAAGCTTCGCCGATGGAAGAGTACGTGGCGCTGTCGACCTACAACAGCAATCCGGCCACTCCCGTTCGTCTGACGAACGACTACACGGAAGTCATGGATGCGTTGCAGGCGATCTCGGTCAGCTTTGAAGCCGGCGGGACCAACATTGGGGGCGGGATGATGGAAGGATCCGCCGCGGTGACCGACCAAGCCTTGGGACGTCCTTTTGCCACCAAGGTCGTGATCGTGATGACCGATGGGATTCATAACTACGGAAAAGATCCCGTCAACGCCGCCTACAGCCTGTATCACAACGGGATCACCGTTTTCACCATCACGTTCAGTGATGAAGCGGATCAAAACAAGATGAAAAAGGTCGCCGACATCTGTGGCGGCCAACACTTTCACGCCGTGACCGCGGCTCAGCTGGCGGACGCGTTTCGTGAAATCGCCCGTCGTTTGCCCAGTCTTTTGACCAAGTGAGGCATGTTGATGTTATTCATAAAACACTCTCGCCCGAGAACTCCGGTGCAACGATCTGGTAACGATTCGGCTGGGAGAACGGGGGCCGCTGCGGTCGAATTCGCATTCTGTTTGGTATTGTTGGTGATGCTGATTTTTGGCGGCATCGAACTGTCCCGCGCCAGCATGTTGAAACACGTCGCCGACCACTCGGCCTACATCGCGGCAAGAACCGTGATCGTTCCGGGCTCCAAGTCGTCCACGGCCAAAGACATGGCCAAGGATTATTTGGCCAAGCACGGGATCAATTCGGCGACGATCACGGTAACGCCGGAAACGCTGGGCGAATCGGACACGTCGGTCAACGTGTCCGTGAAGATTCCTGTTTCGGAAAACGTTTGGTTGTCACCCCAGTACACCAGCGGCGATGTGGAGGGGCACTGCACGTTGATGACCGAACGAGCGCCCATCGTGCTGGCAAAATCGTTGCCGACGCCTCCACCCCCGCCGCCTCCACCACCGGAACCCGACCCGGAGCCAGAGCCGGAACCCGAACCCGAACCGGAGCCGGAGCCGGAACCAGCACCGGAGCCTGAGCCGGCACCCGAGCCATCGCCACCCCCACCGCCTCCACCACCTCCGCCCCCGCCTCCTCCTCCACCCATGCTGTAAGGCGATGGGGGTGAAAGGGCGAACGTCCACTTCAACGATCGACGCCGGTGATCAAATTTTGGTCGCCGGCGTTTTTCGTGATGCTCGTTCAGTGAATCATCCATGTCGCAACTTTGCTAACATGCAGTCCGGTTAGGTTTCGATTCGAGCGGACGGACACGATGGTCAAAGTCAACAGCGGCGGCGGATGGCGGGCAATCGCCTATTCATTCAAGAAGGGCCGTCAAGCCGGCGGGATGTGGAAGTTCTACCGGGCGCTGCGCAGTAAGAATGCGTGCAAAACCTGCGCACTGGGCATGGGCGGCCAGAAAGGCGGCATGGTCAACGAGGTCGGGTCGTTTCCCGAGGTCTGTAAGAAAAGCATGCAGGCCATGGCGTCGGACATGCAAGGCGGAATCGATCCAAACTTTTGGAAGCAGAACAGTATCGAATCGCTTCAGCGTTTGACGCCACGCGAACTGGAATATCTGGGACGTTTGGTGCATCCGGTTCGCTATCGCCGCGGCCAATCCCACTTTGAAACGATCACTTGGGAACAGGCGTTTGACACGATCGTCGGCAAGCTGCGTGAAGTCACACCGGACGAAACGTTCTGGTACTTCAGCGGACGCAGCAGCAACGAAGCCGGTTTCCTTCTGCAGTTGATGGCACGTTTGTATGGCACCAACAACGTCAATAACTGCAGCTACTACTGTCACCAAGCCAGCGGCGTGGGCCTGAATTCCAGCGTCGGCAGTGGGACGGCGACGATCCAGTTGGAAGACTTGGAACACGCCGATTGCGTCATGCTGATCGGCGGGAATCCGGCCAGCAATCACCCGCGATTGATGAGCAGCCTGTTGAAGGTGCGTCGGTCCGGCGGCAAGGTCATCGTCATCAATCCGGTCCGCGAGACAGGATTGATTCGGTTTCGCATTCCCAGCGACCCGCGTTCGCTGTTGGGCGGGTCAAAGATCGCAACCCACTATTATCAACCTCACATCGGCGGCGACTTGGCGTTGTTGTGGGGGATCGCCAAAGCCGTGCGTCAGGCTGGCAGGGTGGATTTGGATTTCTTGTCGCAACATTGCCGCCATCATGACGAATGGTTGGCGGCGGTCGATGCCATGGACTGGGCGGAGATCGTTGCGAAGTCGGGCGTTTCGCAAGCCGAGATGGAAGAGATTGCGGACGTCTATGGTCAATGCAACCGCGCGGTGTTCGCCTGGACGATGGGCATCACGCACCATCAGCACGGCGTGTTGAATGTTCAAGCGATCTCTGCGTTGGCGTTGTGCCGCGGGATGGTGGGGCGACCGGGCAGCGGATTGATGCCGATCCGTGGTCACAGCAACGTCCAGGGGATCGGCAGCGTGGGGGTGACCCCGCGGTTGAAGAAACAGATCTTTGATGCCTTGCAAGAAAAATACGGCATCCAGTTGCCCACGAGCGCGGGTAAAGACACGTTGGCGTGTATGGAATCTGCCCACCAAGGTGACTTGAAAGTCGGGTTCTGTTTGGGCGGGAATTTGTACGGCAGCAATCCGGATTCGGCTTATGCCGCGGCCGCTCTGTCCAACTTGCAGATGAACGTGATGCTTAGCACGACCATGAACACCGGGCACGTTCACGGGCTGGCCGACGACACGATCATCTTGCCAGTCTTGGCCCGCGATGAAGAACCCCAGCCGACGACCCAAGAATCGATGTTCAACTATGTTCGGTTGTCCGATGGTGGGCCGCGGCGTTTACCGGGGCCACGAAGCGAGATCGATGTGATTTCCACCATCGCGTCGCGTTTGATGCCCGATACTCAGGGTGTCGATTGGACCGCGATGGGACAGACGTCGACGATCCGCCAGTGGATCGGCGAAGTCATCCCAGGATTCGAAAAGATCAAGTCGATCGATCAGAGTAAGGAAGAGTTCCAGATCGCCGGACGCACGTTCCACCAACCCAGCTTTGGGACCAAGGATGGCAAAGCGATTTTGCACGTCCATGCGTTGCCGCCGCTGGCCGCCGAAGGTCCGGGACGATTGCGATTGATGACCGTCCGCAGCGAAGGCCAGTTCAATACGGTGGTGTACGAAGACGAAGATTTGTACCGCAATCAGACTGCGCGAGACATCATCTTGATCCATCCCGACGATTTCCCCACGCTGGGAATCCAGCCGGAATCTCGCGTTACCGTTTCCAGTGACACCGGCCGGATGGAAAACATTTTGGCGCGACCTTATCCCGACATCCGCTCGGGAAATGCGTTGATGTACTATCCGGAAAGCAACGTTTTGGTTCCCAGGTCGATCGATCCGAAAAGCAAAACACCGGCATTCAAGGGCGTGGTGATCACCGTGACCCCACAAGAACGCGGCTCGGTCGCACCGGCGGGATGATCTGTCGCGGGCCCAGGCTTGCCAGGACGTGAAAATTCGCAACAGTACGGTGGGGCACGACGAACGCCACGAGTTTTGACACCTGAACCTTTGCCAACGCGAAAACGCGACGCGACATGATCGACGAAATCGTCCAGGACATTGAAGATTGCGATGACCCCCGTGAACAGTTCGAACTGTTGATCGAGTTGGGGGATCAAGCCGAATCGTTGGACGATAAGTGGAAGATCGAAAACTTTCGCGTCCAAGGCTGCACGTCCAACGTCTGGCTGGTCGCGTTGCCCGATGATTCTTCGCCCAGCGGGTTGAAATTCCTGGCCGACAGTGACGCGCATTTGGTCCGCGGCTTAGTCACGCTGGTGCTGTATCTGGTCAAGGACAAGACCGCCGAAGAGATCGCGGCGTATGATTTTGAAAGCAAGTTTGAACAGCTGGGTTTGGCTCGCCACCTAAGTTCCGCTCGCAGCAACGGTCTGAAAAGCATGGCCGACCGAGTTCGGCAGCTATCGCAAATGCCCGCCGAATAGCGCAAGGTCACCTTTCCGCATCGTCGCCTTTCGCTCCGCGAAAGATGCGTTCGGATATTTAGCACTACTTTCGCGGAGCGAAAGGCGACGATTTTTCGCATGGAAAAGGACGATGCTTGGCGAATGCTTTGATCCAAATGCACCAATTTCGATCAGCGAACACTCCCGCCCTCATTGGGCCCAAGCCGGAGCCGTCGTATTCATCACATTTCGCACTCAGGATTCGATCCCGCAAGAGACGTTAAACCGCTGGGAACGCGAAAAGGTTGACTGGATCCGACGAAACACGGGGCGAACAGAGCCAACGTGGCGATCGTCTTTCTCGAAACTGACCGATGACCAGCGTCGTCGTTTCCTCAGGGAATTCAATCGGCATCGAGAGGCATATCTGGATTCGTGTCAGGGGCGATGTCCGTTTCGCGATCCGACACTCGCACGAATTGTCCATGACGCCCTGCTATTCTTCGATGGACAGCGATATCGAATGGGGGACTTTTGCATCATGCCAAATCATGTTCATTTGCTTGCCAGCTTTCGGTCGCAACAGTCACTTATCGAACAATGCGATTCTTGGCTTCATTTCACCGCCAAAGAGGTCAACCGAGCACTTTCACGAAAGGGAAAGTTATGGCAGCAAGAGCCGTTTGATCACTTGGTCCGGAGCCCTAGACAATATGAATACCTGAGGAATTACATTCGCCTTAACGGCCCCAAAGCGAATCTTGCACACGGCGAGTATCTGTATCGTCGTTACCGCAGTTAGTTTTGCACATCGTCGCCTTTCGCTCCGCGAAAGTAGCGCTAAATATCCGAACGCATCTTTCGCGGAGCGAAAGGCGACTTTAGCGACTCTAGCCCTGCCAGCCGCGTTCGGTGGGGGCGTCTTCGTCGGTGATTTTGCCGACTTCCATGACCGCTTCGATGGTGGGCGGATCGGGTTTGAAAGATCCCGGTCGATAACCTTTGGCGATCGTCAGCGGCGACCATCCGTGTCGATTCTTGTGGTTCCATATTTCCGGATCCGCGCCCAGCTTGGCCACCAGTCGAACGATTTCGGGATAGCATCGATAAGCGGCTCCGTGCATCGCCGTTTCACCATTCTTATCAACGTGATTGATGTCCAATCCCAGTTCTACCAGCCACTGGACCGCTTGTCGGACTTCGTCGATCGTGCCCGGATGTTCGCCCACGTGATGAACGCCGACACCGGCGGCCACCATCAGCGCAGTGCAGTCGTCGTGGTTGGTGATCATCGGATCGGCGCCGTGGTCCTGCAACAATTGCATGTAGGGTAAGTCACAGGTTTGGCTGGCCATCAAGAACGGTGTCGCGCCACGTGTGTTGAAGCGGGCTTTGCCGGGTGCTTTGCCACGACGCAATTTCAGGTTCACGTCGGCGCCCGCATCGATCAACTTGGCGGCAAATTCAAGACTGGAGACGTTTCCGTGAATCTGCGGCGGCGGGTCGCCTTCGGGGGTGTCGCCGACTTGCGGGCGACGGACCCAGGCCAGTGCGTGCAGGGGCGCGAATTCGCTGGACTGGTCATTGGGGTCGGCGCCACGTTGGACCAACCGCAGTGCCAGATCGAAATGGCCACTTTCGACCGCCAGCATCAAAGCCGTCATGCCTTTGCGCGGGTTTCGCCCCGACGTGTTTTTGGGTTCCATCGCCGCCGAGATGTCGACACCGTGATCGAGCAAACGCATTGCGGCTTCGATATGGCCGTTGCGACAGGCAAACATCATCGGTGTGAATCCCGAACGCAGCGATTCATCAATGTTCGCACCACCGGCGATGAGTCGATCGATCGCATCGGCGTTGCCGGCCGCCGCGGCCCACATCAATGCCGTTTGGCCGCTGCGTTGTTTCGCGTTCACGTCGGCTCCCTGACGCAGCAGCGTGTCGATCACGTCCACGTCACCGCCGCGTGCCGCCAGCATCAAGCACGTCACCTTGCCGGCGGTGGTCAGATCGGGTGATGCACCGGCAGACAACAAAATTTTGGCGATTGTCGCGTCGCCATTTTCACAAGCGATCGCAAGCGGGCTGATGGAGTAATCCGTCACCGCATCGACGTCGGCCCCGGCGTCGATGATCGCGGTCACCCAGTCCGATTTACCGTGCCGTACCGCCCAGTGAAGTGCCGTCATGCCGTCGGGTTGACGCTGTTTGACGGAAACTTCATTCAGCGAATCGAGCGCATCGGTTCTGCCGGCTTCCAGCGCATCGACCAAGGATCTTGAATTCGATGAATGCGTTGTGGGGGCCGATGATTGCACATCCGCAGCGGATGCAGCGATCGCCAAAATCATGCCCATGACGATTGCCGGAAAGACAAACTGGATTCGCGTCATACCGAGAAGCTTTTGCGATTGTTGGAACGTCAAAGCGGCAATCATTCAAAACGATCCGCGTCAGAGCGATGGCGGGCGACGATCGATCAAACGTTGACCGGGTCGAACAGGTCTTCGACACGACCGGTGCTGTCGGCGAAGGTTTCCAAAGGCACGCCGACTTTGTTCAAAAGTGTCAGGTGCAAGTTGGAAAGCGGTTCGGGGTTTTCGTAGCGAATGTGACGTCCGCCACGCATCTTGCCCGCCGCACCGCCGGCAACGACCACCGGCAAGTTGTGATGGTCGTGCGCGTCGGGGTCACCCATCCCGCTGCCGTACATGTAAAGCGAATGATCCAACAGATTGCCGTCGGCCTCGGGGGTCGCGGCCATCTTTTCCAAGAACTTGGCAAACAACGAAATGTGGTACTGGTTGATCTTGGCGACCTTGGCCAGCTTTTGTGGATTGTTGCCGTGGTGGGTGACCGGATGGTGCGGTTCGGGAACACCAATTTCGGGATACGTCCGAGTGCTGGATTCGCGTGCCAGTTGGAAGGTGACGATGCGAGTGATGTCGCCGCGGAAGGCCAGCAACTGCAGATCGAACATCAATTCCGCGTGATCCGCATAGGCGACCGGGACGCCGACCGGGCGGTCCAAGTCGGGCAACGGGTTGTCCTGCGCCGTGCGTTCGGCGTGTTCGATGCGTCGTTCGACTTCGCGAATGCTTTCGATGTAGTCGTCGATCTTGTTGCGGTCGTCGGATCCCAAAGCCAGCTTCAAACGCTTGATCTCATCGGTGACCGAATCCAGCAGGCTGGCCCGAGCACGCAGCGCCTCGGCACGTTGCTCGGGCGTGCCGCCTTCGCCGAACAAGGTTTCGAACACGATCCGCGGATGCGCCTCGGCCGGCAACGGTGTCGTCGGCGATGACCAAGATAAATTGTTTTGATAGACACACGCGTAACCGTTGTCGCACTGGCCGACGGTGGACAACAAGTCCATCGAAAGTTCCAGCGACGGCAATTGAGTTTGATGTCCGAATTGTTTGGCGGCGATCTGGTCGACGGTGGTGCCCAGGTAGTAATCGCTGCTTTCGGTCAGTTTGGCTTGTGCCGCACTCAGAAACGCGCTGTTGCTGGTCGCGTGAGACCCGGGATAAGCGTTCTGCAGGTGCATGTTGCTGATCACCGTCACCTGGTCTTTGACGCTTTCCAGCGGTGCAAGGCTGGACGGTAACGTGTCCAACGATTCGCCCTCGGGCGTCCACTGGGCCGGATTGAAACCCATTGGAATGTAGATGTATCCGACGCGTCGCAAGTTCTTTGCCGCCGCCGGTGTGGATTCCGCGGCGGTCAAACTGGGAACCATCGCGTCGAGCAGCGGCAAGGCGATCGTCGCGCCCAAGCCACGCAGCACGGTGCGACGAGGCAACGATGTTCGCGTGACGTATTGGCCGAATCGCGAACCGGAATTCGAAGGGCGTTTCGGTGACGTCATGACGGGTCCTTGGGCGGATGGTAACGAGATTGAAACGGCCGGCTGGCCACGATGTTTCGAATGATTGACGAAAAGCGATAGTCGTTTTGGGCTGACTCGGAAACGATCCGGCGGACCGCAGCGGCATCACGATGATCCACACCGCGTCCCAGGGCGTAGGTCAGCATCTTTTCCACCAGACACGTGACGAACATTTCGGGATGTCGGGTCAAACTGGCTTCCAGGTCTTTCACCCCGGTGACCTCTGTGCCATCGGGCAATGTCCCGGACGAATCGACCGGAGTGTCATCGGCATCAAAGCGGCGGTATCGTCCGACCGCGTCGTAGTGATCCAGCGAGAAACCCACCGGATCGATCAACGCATGACAGGACGCACAGGCCGGGTTTTCACGGTGGGTGGCCAAGCGTTGGCGAAACGTTGCGTCGGTCAGACTTTGTTTTTCTTTTAGCGCCGGTACGTCCGGCGGCGGTGGCGGGGGCGGGGTACCGACCAAGTTTTCCAACACCCAGTTGCCACGGATCGTTGGTGACGTGCGGGTGGAATACGACGTTACGGCCAGGATGCTGCCGTGACGAAGCAGTCCGCCGCGATTCGAATCGGGGGAAAGATCCACGCGTCGGAAATGGCTGCCGACGACACCGGGAATTTCGTAGTGAACCGCCAGACGTTCATTCAGGTACGTGAAGTCGCTGTCGATCAGCCCCAGCACGCTTTCATCGTGTTCTTTGATGTGACGGAACAGCGATTCCGTTTCCGTCCGAAACGCACGCCGCAGGTTTTCGTCAAAGTCGGGGAAACGCCGTAGGTCAGGCTTCACGCCGTCCAGGTTTTTCAAATACAGCCACTGGGCCGCAAAGTTGGTCACCAGGCTGTCGCTGCGTGGGTCATCGAGCATTCGCCGGACTTGCTTGTCCAAGACCTCCGCGTCGCTCAGCCGGTTCGATGCCGCCAGATCCAGCAATCCTTCATCCGGCAGACTGGCGTACAGAAAGTAGGACAGCCGAGACGCCAATTCCGTATCGCTGACGCGGTGCAGCCCCGCGGTTTCCGCTGGTCGTTCGATTCGAAACAGAAAGTGTGGGTTAACCAGGATGGCGGCGATGCCTCGCTGGATGCCGAATTCGAACCGGCCATCCGCGGTCGAGTTGCTGCGATGCGATACGGTGGCCGACTTAGACGTCGTGACCGTGGTTTGAACCGCGTCACGGAAGAACTTGATGGGAACCGCTAAGTCGTCCGGGCCGATTTGGCGTCGATACGCGTGTCGCAACAGCTTTGCGAAAATCGTTTCCGCCGCGGCAAGCTGCGACGCCAGCGAATCGTCGTCGGGGCGGACGGTAAAGATCCGCCGCCGGCTGGGCGTGTCGACGGGGCTGGCGGGCTCCGGTGTAATCGGCTGTGCGCTATGGGCGCTCTGAGGATCAGTTAACGGGCCGACCATGCTGACTTCGAACAATGCCGGCTGTTGCCGTGGGTGTCGGTGCCGGTTGTAGGCCGCGTCGAAGGGCTGGCGTTTGATTTCTCGCAGCGATTCACCTTGGCTGACAAACGTCACCGCAATGTCATGCGGTCCGGCCGTGATCGGAACGCGAACTTTCAAGTTGGTGTCGACGTGCGTGAAGTCTTTGCCGTTTTCCGGCGGCTGGATATGAAACCGGTGGTGTCGATGGCGGTCGACCAAGACATCCAAGTCGTGAGGCCGATACAAACCTTCGACCATTTCATCACGGTCGCGGGTCAGGCGGACGGCGATTTCGTAGATACCGGATTCCGCAAAGGTGTGTCGGATGTTCGTGCCGCCACGTGTGCCCAGGGGCAGCCCGGGCAAATGGTGTTCTTGAGTCAAATCGGCAGGCAAGCGAACCGTCAAGCCCATCGGCGTTCCGGTCGGCCGGGCGACCGCGATTCGGCTGATTTTTTCGGCCGCCGTCAAATACCGGCTCATCAAAGCCGGCGATAATTCACCAACCGTGATGTTGTCAAAACCATGGCTGGATTCGTCTTTGGGAATCCAACGCGTCGCATCGATTTCGATGTCCAGTAAATCACGAACACTGTTTTGATATTCCGTTCGTGTCAGACGACGCATCGAATCGCTGGGCGTCAACGTTTGCTTGGATTCAGCAACACCATCCAGCACGCCCGCCAAAGCTTTGGTGGCCACGGCGTATTCGTCATCGTCCGGACGGTACGCATCGGCCGGTGGCATCTGGCGCGACGCCACTCGTTTGTAAATGTTTTCCCAGCCCGACCATTGTCCTGTCTCGTCGTCCCAGCTTGCTTGACCGATCGGTGTGGTTTCCAAATCCAGTCCGCCGACCGCGTCGTCGGCGTTGTGGCAATCCAGACAATACGATTCGACGAACTCGGTCACCACACGCACTTGGTCGCCCGAAACCGTTGCCGGCGGATCGGCCGATGCCGGGGGATTGGCGACCGCCAAGAAACACCATCCGAACGCCAGGATGCACACCAGTGAACGAAAGACATGTCGGATTATCGCCAAGCGACATGGCCGACGCTTGGTCGGTGCAGCGTTGTCAAAGGCGGGCGCACGACGGTCCGGAAGATCCGTTCGAGTCATAAAATTCAAAGGCGGGAAAAGGAATCGCGATGAGAGCGGGGGGCAGGAGGGCACCATCAATCTAACACAGTCTTCATCCCGATTCACGGAGAATTCTGAAGTCCTCCGGGCATCGTGGACGGTCGACCGCCCGCAGCCTTCGATGCAATCGGCCGGACTGATAAACTTGAACTCGGAAAAGCGAAGGACCCTTTCGCTGGAATGGACGACTGGATCGAGTTTCCAAAACACCACAACTTGAGATGGCAATGAAAATCCACCAACGGATTCGGACGGCTGTGATGACGACGACGGTGATGTTGACGCTTTCGGGGGCTTTGGGCGGTACGGCGGTCACGCTGTATGGTGACGAAGGCATGTACCTGTTCAACGATCTGCCCAAAGAAACGTTGAAATCACGGCACGACTTTGAAATCACCCAAGCTTGGGCCAATCACCTGCGATTGTCTTCGGTACGTTTCAACAGCGGCGGATCGGGATCATTCGTGTCCAGCGATGGTTTGGTGTTGACCAATCATCACGTCGCCAGTGACACGTTGCATAAATTGTCGACGCCCGAGCGCAATTTGATCGATGACGGATTCACCGCGCGATCGATCGACGAAGAATTGAAGGCACCCGATCTGGAATTGAACCAATTGCATTCGATCGAAAACGTGACGGATCGAGTCAACGCGGCGGTCGACGACGATGCGGATCCGGAAACCGCGTTCAAACAACGGCGTGCGATCATCGCGACGATCGAAAACGAATCTTTCGAATCCACCGGGTTCCGCAGCGATGTGATCACGCTGTTCGGTGGCGCACAGTATCACCTGTATCGCTACAAGAAATACACGGACGTCCGATTGGTGTGGGCACCGGAAACGGCGGCAGCTTTTTTCGGTGGTGATGCCGATAACTTTGAATACCCACGATACAACTTGGACGCGACACTGATGCGCGTTTACGAAGACGGGAAACCGGCCAAGCTGGAACACTTCTTGGCTTGGAACGATCAACCTTTGCAAGGCGGCGAATTGGTTTTCGTCAGCGGCAACCCTGGTCGAACCCAGCGGATCTATACCGTCGATGCTTTGCGATATTTGCGTGACGATCGTTTGCCGTACGTGTTGGATTATCTGCGCCGCAAGGAAATTTTGATGCAGCAATTCAGTCTGAACGGTGCCGAAGCCAAGCGTCGCGGCCGTGATGAATTGTTCGGCATCCAAAACGCCCGCAAGGCCTACACCGGCATGCTGGCCGGTCTGCAGAATCCGCAAACGTTTGCCGCGAAGAAAGGTCGCGAGGACAAATTGCTGGCCGCGATTGCGGACGACGCATCCTTGGCACCGTTGGCCGACGCATGGCAGGACGTCGCCAAACTGCAGAAGGAAAAGGCCGACATGCTGGATCAATCGGTAAACCTGCGAAGTTCCCTATTCAGCTTGGCGATGAACACCGTTCTGTTGGCCGAAGAAGACACCAAGCCTAACGAACAACGCCTGAGCGAATTCACCGATGCGGGACGCGAATCGTTATTGCAGCGTTTGTTGTCCACCGCACCGATCTATGACGATTTGGAAACGATCAAGCTGGCCGATGAATTGTCGCGATTGATCGAAGTCCGCGGTGCCGATGACGATTTGGTCGTGGAAATCTTGGCCGGCAAGGGACCACGGGAACGGGCGGCGGAAATCGTTGCGGGAACGCGAATGGACGAAGTCCCGTATCGAAAGGAACTGGTCGACGGCGGACGCGCCGTGGTGCTGCAAAGCGACGACCCGATGATCCAACTGGCGCGTTGGTTGGAACCGGAATACCGACGCATCCGCGAGATCAACGAAAAGATCGACGAACGCGAACGCCAGGCGTACGCCAAGATCACCGAAGCGACCACCGCGGTGGAAGGCACCGGTGGCTATCCCGATGCGACGTTCACGTTGCGTTTGGCCTTCGGGACGGTCAAGGGATACGACGAAGACGGCAAATGGATCGAACCGACCACCGACTTTGCCGGTGCGTTCACCCATGCGGCCGATCACGAGGGCCAGGAAGACTTTGATTTGCCGTCGCGTTGGCATGACGCCAAAGACCGTTTGGACCTGTCGACCCAGCTGAACTTTGTCTGCACCGCTGACATCATCGGCGGAAACAGCGGCAGCCCGGTGGTGGATCGCGACGGCAAATTGGTCGGGCTGATCTTCGACGGCAACATCCAAAGTCTGACGGCCGATTACCTGTACAGCGATGAACAGGCACGTGCGGTCAGCGTTTCGGCGGTCGGGATTCGCGAGGCGATCGAAAAGATCTATCAGGCACCCGATTTGGCCAAATCGCTGGGGCAATAGGCTGGGCCATCAGGCTACGGCGATCGAACGGGGCAATGGAGAAGTTGCCATTGGGCGACGGGGGTCGAGGCGGTTGCGTCAAGAAATTTCGATTTCTTTGCCAAGACCCGCCCCCGATCGTCGAATGGGCGGCAACCGGTGCGATGCCGTCGTTGTCGTCCCGAAGCCCGATCGGTTGTCAGGCTTCGCGGCGGATGTCTCCACAATCGAAATCATCAAAGTCCACGAGGCGTCCGATGAATCCGTTTTCGCTGTTCTCTTCCGGCAAACTGCCCGAGGAAGGCGTATCGCTTTGTAATAGCGAACGGACGATTTGGACGCTGGAGGACGTCAGTGGTTCGGTGACGATGATCAACTTTCGTCGTCCCGGCAAACGCTGTTCATGGAATCGTCGCTGGTTCCGCGGCAGCATGATTGCGACCGAGAAACGTCTGGTCGCTTTTGCCTACAAGACGCGTCTGATTCATGTCCCGTTTGATGATCCGCGTTGGGCTCAAATCGACGTGCAATTGCCCAACGGTCGGACGCTGTTCATTGGTCACGACGCGTCGTTGTTTCATGACGACTGGTCGGGGACGTTGGAATACCGTTTCAAGGCCAGTGGCAAGACGCGATTTCGTGATCTGGTCCAAACGATGACGACTTAGGGGAAGCGTTTTGATCCGGTGGGCGGATCGGTGGGCGGGTGAATACAATTCCACCCATGAACAACGCTTTTCAACTTTTCATCCTGTTGTTGGTCGGTGCGACATTGCCGGCCATGATCGTCGCCATGTTGGCGATCTATCCGATCCGGCGGCACGCGATCCGTCTGGGGTTGATGGACCGTCCCGGTGGTCACAAGGCGCATACCCAGGCCACGCCGCTGGGCGGCGGCATCGGCATCGCACTGGGCGTTGTGGTGACATTTGCGATCGCAACCTTGGCGGTTTTCTGGACCGGTTGGATCGACGGACTGCCGGAATCTTTGGCCGGCCGAGTGGCGATTTATGCCGACGGTGCCCAGACGCGAATCGGAATGCTGTGGTCCTTGATCGGTGCCGGATTGGTCCTGGTCGTCTTGGGGTTTGTGGATGACCGTCGGGGTCTGCCTT
The DNA here is from genome assembly GCF_012290005.1 of Crateriforma spongiae. Classification (NCBI taxonomy): domain Bacteria; kingdom Pseudomonadati; phylum Planctomycetota; class Planctomycetia; order Pirellulales; family Pirellulaceae; genus Crateriforma; species Crateriforma spongiae. Next base: position 40,985 of record NZ_JAAXMS010000004.1, read on the forward strand.
GGCAATTTCGCTTGGCGGTCCAGTTCGGCGTCGCGATCTTCACCGTCTATGGGATGGGCATCGGGCTGACCGCGTTCATCGGTCTGGCTTGGCTGACCAAGTTGATGTCGGTGCTGTGGATCGTGGCGGTGATCAACAGCTTTAACATGCTGGACAACATGGACGGATTAAGCGGTGGCGTGGCGGCGGTGATCGCCACTTCGATGGCCATCGTGATGATCAGCACGCCTGATCCGGCAACGGCCAAGCCACAATTGTTGGTCGCGGCGTTTTTGATGGTGGTGCTGGGGGCATTGCTGGGGTTTTTGTGGCACAACCGACCCCCGGCAAAGATATTCATGGGCGATACCGGCAGTTACCTGGTCGGCTATCTGATCAGCGTTGCGATGCTGATGGCCACGTTCGCCGGTGGCGGTGAAGGACGACCGCACGCGGTGTTAGCGCCGCTGTGTGCGATGGCGGTTCCGCTGTACGACATGTGCACGGTGTTGTGGATCCGCATCCGCGAAGGACGCAGCCCATTTCAGGCCGACCGACGCCACTTTTCACACCGCTTGGTCGAACTGGGCATGACGCGACCGCGAGCGGTGGTGACGATTTATTTGGTCACCGCGACGTGCGGTTTGGCCGCGATTTTGTTGACGCACGTCACCGTGCTGCAGGCCATCACGGTCCTGGGCATCGTCGGATGCATGTTGTGGTTGATCGGGATCTTGGAATCCACGCGTTGGAATCAGTGAACTATCGAACCGCGACGCCAAGGGCAGAGTTGATGATCGCCGCGCCCGGTTTTTGATACAGCATCACGACATCGTCGGGCTGGATGTCGATTCGTTCCTTCGGATCATGCATTGCGCGATCCAAGTCGACGCGAATGTTCATTTGGCGACCGTCGGGCAACTTGCGAAGTATCACTGCTCGGGTGGCCGAACGCAGATAGGCTTGTCGGCCCGACATCAACACCGCACCGTCTTGACCCATCGGGCCACCGGGCGAAGCGCCGACCATCGCAATGGCTTCGACGATGTCCAAGTCCTCGTCACGCGGCAACGGAACGCGACCGCCCGGCAACAGGCCACCGGTGTAAAAGTATTCGCGTCGTTTGGGAACGAACAACACATCGCCTTCGTTTAGAATCACATCATTGGGGCCGAACGGCAACGTTGCGTTGCGAATCATCAGCGGGATGCGAACGATGTCCGGCATGATTTCCAGCGTTCCGCTTTGTCCGCCCAGCGAGGGACGTTCGACATAGTCGTTGACCAATGCGTTGGGGTTGGTGCTGTCCAATAATCGGTCCGCAAAACCGCCGGCGCGGATGACATAGACTTCGCGTGCCGCGTCGGTACCGGGCAATCCACCCGTGGCCGCCAAGGCGTGCAAAACGTCGTTTTCATAGATCGGCAAGTCGATCACTTGACCGCTGCCGCGATGGGCTTGGACGACCGCACTTTGGCCGCTAAGGGTCATGTTGCCGGCCGGTGAATCTTCACGCAAAACGACGACGCGTTGGGTGCGTGGAATCAGCAAGCCGACGGTGATCTGGCCTTGGCCCTGCAACAGGACGTTTTGTTTGTAATAGGCCGCCCGAATCGTCTCGGTCGCCTCGGTCAACGTCAGCCCTTGGACCGCCAGTGGCTGGATCAACGGCAAATCCAATGTTCCACCGCTTTGCACTTTGATCGGCAATCCCGTCGACGGTGCCACGACGTTTCCGTTGGGCGGATAGTATCGTTGGTTCAAACCTTGGTTCTGTTCAACGATCGGCGTTTCGTTTTCACCCGGCGGGAACACGCCAAAGATGTAGACCGATAACACGTCGCCCGCACCGATGCGGTGTTGGTCGACCGGATTTTGCCCCAGTTTGGTTTGCGGAACGGGCACCAAGTCGTCACGGCTGCATCCGAACAGGTCGGGTGACAGACGGTTGGCCGGAATCGATTCGCCGTCCCAATTGTTCCAGTGGAATTGGCATCCCGTACTGAACAGCGTCAGTGTCACCAGGATCCACACGGCGGCGGATTCAGTCAGGCTTCGCGGATGAATCATCGGTTATGCCAGTCAGGCGTTGTCGGGTCGTGGGGGGGGAGGAACGACAACCGGCGCGGCGGGCCGATCAGGGTTGTGCCGGGGGATTGGTCGGCGACATGTCCATCACCGGGACGTCTTGGATCGTCGTCGAAGATGAATCGCCGAAGGATTCGATCACGGTTGATCCGACCGGAGTCGATGGCGATACCGTGGGGGCGGATTCAATCATTTGTTCCGAGATCAGCATCGATGATCCCGCGTCGATCGCACAGCCTCCGGTGCAAAGGCTTGATCCACAAGAACAACGTGGCATCGGACAGCAATCCGATTCGTAAACTTTCAAATGGTGCGTGTCGGGCAATTGAGCCGCGCGAGCCGCACCGTCATGCCAGCCTTCGTAATAGGCGGCACGACGGCGGTCACAGTCTTTCAAGACTTGTTTGGGATTCCAGTACCGTTTGGGGGCGATCGCCGGCGGACAATTCGGACCGCCCGTGGTCACCTCGTTGAAACCGTCCAGCCAACCGGCGCGATAGTCGCTCGGGAATTCCGATTGCCGGGGCGATGGGCGACGTTGAAACTCCATCCAGCCGCGAAACCGCTGCGACGTTTCATAACGACAGTCTTGCATCGACGCACAGCCACCGGAGCACGTCAGGGCGATGGCGAACGTCAGCTTGACGACGAACGACGACAACCGAATCACGGTGCCATACCGTGTCGGGGCCGTTGCCCGTGGATCGCTGGGTGCCGAAGTCGTCATGGCGTTTGGTGGGGAGGAAGGGGGAGGGTGCTTCGTCGACGATTCCGAGTTCAAAAGCGCAACACAACGCTCCTATGCACCTGGTCTTCGGCACCGCGTGGATACGGTCCTGAGAAGATTTAACGATTACGCAGATTTTTCTGGCGATTTTCTGACTTTCGGCTCGATTCGCTGAACATCCGCTAACGATTCGCCGATGCGGAAGCGATCCCGGCCGATCTCTGGTTCCGTTCATGCAGCATGCAACGCGGACGATTCACTGCGGACGACCCACTGTTCGGCTGTATCGGTTGTGACAGAAATTCAAGTTCTGACGCTTCTGGCGACGATAAAGCTGACAGTGACGCCGCACTGGGGCACCTGACTGGGTGGTGAGGTCTTTTTAGGTTTTCGCACGACAGAACCGCGAACCCCGGTGGCTCAGGGGCGCAGTCCGACGCCTTCATTGCAACCGAGACGACAGTTTCATGCCGCACCGTTCCTCGGCCGCCGGACGCAGCACGACGCCGTCACCGGGCGCAAGGTCGGCCGCCGGCGGATCGTCTGGTGCAGCCGCGGCGGCGCAGCGGAGGCGGCGATTGCCGGCCGGCATCGTGTCGCTGGAAGCCCTGCATCCACCGACCGGCAGCACGGATTCGAATCTGCGGTTGGACGCGGCACACGCGGTGGTCGCCGAATCCGACGCCGCGTCGTTTTCCACTGGGCACGATGAACCGGATCCATCGGATGACCTGACCCGTGTCGGCCGCTTGACGGTGGTACGCAGGTTCTTGCACGCGACGGTGACGGCGGTGCCATTGTGGATCGCCGATGCGACGATGCTGTTGGCGATGCAGTGGATCGTCATCACGGTCGCCCAGCAATGGACGACTTGGGACGCGACCATTTCCCTTGCCACCGCCACGATCTCCACGGTCACGCTGTACGCGGCAATCGGGATTCCGCTGGGACTGTTGAACGTGCCGGGCCAAAATCCCGTCACCGAACTTCGCATGGGAATCCAATCGGCAGGACTGGCCGGATTGATCGTGACCTACGGATACGTTTTCGCCAGCCAGCCGGTGGCTGCCCGCGTTTTGGCTTGTGCTGCCTGGGTTGCTTTGACGGTCGGCCTGTTTCCGCTGGCGAGGATCTTGGGCCGGGGCATCCTTTCCCGCTTTTCGTGGTGGGGGGTTCCGGCGTTGATCATCGGCGATGGTCGTCGAGCCATGCTGTTGCACCAATACTTGCAACGATCCGCGTCGCGAGGCGTTCGATCGCTTGGGATCCTTCAGACCCAGCCGACCTTTGCGGTGTTCGGACAAGACGGATCCATTCGGCCGCGACGTCCGGCCGACGTTTTAGGCGGCATCGGCGAATTGCCGCATTTGAATGAGACCCACGCATTTCGTTTGGCCGTGGTGGCGACTGAAAACGTTTCACGCCGTCAAGCCGCGGCCGTCGCCGATCAGGTTCAGTCACAGGTTCCCGAAGTCATTCTGCCGGTGTGCGAACAGTTGCCCAGTCTGTGGTGTGAAACCGGTGATGTCGGTGGGTTCATGTCGGTCCGCATGCGCCACCGTTTGCGTCGGCCGTTGCCCGTGTTGGTCAAGCGGATCACCGATGTCGCCGGCGCGGCGGTGTTGTTGGTCGTGTTGGCACCGCTGGCCGCCATGATCGCATTGTTCATTCGCTTCGTTTCGCCGGGGCCGGTTTTCTATTCGCACGAACGGATCGGCAAAGGCGGCGTTCATTTTCAGGCGTGGAAGTTTCGCACGATGGTGGTCGACGCCGATCAGCGATTGAAACACCTGTTGGACAGCGATCCCGATCTGAAACTTCAATGGCAGGCGGATCAGAAACTGCGTCAGGATCCCCGCGTTATCCCGGTCCTGGGCAACTTTTTGCGCAAGTCCAGTTTGGACGAGCTGCCACAACTTTGGAACGTCTTGTGGGGCCAGATGAGCCTGGTCGGGCCGCGACCGATTGTTGAATCGGAGATCGAAAAGTATCGCGGCGAATTTGAGCGTTACCTTGCCGTGCGGCCTGGCATGACGGGATTGTGGCAAGTGTCCGGCCGTAACGACACGACTTATGACGAGCGCGTCGCGCTGGATCGCTTTTACGTTCGCAATTGGTCGTACTGGCTGGACTATTACCTGCTGTTGCGAACGATCCGAACACTGTTGTTACGCGAAGGGGCTTACTGAAAAGTTTTTGTATTGCGGACGACGAAGTGACTTTGAAGCCGCAAAACGCTGGAAAAAACGGTGTGGGGGGCTCTGGATCCGCACTGATCTGATTCGTCCGATCGGCCTTGACCTGGCGGCTCGGATTCCGCTACGCCGCAAACCCCCGGTCTGTCCATTGGACGCACCGCCAAACAGAGTATCGACGTTCCATGACAGGATCCACTTCGGTGACACAGCATCAACCCAACCGACGCGGCGGTTCGACCGAATCGCCTCGCACCGGACTCGGTTTGCCGCTGCGCAATAGCGTCGAAGCGATCAACCTGCCACAACTGATCGCACGCCAGCGATGGTTGATTCTGTTTCTTGGCAGTTGCGGGCTGGCGATGGGCGTGGCCTATGCGACGCACGCCGAGGTCTTGTACGAATCGCAAGCCAAAGTCTTGGTGGCCCAACGTTCGGCCGGCCTGAACAATTCCGGCACGGGCACCGATGTCGTCGACGAAGACGTCTTGGCCAATCACATGGGACTGATCCGGTCACGAAAAATCGTGTCCGAAGCACTGGCCGAATACGGTCTGATGGAATTGCCGTCCTTGATGGCAAAGGTCAGCGACGAAACGGACCAGGTCGATTACGTGATTCAGAACACGTCGATCGGCAAAGGCGGCGACGGGTCGGCTCGCAGCGCAGCGATCATGAACATCACGCTGCAGCACAACAGCCCCGAAGACGTCCAAAAAATCCTTGCGGCCATCATGCGGCGCTATGAACGCTTCATCGTGTCGCAAGTGGAAAGCGTCATGGGGGAAGCGGGCCGTATGATTCAAGACGCCAAGCGTGCGTTGGAAGCCGATCTGCAGGAGGCCGAAGAAGAATACTTGGTCAGCCGGCAAAACGCGCCGCTGTTCTTCCAGGGTGAAGGCAGCAGCAACGTCTACCAGGATCGCTATCGCCGATTGTCCGAGGAATTGTTGGAACTGGACATCCAACAATCCACCATGCGGACGCGTTTGGATCGGGTTCGCGAATCTTTGAAACATATCGGAGGCGGTTCGGATCTCAGCGATCACTTGGACAAACTGGCGCTGATCGACAGCGACAGCCTGGAACGCCTGGGGGCGTTTGCTGGTCTGCAAGTCTCCGCATCCAATTCGGCCGAATTTAAGGCGGCCATGCCCGCCAAAATGGAAGAAGCTCGGGCACAGGTCACCCGGCTGTTGATGCTGAACGCCGAACGTGAAAAGCTGACCGCTGTCTTTGGGTCCGGACATCCGAAGGTCCGTGAAATCAACAACGAGATCCAGCTGGTCGAAGACTTCGTTCGTAAAAGCAAAGAACAAACATCCCCCGAGATGGCGTTCGGCAGCCAAGCGATCAAACCCGACGCGTTGCTGCGTGCCTACATCGGATTCATCGAACACGACATTGCCGCGATCGGTGAACGCCGAAAAGAATTGATCGCGTTGACCACCGATGCGGAAAGCAAAGCCAAGGAACTGATCGAATACGAGCTAAAGGACTTGGTCCTGCAGAAGAAGATCGCGCGTCACGAAGCCATCTTTGACGGCATCGTCGGTCAGTTGCAAGAATTGAACACGGCCAGTGGGCTTAGCGGGTTCCTGTATGAATTCTTGGAAGTCCCCCGGCTCGGCAAACGCGTTTGGCCCAATGTTCCACTTTGTTCGCTCGGTGGATTGGTGCTCGGGTTGTTGTGCGGCATGGTTCTGGCCGTCGGTAACGAATTGCGTGACAGCCGGTTCCGCACCGCACAAGAGGTCGACGAAGCGATCGGCTTGCTAAACCTGGGACACGTCGGGCAGATGTCAGCGATTGATCAGGGTATCGCCGGCTTGGTTGCCACCGACGGGTCGTCCGAATCGGAGGCGTTTCGTCTGGGACGGACGATCTTGCTGCCTGATATCAAATCCAAAAAGGTTCGCAGCATTGGATTCACCAGTTCCATGCAGGGCGATGGCAAATCAACGATCGTTGCCAACTTTGCCCAAGCATTTGCACAGGTGGGGCTGAACGTCGTCGTGGTGGACTGTGACCTGCGGCGTCCAAGCCAACATCGTTATCTCAGCCTGCAAGATCAGCAGGGGATGTCCGAGGTGCTGCAAGCCAAATTGCCGTTGGCCGATGTGATTCAGCCGACTGAAATTGAAAATTTAAATGCCATCTCGGCAGGCAAAACTCCAGAGAACCCGGCGGAACTACTGCAGGGCGTCAACCTGGACAAGGCGATCGAATCGCTGTCAAACCATTTCGATTTGGTCCTGGTCGACCTGCCGCCTGTCCTTGCGGTCAGCGATCCGGCGGTCGTGTTGCCGCGACTGGATGGCGCGGTCTTGGTCGTTCGCGTGGCGCGGATTCGTCGCGAACAATTGGCCAATGCGATGCAGCGCTTGCAATCCACGGGCGCGAACTTGATCGGTTCGATGCTGAATGTGGTCGGTGCGGACAAGGAATTTGACGCGGGCGTTTCGCAATACGGTTACTACCGAAACGATTACACGCGGTCGTCCAGCCAGCGTAAGCGTGGTCGCGCCGCGTCCGCCACGGGCTCCGTCAACAACGCCGCCTAAGGTGTCGGCAATCACTACCGTATCCAAAACCGATGACACGACACGAAGACTCGCCCAATCCGTGAGCTTCAAAGACATGGAATCGCAATCAAACCAGGACGCCCCAACGGCCTACGTCGGCTCGGGAACCGGGGATTGCGAATCGACACAGAACAAGGATCGATCCCATGGTCAGCGCAGCCACGCTCGCAACCAATCTGATTGACAAAACATTCTATCAGGATTCGGACGGATTTCCGGGCCGCCTAAAACGGATGACAGCGAAACTGCTGCGGTCATTACCCGGGTCTAGCGTGATCACCAACGACGCCGACCGGCAAGGCGATGTGTTGTTGGCGATGGAGGCGTTGGAAACCGCACTGAAGCATTGTGACTTTCAAACCGTTCTGGATGTTGGAAGTGGTGCAGGAAAACATGCGGAACTTTTTCACCAACATGGAAAGTCTGTCACGACCATTGATTTCGGAAAGTCGATCTATTATCAGAAACGCGACCAGCATCGAACGGACATCATCGCGGATTACTATGAATACCAGTTCGATCATCCGTTTGATTTGGTTTGGGCCAGCCATGTGTTGGAACACCAGCCCAATCCGAATGACTTTCTGAAAAAGGTGCATCGTGATACCAAGGAGGGCGGTTGGGTGGTGATCACCGTGCCGCCCCTAAAGCACCAAATCGTCGGCGGGCATCTATCACTGTGGAATGCAGGAATGCTGTTGTACCACTTGATCTTCGCCGGGTTCGATTGCCGAACCGCTTGGGTGAAACGATCGGGTTACAACATCAGCGTGATCGTCGACAAGCGAAGCATCGTTTTGCCAGAACTTCACTATGACAGCGGCGACATCAATCGTCTGTCCGCATTTTTGCCCCACGGCTTAGGCGAAGGATTTGATGGAAACATTCGTTCCATGAATTGGCCGGATTGAAAACGTTGATGTCCATCACGGATCGCATCACGATCGCAGCGGCAACATTGGAAATTGATGCAGCCACCGCCGCGCTGATTGCCGCTCCGATGCCGCCCAGCCACGGCGTCAGAGTCAACGCCACGACGATTCCGATCACCGCGGACCAACCGATGGCGTTTCGAAATTCGCGGCCGTGACCGCACATCACCATCGCACATCGCACGCAACCAGTGGCCGCATTAATGAACTGTCCGATCGCCAAGATACGCAACAGGTTGGCGTGCGGGCGAAAACCGTTGCCGAAGATTCCCATGATCGGTTCGGCAAAGATGAATACCAGCACGACGATCGGTGCGCTGACTGCAATGATCAGCCCATTGATTTGATAAACCAATCGGCGGATCGCATCGGAGCGGTGCAGCGAACTTAGTGTCGCAAATCTGGGGGCGACCACGCTGTCGACGGCGGTCAACAGAAAGCTGACCAGACCGGCCGCGCGATTGGCATTGCTTAACGCTGCGACCACAGCCGGACTGGCAAAGAACGCCAGGATCAACTGCGACGCCCAGCGGTTGCCTTGGGTGATCCCCGAAGCACTTAGAAGTGGTACCGAATCGGCAATCATTTGCCGCGGATCGATCGACCGTGAATAGCGACGTGGCGGGACGAATCGAAACCAAATCAATCCGGCCACGACCACAATCAATGCATTGACGATGGCTGCCGCGAGCATCAGATCTGCGGCGTCGTGAATTCCGAAGCGATCATCCAGTTGCGTCAAGAGAATGACAGATCCGGGAAACGCTAGGAACGCAAAACACATGTACGTGTTGATCCGTCCAAGTCCTTGAAAGCCAAAGGCCAGCAATTGAGTCAACGCGAACGGGATCATGGCCCAAGCGGTCGACCGGATGACCGCCTGATAGCCACCTGGATCCCAAAACACGGGAAGTTCATGACCCGCCAGCCAGACTGCGGAACCGGCCAGACATAAAGCCATGCCGGTGAATCCCACCGAAACCAGGATCACGTCGCTCATCCCCCGGCGATCGTTGGTCACCTTCTTCGCCGCGATTTGACGGACGATGGTACTGTCCAATCCCAGACGGGCGAACATCGCAGCGGTGATCATGATGATCTGGCCGACGAAAAAGCGTCCGGCCTCCTCGGCCCCCATTGCACGGGTGACCGCAACATTCATCAACACACCTGCCGCAGCACCCCCGACGCGCAGCACAAAAGCCAGCCCGCCGGAGGTCGCCAGTCGAAACAGCCGATTCAGCAAAAATGTTGTCCCATGTGACGTGTCAGGTGGGCTGATCATAAAAGCCCTGGCGTCTGTTCACCATGTCGACGGAGCGCCAGAAATACTCGCACCGCCATTCAGTGACCTGCACGCGTAGACAAGACTCATGCACTGTGACGAATTCGATCCATGTCGATCGCCCACCATTGTTCGTCATCGGCAGTGATTTCTTCCCGAGTGGATCGTTGGGGCTCGCCCTCGTCGATCAGCGGGCCGTCATCGGCGATTTCGCCGGGTGACGGCAACGCCATCATGTCATCGATCGATCCGATGGTGGTGTCGGCCACCGGCAATGTGTCTTGCTGTTCGTCGATCGCTTGCTTCGCCAAGGACCGCGACGCACTACTGGCACCAATGAAGAACCATCCTATGATGTCATAGCCGGTGAATTCGAACATCCCGAGCAAAAAGTAGATCCATACCAACCGAGTGCAGGAATCCATCCGCGTCAGCGGTTGACGAAGGTTCGCAAACACAATCATCAACAACAACAAGGTGGACTGGACACCACCGTCCATTGTTAGGTCGATGAAAATGTTATGTGAATTGTTCTCGCGATAAAAATGGTCCAAGTCGCGATTCATCATCGCAAATCCGTTGCCCGCACCATGCCCAAACGGATTGGACGTGATCTGTTGTGACGCTGATTTCCAGATCGCCAAGCGGCCTTGACGCTGGTCTGCCAGACGTTGTTCGGCTTTGATATCGAAACGCTGGGTCAATTGATCCTCATGTCGACCACCGGCCAACAGCATCACATAAGTCGTCGCACCGATCAGCGCGATCAGCAAGAAGCCGATTCGATACGGATTCCGACGATTCTCCGCGATCCAGAAACAGGATGCAGCCAAACAGGCGATCACGCCCGCCCGAGACAACATCAACACACTGGTGATCGCGGCAATCGCCAAAGATGGCAAAAACAAGGACGTTCCCACCAGAAGTGCCGCCAGCATACCGAGGTGGGTGGATTCCAAATTGGGACCTCCGGAAGCCAGGAACCAAACCGGCGAATTGGATTTTTCCCGGCTGTAGATGGTCGCCAACTCGCCGTGGTGCATCACATTGCGGGCAATGATGGCGATGATCGTCATCCAGAAGATGACCCGCAGCGTCTGTTTGCGTTCATCCACTGTGGTCCGGTGAACCCAATCTGCACCCGCAACGCATGCGGCCCCGGCAAACACCAATAAGATTCCACGAATGTTGTATCCGTAGACCCAATAAGTGAACATCGTCGTGCACGCCATGGAGATGAAAAAGCACATCTCCAGATTCAGCGTCAGCCGATGGATGCGTGTCGCCCCCAGGATCAATCCGATCGGCAACAGCAAGTGATAGGCATTCAGGGTGTTGCCCGTGACGTCATTCTCATAGACCGGTATCTGAACCAGTGTCAGGAAGACCAGTGCAAGGTAGAAGCAATGAATCAGCCGCATGATTTTGACATTCCGATGGGACTCATGCGGCCTGACGTTGCGGCCACGGATCGATCATGCGTTCAAGGCCCATCGGCGTGATCGCATGATCCGCAAAGTAGTCGGCGTCGGCTAGGAAACGCGTCAAGTAGCGACGCAGCAGATCCGGGCGATCGACAAAAGATTCGAAGAAGGCACGCCCATAAACGGTGACCGGTTTCCCCGCGATCAGTGCCTCCAGTCCCACGGTCGAATTGATGGTGCAAACGTGACTGGCACGTTGGATTAAACCCGCAGTGTCTTCACGCGTTTGATAGATCTTCAAACGTCGTGATCGCAACCGTGTGATCTGCCGATCCACCGCCTGAATCGCCGATCGGTTGGTTTCCGCCGGGTGCGGCTTGATGACCAATGCCAGGCCATCACGGCCCGACTGTTCCGCCGCACGATCAATGGCAGCTTGATTGTTGACGTCGCTGTGAAGCAACAGTTGCGTGTCGCAAGAAACCTGCAGCGGCAATAGTCGAAACGTCGACGGCAAGTCTTTCAGTTTGGACATCGTGTCGTCGACGTCGCTCAATGGCTTGGCTTTTCGCAAACGGTGCCATTTGTCACTAAAGCGACCCAACATCGCGTTCGGTCGGATCGGATAGATGCCGCGGCCTGCGATGGCGTTGATCCAGTCGCTCGGGCGTTCCCATTGCATCCGGATCGCACTCTTGGCTTGCGGAACGCCAACCCCCAGCTTTCGGTCCCAGTAGGCCGACTTCCAAGATTCGTATTCCGCCGCCTCGCAATCGGCGTACAACCGCAAACGGTTTGGGTTGCGGCGGATCGATGACGCTGCATTGACGCCGGAGTCATCGATGAACAGCTTTCCGGGGATGTTGCCGATTTCCATGAATCGCGTGGCGACCGACGGGGGGCAAACCGCTGCGGCCAATTGTTCAACGAACTGGCTGCCGTTCCAAAGAAACAGGTGAGTCGGATTCATGCGATGCAATTGGGTTTCAATCGCTGCGGAAACCGGCGCCGCCAATCGTCGCAAAGATTCCAATGTCACATCGCCACGCAGGCATTCCAGACTCTCCGAAGCGCACTGGTTCAAGCGATCCAAGCTCGTATTGCTGCGTACCGATCGACGCCAAGACAGTAATTCCACCGGCGCACCGTGCGACCGCAACAAGCCGTGCGTCGACTTTCGATACGCCAGAAAACGGACGTCGATTCCCGATTCCTGGCACGCACGGTGAACACGCACGAAGAACCGTGCGCGTTCCACATTGTCGGCCAGAAATAGCAATCGAAGCTTCATCGTGGATTGGCCAAAATCGATGTCGGTGGGCGGCGATCGGGGATTGCCGACTGCTAGGTTCGAAGATGTTTCCCGGGCACCAACCCCGGCGGTGCAAATCAATATTCCATTGCGGAAGTAGTTGATTTCCGGGCCCCGGCACAATAGCAAGCCTCGTGAAACTGCTTTTCACGCACGACCACCAGTCGCTTGAACCTTGATAGCCGCGGTGATCATGACGACCACGTGGCATGCGTTCATCGCACTAAACGCGTCTGATCGCTTTGTAGATCATCGAACGCAGGCCGACTGGGATGATTCGCACGCCCGATCGGATCATCAGGTTTTGGACCAGATCCCGCATCGACATCAAGCCTTCGCGGTTCATCGCGGTCAGGTTGGCGAATTCCGAGCGAAGGTAATCCCAGCCACCGCGTCGTCGCATGAACGCGTTATCGCCGCGGACGTTGACGTGATACTCCGGCAGATTCGCAAGCCGCATGCCCTGCTTGATCATTCGCAGTGCAATCCACCAGTCTTCCATCAGCCCGTCGATTGACGGATAGCCGCCCACACGCATCAGGTCGGCACGCTTGAAGACCGCGGTCACATGGTTAAAGGGGGTGCGTTTTCGCGAATACTTTTTGATCGCGTCGGGCTGCGCCGGAACTTTGCGATCGGTCAGGCACTGTTGCATCTGATCATCGAACTGGCGGTACCAACCGCCCAACAGACTGATGTCCGGATGTTGATCCAGATACGACAGCTGTTTTTCAAACCGATCCGAAAGCGAAACATCGTCGGCATCCATTCGGGCAACATAGTCATAACGACAATGCTGCAGGCCCACGTTCATCGCTTTGGCAAGTCCGATATTGTTCTTGCATCGAACCACGCGAACGTTGTGCATCGGCTGGGCTTCCCAGTGATCGATGACCGTTTCCAGGTCTTCGCTGACCGGACCGTCAACCACCAAGATGACTTCGTCGGGACGCCGCGTTTGTTTTGCGGTGACGCTGTCGATGGCTTCCCAAAAATGGATCGGGTCGTCGTTCCGATAGACCGACATCAACACCGAAAACCGGTTCTGGCGAAGCCCCGAAGTCGCCCGACTGGGCCGCACCGGTGTGCCGGCCGATTGTTTCAAAGCGACCGCGGTTTGTGGGGCGGATCCGTTTCGCGCCGACCCGGGGTCGGTTCTGCGAGATGCCGGCTGCGTGACGCCACCGTGAAAACGGTTCAATCGGGGCGCACCGGCAGACCGGTCCTGTCGTGAATCCATAGGACAGCCTCTTTTGAGGGGGAGCTGTCCTGTTCATCGACTCAAAATCGCGACACATCGACGCTTTGTCACAAAATCAAAAGACTTTCTAAAGTCGTCGGGGGGTCTGAGTCGCCCACTTGATACAACCCGGTTATCAGGCTGTTTCGCAGATTCCGGGCAACTTGACTAACCATTCTCGGTTGTCCTGGTACCAGGCGACGCATCGTCGCAAGCCTTCTTCCAGACTGATTTCGGGTTTCCATCCCAGCAAACGATCGGCCTTTTCAATGTTGGCCCAAGTCGACTCCATGTCGGCCACGTGTGCGGGCTTGCGATCCACGACCGCTTTCTTGCCCAACAGTTCTTCGATGATGCCGATCACCTTGTTGATCGAATGTGGTTGATTGCCGCCGCCCAAATTGATGATCTCGTACCCCAGCGGTTTGGTCGCCAGGATCGTGCCGCGTGCGATGTCATCGACAAAGGTAAAGTCGCGTGACTGTTCTCCATCGCCGTACACGGTGATCGGATGGCCTTGGTCGATCAGATAAACGAATCGAAAATAGCTCATGTCCGGTCGGCCGGCGGGTCCGTAAACGGTGAAGTACCGGACGACGGTGGTGTCGATGTCGTAAAGATAGTTGTACGAATACGCCATCGCTTCGGCCGCCTTCTTGGTCGCCGCGTACGGTGAAATGGGCGTGTTGACCGATAGCGATTCGACAAACGGCATCTCTTGGCCGGCATACAGCGATGACGTGGATGCCAACACGTACTTGCGGATCCCGTGCATCCGCATTTCTTCCAACAGGTTCAAGTTGCCCAGGGCATTGGTCTGCATGTAGACGTAAGGGTTTTCCATGCTGTAGCGCACGCCGGCACGCGCGGCCAAATTCAGCACCACGTCGAACTGATAGTTTTCAAAAACATCGCCCAACGTGATGCGGTCACTGATGTCCACCGCGTGGAAGTGAAATTGGCTGTGACGACGCAACTGGTCCAACCGGTGGAACTTCAGCGAGATGTCGTAGTAGTCGTTCATGTTGTCGATACCCACCACATCCACGTTGTGGTCGTCGATCAACTGGTGGCAAACACGCGAACCGATGAATCCGCCACAACCGGTAACCAGGACTCGTTTCATTGACGCTCAATCAGGCGAAAGGTGAGAGACAGTTTTCAAGCGGACCGTTGTCACCCGGTCTTGGACGATACGCAACTACAGGCTGCCGAAACTTAACGCTTGATTCATTTCGTCGATCGCCGCCGACACGGCGTCTTGCCACTTTGCATCACCAAACTTGTCGGCAAATTCCGCACGACGGTGGGCAAAGATGATGTGGCGTGAACTGTTGACGACCGCCCCCAGGCCGGCATCGTCAAACGCATGCTTCACGTCGTCCGCGCCGCCGCCTTGGGCACCAAAGCCGGGAACCAGAATCCACGACGTCGGCATGGCGGCTCGCATCTCGGCCAACTGTTCCGGATAGGTCGCACCGACCACCGCACCGACCGGTCCATACCCGTTGTCGCCTCGTCGGTCGGCGTTCATCTGGGCGATCAGTTCCGCGACGCGTTGATAGACCGTTTGGCTATCGGTTTGACGATCTTGCAGCAATCCGCCGCCGGGATTGGACGTCTTGACCAGAACAAAGATGCCCGCGTCCCGCTGGTCACAAACATCGACGAACGGTTGCAGGCTGTCTTCGCCCAAATAGGGGCTGACCGTCAGCGAATCGCTGCCCCATGCGCTGGCGTTGCCGGCGCCCAAATAGGCATCGGCATAGGCGGTCGCGGTGCTGCCGATGTCGTTGCGTTTGCCGTCGGTGATGACGATCAGACCGCGGCGGTTGGCATAGGCAATGACTTCGCCCAGAGCGATCGTTCCGGCGGGCCCCAGTTGTTCAAAGAAGGCGGCCTGTGGCTTCACACAGGCGACGCGCCCGGCGGCCACATCGATGATCTCCGTGCAGAACTGGGTGTAGGCCGCCGCCCATTGGTCGGGCGAATCGTTCGGGATGCCGTCCCGGATGCCGGCGGGCAGCTGATCGCGACGCGGGTCCAGCCCGACACAGGTGACCGAACCCGATTGGCGGACGGCTTGGGCAAGACGATCGGCGAACTTCATGATCGGGGTTCTCGCGGAAAAAGGCGGCAAAATCGGCTGTCAACGCGTGCCAGCGACCGTCGCAGAATAAACATCCCGTCCCAGACGCGAAACTCCGCTAGCGAAGTCCGTGAAGGTTCATTAATCTCTAGGGAAATCGGCTCGGCAAGCCTTCACGGCCCCACCTTCGCCGCCGATTTTCGGGATGTGGCTCAGCCTGGTTAGAGCGCTGCACTGGGGGTGCAGAGGTCGCTAGTTCGAATCTAGTCATCCCGACTGTTCACAAATGTCGGTCGAATCACCACTTTAAGTGATACCGGCGTCGTGACATGCCGCCCGCTTTTCGCCGGAATGAGTGGTCCGTCGCACCGGTGATGCAGCGACGAAAGAAGTGGGCGACTTCGGCAGGTGGGATCGCACCGAGATGAACTCGATGGGCAGGTTGTTTGCAATTAGCTCGCGAGCTCGGAATGCTCGAGCGTTCGGCGGGGAGTCGGCCAGTCGCTAGCCGCCGGATGGTTGCACGAACAAGGTGCTGAAACGCCAAACGACCCAATAGCCCTCTTCATCACTTGTGCGATGGTGAAGCAAAGTCGGTGGGCGTCGTTTTCATCTTCACGCTCTGGCAAGCATGCCTAAGCCAAAGCAGCGAAGTCGTCGCTGCCTATGCCATGCTGGAACCTGTGAACTTCTCGGGACGAATTCTTCGTAACAGACAGGGGTTTGGGACGATTGGAACTGTGACATTCAACCAAGCCCCATCGTCGAGGAATATGGCCATGTTTCGAATCGCGTTGACTTTGCTGGTCCTGCTCGTCGGATCATGGACTGTTTCTGCTCAACAAGTGATGCGAACTTCTCAGGCGGGCCTGCTCTATCCAACATTCCCTG
Source organism: Crateriforma spongiae (assembly GCF_012290005.1). NCBI lineage: Bacteria > Pseudomonadati > Planctomycetota > Planctomycetia > Pirellulales > Pirellulaceae > Crateriforma > Crateriforma spongiae. Next base: position 57,732 of record NZ_JAAXMS010000004.1, read on the forward strand.
AACGCATTATCCCCGACGTTCAGATTGCCACGTCGTACGAGTTGTGGGTCATTGACCATCGGTCGCTTGATGAGGTTGGTTTTTGGGTGATCTTCGAATACGAAGACCGGGACACCGTATACAGGGGCCCTTTCGAGACCGAAGCCGATGCGTGGGACCAATTAGCACGAATACTCTCGGGGCAAACCCGTGACCGATTGCCGACGAACTACATCAGCGTCGATGTCATCGAATTCCTGCCGGAGTACTTTTATGTGGCGACGTTTGGCAGCCTGGAGGAAGCACAGGAAATTGCGGAAATCTTTGAATCCGAAGACGTAGAGACGAAAATAATCCTTCGCTATGGAAAGCGAAGGGAAGATTGAACGCTGCGTCGGCATACGCGCATTGCCGAAGTGGCAAAAGCAGGGCATTTCCTGGGCCGCGGAGACGGACGGCCAGGGCTCAGGGGGGTGGCTCAGGGCTTTGACAATGCCCCTACAAGAAAACAGGCAGCCAGTCGTGAGACCGTTTCCTGGAAATCAAACTTGATTTGCTGAAACTCCGGTTGCTTGAGAACAGCCTTGACCGATGCCGAGGGATGGCAGTGGGCCCACATTCCGGTGGCTGACATCACGAGCATTGCCAGTGCCCGCGAGGATTCTTCATCGTTCAGATCAGGAAGAGCTTCGGACAAAGCGGCAACGCACGGTTGCACGATTGCCAGGAACTCCCGCTTGAACTGGGCCACCGTCTCCGGGCCGACATTGTGCTCGAAAACTGATGCCAATGATGCGGACAACGTGCAGAATCGGCGTCGACGCGCAAGAGAGTCGGCAAACGCGGTGGCGACGGCATCGACATCGCCCGATTTCTCGATTTGATCAAGTCGCCGCTTGAAGGATCGTGCCCACGATACGGACTCCTTCAGCAGAAGTTGAAGCAAGATTGCCTCGCGACTTTCAAAGTAAACATACAGGTTGGGTTTGGACAAACCGGCTTGCCTAGCGATCGCGTTCAGCCCGGTGCCTTCCAAACCCTGCTCGTCAAGCAGTACCCCGGCTGCTTCCAGGATCGCGTCGATCCTCTCGGCCTTCTGTTCCGGTTTTCTGGCTCGTTTCCACGTTTTCTTTCTCGGGCTCACCAATCGCCTCTTCCGGAAGAATTCTGTTGTCTCTGTTGACAGTGTACCAGTGGTTGCATAAAAGGCTACCGGTGGTCGATAAACAGGAGACCAGCGGTAAGTAAAAAACGGGTGCAGTTTTTTTAGGAGCGAACGGTGGCAGACACGACATTCGGACCGAAGGGGTGGACGCCGGAACGCCTTGGCTCCCTGGCGGGCAAGACGTTCGTCATCACCGGCGCCAATTCGGGTGCGGGATTTCAGGCGGCACGAACCTTGTTGGCGAAGAACGCCAATGTGGTGATGCTCAACCGCTCGTCCGACAAGTCGCAAGCGGCGATCGCGGAATTAAAAACGGAGTTCGGATCCGATGCCGAGGTCGGCTTCATTCGCATGGACCTCGCCTCGCTTGCCAGCGTCCGGGATGCCGCGGTGGAGGTCCTGGCCTCCCTCCCACGGATCGATGCGTTGATTTGCAACGCCGCCATCGCGCAGGTGCCGAAACAAAGGCTTACCGACGACGGTTTTGAAAGCATGCTGGGCACCAACCACTACGGACACTTCTTATTGTGCGGTTTGCTGTTTGAACGAATCGAACAGACCGAAGGACGAATCGTGGTGGTCAGCAGTCTTGGTTACAACATGGGGATCAAGACGATCCAGTTTGATGATATGAACTGGGACAAGAACTACCACCAGAATAGAACTTATTCGCAAAGCAAGCTGGCACAGATGATGTTTGCCTACGAGTTGCAGGATCGGCTGGCCGCAGCGAACAGGACCAACGTGAAAGTGTTTGTCTGCCATCCCGGATCGTCGAAGACATCACTGATCACGACTAGCGGCAATTTGGCGACGCGGATCGCATTTTATCTCATGTCACTGTCTCCGATCGTGCAATCGGCCGAGAAAGGTTCTTGGCCGGAAGTGATGTGCGCGACCGAGGATGGTCTCCAGCAACGAGCTCTCTATGGTCCAACCGGGTTCATAGAATTTGTCGGTCCTGTCGGCAAGGGCACGCTTCACCCCCACGCGTACGACAAGGCGGTCATGCAGCGGCTTTGGGACGTGTCCGAAAAGGAAACGGGTTTCCGGTGGGATCTTTAAGAATCGAAGCGAGTCAAGCCAGGCGTGCAGCGGTCCGGTCCGGCTGGATCAGTCCGTTTCGCCCCGTTGTCGCATGTCTTCGAGCGTTTTACCCGCTTCGTGTTCGAATTGACGATCCAGGACGTTCATGCACTGCATTCGATCCAATCGAAAGTGGCGAAAATCACGTCGCAGTTCGCACCATGCGGCCACCATCCAGTGGGGCGCGATGAAGATGATGGCTAGGGGCCGTATGTGACGCTTGGTTTCGGATCCGTTGTGATCGGTATACGCGAACTCGACCACGTGTCTTGAGCGGATCGCGCGCCTTAGCGACGTAAAATCGATTTTCAGCGATGGCTTCCCCGAACTCGGATAGGCGTACGAAGTGGACTCGCGAATCATGTCGCCCAGCGAATCGGGTAAGACGGCGGTGATCCGGTCCAGTGCACGTCTGGCCGCCTGAGCCATCGCCGGGTCCGCCCAGCTTTGAACCATCTGCGCGCCCAGGGCCAATGCATCCAGCTCTTCGTCATCAAACAACAGCGGCCGAACCACATAGTTCGGGCGCAGCAGGTAGCCCACGCCGGCTTCACCGGTCAGGGGTACGCCCGAGGCCTTGAGGTCAGCGATGTCGCGATAGATCGTGCGGACCCCGACCTCCAACTCCTCACCAAGTTCCTTTGCGGTGACCGTTTCGCGTCGAGCTTTCAGGTACTCAACGATCCGGAATAGACGATCCGCCCGGCGCAATGCTGTTTTCCTTGATGAGCAATCTTTCGAAATCTTCCAGCACCGCTGACAGTAGGCTGTCAGTAGCGCTCTGTAAAGTTGGTCGACAAGAGCCATGGGGCGGCGAACTGTCGGCCATCTTGTTTTCGACGATGACGCCATGCAGGAAATGCCCAAGTGCAACGCTCGGCAACGAACAATTCACCCATCTAACGCACTCCGAACGGATCAAGGTTTCGATATGTTGAAGCAAACCCATTTTCCCGAGGCCACCCTTGTCGATTTGGGTGACGTCCAGCTCGAAGTTTTTGAAGCTGGGCAGCAAAACGCGGGAAACCCAATCATGCTATGCCATGGATGGCCAGAACTCGCATTCTCCTGGCGACATCAAGTACCAGCCCTGGTGGACGCGGGCTACCATGTCATCGTTCCCAATCAGCGCGGCTACGGCAGATCATCTTCCCCTACGGAGGTCACCGAATATGACATTCGGCATTTGACGTCCGACTTGGCTGGGTTGCTTGAGCACTTTGGGTACCAAGATGCCACGTTCGTGGGTCACGACTGGGGAGCGATGGTGGTTTGGGGATTGGCAATGTTGCACCCCCGTCGTGTGAAGCAAATCATCAATTTGGCCTTGCCGTATCAGGCACGTGGACAGGTCCCCTGGATTGAATTGATGGAACAGTTGTTGGGACCCGACAACTATTTCGTCCACTTCAATCGAAAACCGGGAGTCGCAGACGCAGTGTTGGAACAAAACACGCGTCAGTTCCTGGCAAACCTCTATCGCAAAAACCTTCCCCGACGGGAGCCGGAACCCGGCATGCAGATGATGAATCTTGCCAGGGCGGAAAAGCCATTCGGTGATCCTATCATGAGCAATGATGAGCTGGCCGTCTTTGTCGACTCATTCCAAGCATCCGGATTTTCAGGGGGGATCAATTGGTATCGAAATCTTGATCGAAACTGGCATCTGCTGGCCGATGTGGACCCAGTGATTGAACATCGGACGTTGATGATCTATGGCGATCGAGACACGATCCCCAAATCGGAAACGTTAGTCGACTTTGTCCCCAACGTTGACGTGACCCATCTGGATTGTGGTCACTGGATCCAACAAGAATTGCCGGAGCAAACGAACGCCTCCATATTGAATTGGTTGCAACGCAACCCACTCCACCCGGCGTAGGAAAAGGGGTCAGGCGTCTTTTTAGTGTTAGCGAGACCGTTTCATGAAAAAGTCCCCCGTCCCCTTTGTTGAGTCCGGCGCGAAGCCGGAAGACCGCCGCGACCATCAGCAACAAGGCGGTCAACACCGTGGAATGGATCAAGACGTTGACCACCCAGACGGTCCATTGATCGGACATGATGTTCATGACTTGCCTCCACGTTTTTGGCAGCTTTGCGTTTGCTTTGTTTCGGAGCCGTTGTTTCGGCAGCGTCAATCATCTCGCGAATCCGGTCGGCCTCGTCGGCCGTCAGCCCACGATACTCCATCAGGGCCGTGACCATCTCCTCGGGCGATCCGGCAAACAGTCGATCCACCATCTGAGCAACCTTCGCCCCGAGGGAAGCGGTGCGAGGTCGATTGGCCGAGTACCAGAACGTTCGGCCTTCAGTCCGGTGCTTCAGCCAACCGCGTTCTTCAAGGCGGACAATCATCGTTTGGATCGTATTGCGAGCGACCTCGCGTCGCTCCGCCAATTGGTCACGCACCTGCGTGACGGTGACCTCCTGGTCCCAAACGATCTCCATGATTTCACGCTGCGCCTGCGTCAGCGGTGTCGTTTCCGGCTTCGCCATGTCCCGTTTCCCTCGAAAGTACTGATTGCCTGCCCGGTGTAGGCATCCCCGCCGGCGCAGCGTAGACAAGTCAAGCGTTTTGATGAGCAGTTCGCTGAGAATCACCGTCTTTCTATCAGATCGTGCTGTTGGGTTACTTTTCTGTGTAACAATCACCGGGCTCACTCGGGTTGTCGGTAAGGAGATGATTGATTGCACGTGGCTAGCGAAAATCACGGTCCAGAAACACGTCCGACGCTGATCGGTCGATTAGCTGACCCGGCTTGCGAACAAGCTTGGGAAGAGTTCGTGCGTTTGTACCGCGACGTCGTTTACCGCGTCGCTCGGGCTCGAGGGCTCCGTCACGCTGATGCGGAAGACGTCAGTCAAGAAGTTTTTGCGATTGTGGCTCAAAAGGTCGAGCAGTTTGATCCGGCGGCGAAGGGCTCGTTTCGCGGCTGGCTTCGCAAGCTGGCTCGTGATGTCGCGATCGATCGACTGCGGCGGCCAAGCATCGGAACCGGTTCGGGGGATTCCGCAGTTCAGCGACAGTTGAACGAACTGCCGGCTGGCGAGGACACCGGTAGTTTGTGGGACGTCGAGGTCCGTCGCGAGCAGTTGCGTCTGGCTTGCGAGCGAATTCGCGATCAATTCTCCGATGGCACGTGGCAGTCGTTCTGGCTGACCGCGATCAAACATCAATCCATCGCGGATGTGGCCAAGCAGCTTTCGCGTAGCGAAGGCAGCATCCGCGTGGCCCGGTGTCGTGTAATGGCAAAATTAAAACAGGAGGTGCGGCGAGATGATCGCGAGATTTCACTATGACCGAGAGCAGTTGCGGGCGTTCCTCGATGGCCAGGATGAAGGTGGAAGCGAAATGCAGACACACTTGGAAAGCTGCGAGGATTGCCAAGCCGAATTGGAATCGCTGGCTGAGTCCGATTTTGATTGGAACGAGGCGAGCGAATTGCTCGGCGATGACTTATTGTCGGAACGGCGCGAGCCGTCCGGTGCATTAGCGATCATCACCAACGCACCGGAGGGCTTGCGCCCTTCCGCTACGTTTCTCGACCCAACCGACAATTCCAACTCCATCGGTCGTTTTGCTCGCTACGAGATTCGCGAGATCATCGGTCGTGGCGGGATGGGTATCGTCATGCGAGCGTTTGATCCGTCGCTCAACCGTTTGTGTGCGGTGAAAGTGCTGGCTCCAGAGCTGGCCAGCAGCGCGGCAGCCAAGAAACGATTTTCACGTGAAGCCAAAAGTGCCGCAGCCGTCGTGCATCCTCATGTCGTTCCAATCCAAACCGTCAACCAACACGAAGGCTTGCCGTACCTGGTCATGCCGGTGGTCGAAGGGCAAAGTCTGCAACAACGCGTCGAAGCTGATGGTCCGCTGTCGGTTATCGAAACCGTTCGCATCGCATCACAAATTGCCGAAGGACTGGCGGCGGCTCACGATCAAGGCCTGGTGCATCGCGACATCAAGCCGGCCAACATCTTGCTCGAAAACGGCGTCGAGCGGGTGCAGATTACCGACTTTGGTTTGGCCCGCGCGGTCGATGACGCCAGCATGACCCGCAGTGGTGTCATCGCCGGCACGCCCCAATACATGTCGCCCGAACAAGCACACGGTGATTCGATAGATCACCGCAGTGATCTATTTTCGCTCGGCAGCGTGATCTATTTCATGCTAACCGGACGCAGCCCGTTTCGAGCCGAAACCACCATGGGCGTGCTCAATCGAATCGGCAACGACGATCCACGTCCATTGCGTAGCGTCAATGCCGAAGTCCCTGAATGGCTCGAAGCGTTCGTTAGTCGTCTGCTAGCCAAAGCCCCCGACAAGCGATTCACATCAGCCGGCGATGTCGCAGACCTACTGCAAAGTTGGCACGCTCATCTGCAAAGTCCCGATCGTGTTGATCCGCCCGTAGTGGACGAGGCGACGAGTCCCTCCGCTCCGAGCACGAAGGGTGGTTCGAAGGACTCGTCGCCTCGTCCACTACCAAAGCTTTCTCACCTTCCGCCAATAGCCCGCTGGCTGATCGCCCTTGCCGCGTTCGGATTCTTCGCCCTCCTCGGCGGCGTCATCTACCTCGAAACCAACAATGGCACGCTCCGCATTGAAACCAACAGCGATGGGGAAATTCCGGTCCGCATCATTCAAAACGACGAGACCATAGAAGAACTCACGATCACCTCCGCCGGATTGACCAAGCGTTTGAAGGTGGGCGACTACGTCATCGAAATCGACGACGCCGATTCGCAGTTCACAATCACCGGCGATGAGGTAAAGATCGAACGCGGCGACACATGGCTAGCTCGCATTTCTCAATTAGATCAAGCACAAAGCTTACTCGGTCAATGGCGTTTGATCGGGTGGTTTACTGCGGATGGAGCGGCGGCATCCGAGAAAACCGATCACACCACCATGAGCATCGATAGTTCCTATATCGTCAGCGTAACCGATGGAGTGACTCCCGATGACCGCTTTTTCTACCGCCGACTATCAAATAGTGTCTTGCATCTGATTGAAACAAGCGACGATTTCGCTGGTGGAACGGAATCCAAAGTTCGATACTCATTCCCTGAGGAAGACCTGCTCCGTCTCGAAAATGTTTCTTCTGATTCCGATATCGAAGGCTTATACTCGGAATGGCGACGGATTGAGGCAAGGAGTAGATCTGATGCCCACCGGACAGTCGAGAAGAACCGGCCAGTAGCTACTGACCCTACAGCACTCTAATCGCCCGCGTAGGAAAAGGGGTCAGGCGTCTTTTTTAGTGTCCGCGCGGCCGTTTTATGGTAAAGACCCCCGTCCCCTTTATCGCGGCATCAGAGGCTAAGGCTTGTGGAAATGAGTTAGCGTCTGAAGGATCTTATCGGTGAGTTTTTCTGGATCCACAACGCCGACTTTGCGATAGATCACGTTGCCGTCTTGATCGATCAACAGTGAATAAGGTGCGGGCCCGGGCCACTCGGGGTCGAGTGCTTCGGCAAGGTCATCCGTGCTGGCACCGACATAGATGTAGTTGTTGGTCGTGCGTCCTTCTTGTTCCACCGATTTGCGGAGCTTATCGCTCATCACGGCGCGGACTTTGCCCAAGAATTTGACAACGTCTTCTTTGTCTTCGGGAGCGTCCAGGCTGATGGTGATCAACTCGAACTCGCGGCGGCTGAATTTCCTGGCGATCTTCGTAAGATCAGGCATTTCTTGCATGCACGGGGCACACCAGGTTGCCCAAACGTTGAACAGACGCACTTTGCCACTCCCGTTTTGACGCAATGCTTTGACGGCATCGACGTCAATCTCCTGCACCGTGGCTTGAGCCGCCTGCCATTTCGCTTCTTCTTCGGCAACATGAACGCTGCGTTCACGCCACTTGGTTGAACAACCGTGCGGGCGAGTCTTTTCGACGGGAACGGGTTTTCCGGCCAGTAACGCGTTCACGGCGTTGATCGCGTCGTGATGCTTGACCGTCGCGGGATCCGGAAAACGTGAATCGTCAAACCGTCCGTTGTACCGCAGTGTGCGTTTTTGATCGAAGATAAAAACGTGAGGTGTGGCCAAACATCCATAGGCTCGGGCGGTCAGCTGTTTTTCGCCATCGTAAAGAAATGGAAACTCCCAGCCCAGGTCGTGGGCGTATCGGCGAGAATCTTCAAACGTTTCGTCGTACTGAGTGTGTCCGAACTCGTCTGGCCGAAGACCTGACGAATGATTGGGATTGATCGCGACGAAGCCGAAACTTTGACCCTGCATGGATTTTAGGAAGGTCTGCAAGCGTCGTTCGACACCGTGCGATGTCGGGCAATGTGTCCCGGTGAAGTAGACCATTAGGACATCGGGCTGGGAGAAATCATCGAGCGTATAAGTTTTCCCATCCACACCGGGCAATTCAAACTCGGGGGCCCGATCACCTATCTTCAGTTCGGTGAACCCTTCTGGCAGATCGTGCGGTCCCGCGGCTTTTGTCAACGATGGGGGGAACACGACGGCTGACACGCAGGCGATACAGCAGCTAAAAGAGAGCGTGTTGAATCGGTTCATGTTTCGATGGGCTGGCGCTGTGGGGAATTGAATGCGGCGAACGCTGCAATCTATCAGGGGGCACTCTACCTTTTCGATTCGCCCCCGTCCAATTTGTGCCGTCGTGGTTCTGGACATCACAGAAATCGCAGGCCGGACCAAGCGTCGTTCCCGCGGCAGTTGCAGTGTAGCGAAAGGCGTCAGGCGGATTTTCGGTGCCAGTGCGGCCGCGTCATGGAAAAGACCCCCGTCCCCTTAATGCGTCTTCGGTCTCTCCGAGACCGATGCTGTTGTGGTTGTCGTGATGTCAGTGTCTCGGAGAGACACTGCTACGCGAAGAGTTTGCTTCGTCTATCTTGGCGACCAATCCAAGATCGGCCAACGCGACATAGGCGGCAGGGATGGCGATCAACACAAGGACCGTGGATGCCAACAGGCCGAAGCATACGCTGACGGCCAGCGGGATCAGCACCTGAGCTTGGCGACTGGTTTCGAACAACAGCGGAGTTAGACCGGCGATCGTTGTGGCTGAGGTCAGCAGGATCGCGCGGAAGCGAAGTCGGCTGGCATGTTGAGCCGACTCGATCACTTTGCTTAATTTGACACGTTCTTGCTTAAGAAACAGCACCAACAAAATGGAATCATTCACGACCACGCCGGCCAGCGACACAAATCCCAACACGCTGGGGATCGACAGCGAGTTCCCCGTGATCAGGTGTCCCCAAATCACGCCGATCAACGCCATTGGGATCGCTGCCATCACGATCAGCGGTTCCGTCCAGCTTTCGAACTGGTAACTCAGGATCGCGAACACACCGATCAAGCCCAGTACGAACGCTTGCAACATGGAGTTCCCCGTTTCGGCTGACTCTTGCGATTCACCTTCAATCTGAACGCGAACGTTGGGATGTTGCTCTTCGATTTCGGGGATCGCTTTACGACGGAACAAACCCATCAGCGCCGCCGTGTTGGCCACTCGCGTGTCGACTTCGCCGATCAACGTCACGGTGCGACGACCGTTCAGCCGCGCGATCCGAGACCAACCCGTCGCCACGTCGACTTTGGCAACCGCCGACAAAGGAACGCGACTGCCATCGGTCAAGACCACATGAAAGTCAGCAAAGTCCGCCAGGCTGTCTCGGTCCGACGTTTTCAATCTGGCTTCGATTTCATAAGCCTCCGTGCCGACTTGGATTTCATCGGCGACGGTGCCTTGGAACGCCGCGCGAACTTGATCGGCGATCGTGGTCACATCCAATCCCAGTCCCACGGCGCCCTCATCCAAACGGATGCGATATTCCTGTTTGCCCGGACGCAAATCATCGGTCAGGTTATAGACACCTTCGTACTGATCAAAGAACGCCAAGCCCTGTTGCGCTGCCGCTTTTGCATCGTGAAGACTGTCGCTTTGAAAGCGGATTTCGATCGGTCGCCCCGCCGGTCCAAACGCCGCTTCGCCGTACGTGACACTGATCGCATCGGGCAGGTTACCGACCTCTTCACGCCACGCCTGAACCACCGCGTCGATCCGAGTCGATCGGTTTTCGGGGCTCAATAAATCCGCCGTGATGGTTGCCACGTGCGAACCCGATTCGAACGCGTCTGCGTTGGTTCCGAATTGCACCTGAACGGTTTCAACCAGTTCGCGACCGTCGGGTTGGTCCGGCGTGAATTCTTTGTTGACTTCTTCCAGTCCAGTCGTGATCCGCTGGACGATCTTTTCGGTCCGCTCGATCGGCGTGCCTTGAGGCAACAAGATACGGGCTTCGACGATTTCGCCTTCGGTCGTGGGAAAGCCTTGAAAGGGAACAATGCCGCTGACGACCAGGGCCAACGATGCCACGAACAAGCCAGCCAGGCTTCCCAAGAACAAGTAACGCCAACGGATCGCCCCATCGACGCACCGCCCCATCACCGATTCACGCAGCCAGTCCAACACGGTGTCGATCGCACCACGCATTCGGCCGGACCTTTCCAAGCCCGAATGTCCCAGCGAGTGACCAAGGTGGGCGGGCAAAATGATGAACGCTTCGATCAAACTGACCGCCAGCACCAGGATCAACACCATCGGGATGACCTGCAGCACCTTCCCGATGAAACCCGCCAGCGACGCGAGCGGACCGAGCACGCAGATCGTGGTCAGGAACGATGAAACGACACCGCCGGCAACCTCTTTGACGCCATCGACCGCGGCCTGCATCGCTGGTTTGCCCATGCCAAGATGCCGGGCAATGTTCTCGGAAATGACGATCCCGTCGTCCATCAAGATTCCCGTTGCCAACAGCATCGCGACCAACGTGATCATGTTGATGGTCAGCCCCAGCATCGGCATCAAGAACAACGCACCAAGGAACGAGACCGGAAGACTCATCACGACCCAGAACGACATCCGCAGGTTGAAGAACATCCACAGCGTACAGAACACCAGGATGATCCCCTGCACCGCGTTCTTCAGAACCAACCGCAAGCGATCGCGGATCAACGTCGACATGTCGTTGACGACGGCGATGTTCACGTTCGGTTGACGCTGGCGTTCGGCTTTCAAGAATTCGTTGACCGCCGTGGTCACGCGGATCGCGTCTTGCGTTTTTGTTTTTTCGATCCGCAATACACCGGCCCGCTCGTTGCCCAGCAAGCTTTTGACTTCTTCGTCTTCGAACAAATCGACGACTTGGCCGAGATCACGCAAGCGAATCTCTGCTCCGCCACGCGTGCCTTTGATAATCAGGTCCTCGAGCTCCTCCGGCGTGCGACGCTGTTCCACAAAACGCAGCAGGACTTCGTTGTCGCGTGTTTCCAACGCACCGGCCGGAATGTCGATGCCCTGACGTGCGATGACTCGGGCCACGTCGGCCGCGGTCAAGCTGTAACGTCGCAGCGCTTCTTCGGACAGCTCGACGCGAAGCTGGCGATCGGAAAATCCGCCCAGTTCGACCAGCGACACTTGCGGCACCTGTTGCAAGCGGTCCTTTAGGTTTTCGCAGTAGATCTTCAAGTCGCCCGTTGGCATCGGGCCGGTGACCAGCAAAACCATCACCGCTTCGGTGCGTCCGAGTTGCGTGATGACGGGATCTTCGACGTCGACCGGAAACTCCGTGATCGCTTCGACTTCGGATTCAATGTCGTCTTGGAAGATCGAAATGTCGGCACCGTCCCGCATTTCGACCGTGATCACCGCGACGCCTTCCTGGGAATCGGAGCGGACTTCTTTAACGTTTTCAACGCCGTCGATCGCGTCTTCGACTCGTTGGCAAACCGCCTCTTCGACTTCCTCTGCCGTCGCACCGCGGTACAAGATCTGAATTTGGATTTCCGTCGCGGTGAACTCCGGAAACGTCTCGCGTTCCAATTTGGGAAGCGCGAACAGGCCCGCGATGATGAACAACAACATCAACAGATTGGCCAACGTTGGATGGCGAGCGAATTGATCAATCATCGCCGTCTCCGGTGTTGCCGGTTTCGCCATGGTTTGTTGCGACCGGCACACCCAGGTTGGCACCACTGGCGTCAGTGATCACTCGGTCGAGCAGTTCATCGTCGGTGACCGGATCGATCAACATCCCTTCAACGGCTGGCGTCGGATCGGACACGATCAATGTTTCGCCACCGGACAGGCCGCTGCGGATGACGGCGAACTCCCCTTGCACGAACGCGACTTCGACCGGCTGTTTTCGCAAACGTTGTTCGTCGTCCAACACATAGACATGACCGTCGTGAACGGTGTGCCGCGGGACGATGACTTGGTTCGGACGAGGTTGACCGATCAGGGTCACGCGGCAATACGTACCCTGCAGTAGCGGCGGTCGGATACCGGGAATGACTTGTTCATACGGATCATCCACGCCGACCACCATGCTCAGACTGCGAGTTTGCAGGTCCAGCGATTCACGGACACGCATGAACCGTGCGTCCCAGCGAGCGGGGATATCCGACGATGCCATCTCAACAACGGCGCGGACGTTGAAGACATCACGCACACGCTGCATCGAGAACTCTTCCAGTGATGCCGTTTGCGAATCGTTCTGAATCAGCCGCCGCACTTCACGCATCGGAGCCTGGGCTTCGACTTCGACCAGATCGATGTTGTAGGCCTCGAATAGAGTCTGGCCCGTGCCGACGTACTGGTCGACGTCCAACGTGACCGTGCCCAATCGGCAGTGAAACGGAGCACGGATCTCGGTGTGCTTGAGGTCCAATTTCGCTTGAGCCAGTTGTGCTTGCTTGAGTGCCAGGTTGGCTTCTTGACTTTGTTTGCGTGCGGGCAACAAGTTCAACGCACTGGTTTGGTCCTGCAGGCGTTGCTGCTGAGTAAAGATCGACCGTTGTTGTGTGTCCAATTCTGATTGTGACGTGGCACTTCGCGATGCCAGTTGTCGCAAGCGTTCCATTTCACGCTGAGTCACATTCAGCGCTTCGCGTTCGATCGCTATTGACGCTTTCAAGTTCTCTTCGGTTCGTATCAGCTCGTCGATCAACGCTTTGGCTTGTTCGATCTCGGCTTCCAGTTGAGCGACCGCGTACTCGTATTCGGTCGGATCGATCCTGAGCAGCAACTGATCTTTGTTGACAAACGAACCTGATTCCAGCTCCGGATGGACTTCCACGATTCGGCCGTCCACCTCCGCCACCGCCTGCCACGTTGCGCCGGGCGTTGCGGTGCCGTAGCCAACAACGCGTGGAACGACGTCGACCACGGGAACATCGATCACACGCAGCATTCGCGATGCTTCGTCGGCGACCTCCCGTTGCGGTTGCGGACGGTTCCCCACGATCCAGATCGCGACGAAGATACCCGCGACCAACGGCGGAATGAACAGTGACCGCATGCCAAATCGCGTGAGCGTTTGCATGATCTTGGATCGAGTTTTTTCAGCCAACGCAAGTCTCCGTCATTCGGGCATCCTTCATGTCGCCAAACGCAATGGGATGGATCCGATTGGCCAGGCGGGGTGAGGCAGAAAAGTCGCAGGAACACCACTTGGGTGCAGCGAAGGGAAGGTCGTTCGGGGCCACTTGATCAGTCTTTCAATGCGATCAGTCTTTCAATCCGATCAGTCTTTCAATCCGATCAGTCTTTCAATGCGTGGTTCGCGAGGTTGGATTGCATCTTCTGAAGCACCTTCTGTATCTCGGCCACCTGCGTTTTGGTGATGACTTGCAGAGCGCTTTTGCGAAGATCATCGAGCAACGGCAGCTCGGTTCGCAGTTTCTTTTCGCCACGAGAGGTCAAACCGACCATCAAGATCCGAGCATTTTTGGGCGATACGCTTCGCTTGATGAACTTGTGATCGACCAGGCGGTCTAGCTGCCGCTTGACGGTCGTCGGGGTACGAACCATTCGCGATGCCAAATCGTTCATGCTCAGCGGTTCGCCCATATCAGCCAACGTGATCAGGGTTTGAGTTTCGTCTGGTGTAAATGGCCATTCGGCTTGCTTGAGCACCGCTTCCATCCGGATTCGCATCAGATAGGCGATCCGCCCGATCGCGAATCCCGGCGTCGATTCGGAATCAAACTGCATGGCCGCCCTCCGGTGTTTTCTCAAATGAACAAACAAAGAGGCCTGACCCCTTTAAGGGGATCGGGTGAGGTGGATGCAGTGGCCGCCGCCGGGGGCGAGCTTTGCGTGTAGGACGTCGCCGCGGTGTGCGGTGGTCTGGCGGACTTGGTAGTCCTCGCGGCGGTGCAGGTAATGCGCGTCGTCCGCGTCTTCGTACAAGGTGACTTGGTAGCTCGTGTCGGGATCCAAGAAATCCAATTTGATTTCAAGGGTGCGTGATTCTTCGTTGGTCGCCGAACCAATGAACCATTCGGATCCCGAGCGGCGAGCCGAAACAATGTATTCTCCGATTTCGCCGTCCAAGATCCGTGTTTCGTCCCAGGTCATGGGCAGCTGACCGAGGAACTGAAAGAGGTCAGCCTTCGATTCATAGGCTTCGGGACAGTCCGGCAAAAAGGAAAGTCCCGAGAAGACAATGAGGGTTCTTGCGGTTTCGGCGACTACGGTGCTGGGAACGTTTTCGAAGATCTTGGGGCGGTCCTGCGCCGGATTGTTCAAGGTGAATAGGCCGTTGCACATGTCCAAGGGGCCGGCAACCATGTTCACAAAGACTTGTTCGCAAAACGTGGATGGCGTGAACGAACGCATGGCGTCCGATTGGGCATGGCAAAATTCACGTGAGACATAATTCGGCCATGTGCGACGATCACCCGAGGGGGGCACGGGGCCGTCATGGAAGTCACACAACAGCTGATACTTCGCACAAAGCTGAACGATCTGTCGGGTCTTCAACACCTTTTGTTGCCCATCGCCTTTCATGAACCCGTACTTGATGCCGGCGGCGCCCCATTGCCGATACAAGGCCAGTGTTTCTTCAAACGAACCGTGATCGCGGGCCAGGTCGTTGAAGTACAACAGAATTCCGACATTCTTTTCGCGTGCGTATCGAATCAATTCGGGGATGTCGATGGGATCCTGCCAATCCGCTGGAGCAGGCTTGGGAACCAGTCGCGGCGAATCCGGATCGGGCTGGACCAGCAAGTAATTACGACTGGTTTTTGGATCCGAGTCCTTCTTGAACTCCAATCCGTACCATCCCGCGTCCAGCACCAGATATGACACGCCACACCGTGATGCGAAATCGATGAATCGGCGCCAACTGGGCATGTCCAGCCCGTAGGTGAACCCGTCGTCGACTTTCGCGCCCCATGCCCGCCAATCCCACATGGCCAATCCTGGTTTGATCCATGATGTATCCGAAATCTTGCAGGGCGGATTGAGGCAAAACAAAACGGGGGAAACCAGCAAGTCGCCGGCGCTGCGACCGACCAGCACGACACGCCAGGACGTGGCGGTATCACGGGTGATTTTGGACGGTGCCATGCGCGCTCGAAAACCGTGCACATTCGATGGCAGTGCTGTCAGGGTGAAGGGGGCATGGTCGTAAATCGCCGCCTCGACGACTGACAGATGCACGCCATCGGAACATCGCACGACCAGCGGGATCAAAGATGTCTTCGCTTGATGAAATTTGCGGAGCGGTTGGGGCCCGACCGGATCGTGTTCGCGGTTGTGGGCCCAGCCGATGTCGTCTTTGGTGAATCGAAACTCCGTCAGGTCGTCGCGGATGTCAATGGACGAATCCCAACCCCGCCCGAAGGCGTAGCGTATTCCGATACCGCTGTTGAAAACCCTTGCGATCACCTGGATCTCACGACCATCACCGGACAATTCACGAAGCTTCCAATCCAATTGTCGATAGTGGTTTTGATATTGGGCGAATTTTCCCCACGTTGTCTTAACCGCTTCGTTCTGTTCGTTGACCGACGCAGAAACCTGCTCCAGCATGCCAAGTTCGTCACCGGCAATGCCAAGCCCCAATCGACCGGACTCCAACCGCTGTTGCCCGCCATAGAAAAGCGTCCATCTGGGAACGCCGGATTCCAACACGAATTCGGCCCGAAGCAGACCATCCGGGCTGGTGACTTCGATTGCCTGTCCGATGGTGGGAACAAGGCAAAGGCACAGAATGCAACAGGCGGTCGCGAACGATCTCATGGTCTGCAATTCCGGATTAAGATTCCGATAGGCCGTTCGTTTGGGAACCGAACATTCCTATCGTCAAATTTTGTGAGCGGGGGAGACGCGACGTATTCCAGCGATGGTCGCCGCGAAGCGTCCACTGGCATTCTATCGGTGACCGATTCGCATGCTGACAAACACACTGCGATCCGATGGATCTGCGTCAATCCGCCCGACTGTCCAGAGCCCGTACCATGCTTATGAAGATGGACAGGTCGGGATTGGTGTTTTGGCCAAACGACTGCAACTCGGGGATGGCGAGCATCAAGTCCTCCAAACGCTGTTGTGCTGATTTCGGTTGGTCGACGTGTGCCGTGTAGATTTCGGCCAGTCCTTCTTCCAGGCGAGGTTTTAGGAAGGTCAGTGTGCGGACGTATTCCGCATTGTTGGAGTCTTGGAATTGGTGGTCGATCTCGCGGAAGAGGCGATCCAAATGGTAGGTGATCCGAGCGTACGCATTGTCGTCGATCTCTTTCATCGCCTTTGCCACATCCTGCAGCGACATGCCATCGGTGGAGTACCAACTGAAACTAGGGTGTGTCAGGGTTTCGGCCATGAAATCCGTTGGCATCTCCAACCGGCCTTCTCGCTGCAGTTCGACTGCGGCTGCAAACAATTCTCGGGGCATCAGCCAGTCGGGAGCGGTTGGGCTGGTTTGCGTTTGCATCCCTCCGCCTCCGAAACCGCCGAAGCCGAACGAGTTTTCATAGGACCAACGTGTCGTGTTCGTTTCGGGATCAAGCTCACGCCGTTGGTATTCGGTGATGGATTCCCCGGCACGCTCGATCACATAGTCTGCGATCCAGGTGGGAGGTTCGATGTGCGGTCCGCCTTGGCCCGTGATTCGTACTGCGGTTTCCCAGGCGTAGTGCCGCGCGTCATAGGCTTGGTCGATTGTCGTATAGGAGACGCGACTTTGACGGTCACTTTGCGAAGCGATGGGTTGAAGATCGTTGGACGCTTTGCCAAGTACTCGCAGAAGGCCTTCCACTTGCGATCTTCCCTGCTCCGTCTCGCCAAGTCGGCTCAGGTAAGCCGCGGCAGAATCCTGGCGTTCTGGGTAACGCGTGTTGACATACACGCCGGTGACGAAGTGCTTGAGAAGCAGGATTGCAGCGATCTTGGCTTTTTCGTTTCCTTCGACCAACGATTCTTCCAGTGCGGCAAGGCCTGGCGATGGAAGGTAGTGGGGAAACGTTTGGGTGAGATAGCCCATGAATCGCGAAGACGGCGAAGGGAGGCCACCGATCAGGTTGACGTTGCCGCTTTGATCGGGATTGTCCTCGATCAGCAGCGAGCCGTGTTCGTTGGCCATTTGCAGCGTGACTCTTGCTGCTTCCGCACGTTTTGGCGTGTCGCGTGAAAGCAATTCGACCGCACGCATGGCTTGTCCGATGCGTTCGATTTGTTGTTCCTGACGAAAAACACCCAACCAATGATCGAGGTCTTCGCCCAGATAGATTTTCTTATGGGTCGGGTTGTCGGCCGACGCGACTGGTTTTTGATTGTGCGGTTGAGTCGCCGATTCGCTTCCTGGGATGGTGTCTTCCTGTACCGAGACGCTGGTGTCTTTCCCGTCTGTGGTGACCGTGACAAGGCCACGATCGGTTTTGATTTGAATCACGACCGTTGCCAGCAAGACGGCTGCCGCGAACCATCCGAGTGGCCCGAGCCAAGCGGGCATCCGATTGCGGGGATTGACCGGCGGCGGTGCAGCCGGATTGTTTAGCGGGGGGAAGGTGGGGATGACCGGTGCGTCTGGCACTGGCGTCGATTCCGCACGCCGCAGCAACGCTTTCAGATCCGCATCGACCGACCATGATGAAAGTCGTTCGGCCACCGCAGATGCATCCGGTCGTTGATCCGGTTGGCGATGCATCATTCGGCTGACAAAGCGTTCCAGTTCGGCGTCGACCGTCGGATCGAAATCGCTTAGTGGCGTCGGGATGGATCGCCCCGATTCGCCCGTGATCGCCAACACTCGGGCGGCCAAGCCGGCGTCACCCGCGTGCGGCCAGCGACCTGCGATCAGACGATACAGGGTTGCGCCCAGCGAATAGATGTCCGAAGCGGCATGGACGTTTCGACTGTCCAGCAACTGTTCCGGCGACATCGCGGGCAGCGTCCCCATCAGATGTCCGACCGTCGTCAGTCGATCATCGGCGGCCAACGGATCATCGCCGGCAAGCACCAACCCCAAGTCCAGAAGTTTGACGGTCCCGCCACGGGTCAGCATCACGTTGGACGGCTTGATGTCGCGATGAATCAGACCGTGGTCGTGAACGTGGGCCAAGGCGATGGCGGTTTGACGCGCGATTTCGCAAGCATCCGCGATGGGAATCTTTCGCAATCGGTGGGCCACGCGGCCGACATCCATTCCCTGCAAATATTCCATGACCAGATAGTGCCAACCGGAATCCGTGCCCGCATCGGTCGCGCGAACAATGCCGGGGTGTTCTAGCGCGGCAACCGTGGTCATTTCACGATCGAATCGATCCAGCCAGCCTGGTTCGGTAACACGATGTGGCGGCAGGAACTTGATCGCGCAACGTCGTTTCAAACGGTTGTGGCGTGCCAAACACACCATCCCCATGCCACCTTGGCCCAGTGGTTCAAGGATTTCATACGGCCCGATTTGTTCCAATGGAACTTCCATCGGACGCTGGACGCCGGTGGACATCAATCGTGCGATGGCGAACTGGCAGGCGGATTCACCAAAGATGGAATCTTCATCGGAATCCATATTGGTAAGGCCATTCGTTTTCGAAACCGAACCCGGAAGCCGCGATTGGCAGTGTTCGCATTGATCGACGTGCTGTGCCGCAGATTCAAATTCGTCTTGGGAACAGTTCCCATCGATCAAACGAGTCAGGACGTCCAGCGACGGGCAATCGGTGCGGGTGGCGATCATGGCAGGCTTTCGGTGCGAGAGGGCGATCGGACAACCATGCAACGATGATTCGGATCTGGATTGGACACCCTCAGCAAGAAAATTCTTCCAATTCTTTTCTCAGCCGCTGCAGCACACGGGCGCGAGCTTTGTAAACGGTCCAGCGACTGACGCACATTTCTTTTGCCACGATCGCCGGGTCACAGCCTTCGACGGCAGTACGCCAAAACATTTGCCAGGTCTTGGGATCGGTCGAGTGCCGGAGGACTTGCAGCAAGCGTTTTTGAATCGACTGGATATCGTCGGCTAGTTCGCTGGGAGGATTGTCATCGGCTTGCTCGGACCATCGCAAGTCTGCATCGTCCAAGAAGATCGGCGCTCGTTGATCGGCGCGTTGTCGATCCCGAAGCTTGTTGCGTGCGATCGTCCACAGCCAACCACGAAAGGTGGCGCCGGAGCGGTCCAGATCGAATTCGGGAAGAGCCTTGGCGACTGACAGAAACGTGTCTTGCATCACATCGGCCGCGTCTGCCGATTGGACCCCGCAGCGTCGAATCCAGCGATAAACGATCGGGCCATACACCTGGACCAGCGTGTGCCATCCTTCTTCATCACCCAATCGGGCTCGATCCAACAACGATGGATGCGTCGATGGTTCCTGGAGGGTGCCGCGGTTCATGGAATGACGATATGGCGGTGCGTGTCGAACGGTGCGATGGCGGATGCCGGCGTTTGGCGCGCGGATCGACGGTAGCTTTCCAAGATAGCACCGCGTACGGACCGATGGCGGGCGGTGGTGCTAGGGGCGAGTGCGGCCAGCGTTTTCGGCGGATCGATAGGCGTCGGCCAAGCGTTCGACGATTTCCGGATACTGCTGGGCGACGTCGTGGCTTTCGCTGGGGTCTTTGGACAAGTCATACAGTTCGTGACCACGGTCTTCGTCGCTGCCGTAACGATAGATCAGCTTCCAAGTGCCCGTGCAAACGGCCACGGCGCTGTCCTTGCCGTTACCCAGAATGAACACCGCTTCGCGATGTGGGATCTCGGTCCGTTGTCCCAGCAATAGCGGCAACGCACTGATGGAATCTTCGGCGGCGTCGGCGGGAAGGTCTCGATCGACCACATCGGCGATGGTGGCAAAGACGTCGGTCAAGTTGATGGTTTTGTCGGACGTGGTTCCCGGCGTGATCATTCCCGGCCATCGAGCGATGAAGGGAATGCGGTGGCCACCTTCGTAGGAGTAGCCTTTGCCGTCACGCCAAGGTCCGTTGGTCACGTGCCCCATCTTCTTGGCATCGGCCTTGGCAGTTTTGAATTTCCGGCGCACCTCGCCCGAGTCGTCGGCCAAGTTCAAGTGAACGTTCTGGGTGCCCTTGAAATCCTTTGGGGTGGAACCGTTGTCGCTGGTGAAGATCACCAATGTGTTCTGGGCAATCCCCAGGTCATCCAGCGTGTCCAAGATCTCGCCGACATGAGCGTCCAATTCCTGGACGTGATCACCAAACAAGCCGGCTTTGCTGGTACCGCGAAACTGTGCGGCCGGCGTCACGTGCGTGTGTGGCGCACAGGGGGTGAAGTACAGAAAGAATGGCCGTTGTGCATTGCGCCGGATGAAGTCGATGGCTTTTCGGGTCAGCGTGGTGTCGACTTGGTCTTCAACACGTGGTGATTCCAAGCCGTCGGGAAAGTCTTGGCCTTTGACGATCCGGTAAGGCTGCCCCGGTTTACGACCGACCAGGTCATGGTTTTCGATGAACGCCCGTGTGGAATCATTGTGGTTCGATGGCACGCCAAAGTGGTAGTCGAATCCGACTTCCAGTGGTCCGGTGATGGGCAAGCGGTTCCAGTCCTTGCTGTAACCCAAGTGCCATTTGCCGATCGCCGCGGATGTGTAGCCAGATTCTTTTAAGAATGCGGCGATGTTCATCTGGTCGGAGCTGAGCCGATAGCCGTTTCCCTTTTTATGCAATCGCCACGGGGATCGACCGGTCAGCAATCCGTAGCGTGATGGGGAACAAAGCGAAGCAGCGGAATGTGCGTCGGTCAAACGAATGCCTTCGGCCGCCAATCGGTCCATGTTCGGTGTTTTGATTTTGGTCGCGCCATAGCAGCTGACGTCCCCATATCCCAAGTCGTCCGCAAAGATGACCACGACATTGGGTGATTCAGACGCGGCGATGCGGCCGGTCGTCGTCAGCCCCGCCGACACGGCGATCAGCCAGAATAAGAGGGCGATGCGCCACAGGTTTCGAAACTGTTGGGAGTTCAAACCTGGGTGGAAAACACGAATAGGACGCGGGAAAGCGGGGATGTTCATGGTGGGAATGGGATCGTGGATGCTGTCGAGAAGCGAACGGCGATGCCGTTGGACAAAACGCGGGAGTACATCGTAACCGGGCCAGGTGTGGCTCGTGATCAATGAACTGTCGGGCCGTTTGCGATTTGGCATTCGGCAGTGTTTCGCGACCATTGAAATTGTCGGTACCCACCAGGCATCACGGGAAAGTCGAATCACTGGTGTAGAGAGCTTGGCGAGTTGCCGAGGCTTCTGTCGTGCGCCGAGTCGTTAGTCTGTAGGGTCGTTCGTCTGTTTGTGCCGAGCAGAGTGGTGTCAGTTCCGCTTCACCCATCGCCAAGTTGATCAAGCTAATGAAAACGCACGCGTTTCTTTCCGCTCCGACCGCCATCGTGACCTGTTTGTTCGTTGCAGGATCGTTTTTCCATGATGCGGTCCATGCTGACCAATCAAAGCCATTGAAAGTCTTTGTCTTGGTGGGCCAGTCCAACATGCAGGGGCATGCGAATGTCGAGACGCTGGAGCATGTCGGGATGGATCCGGCAACCGCACCGCTGCTTGCCAAGGTTCAAGACGCAGAGGGACGGCCAAAAGTTGTCGATGACGTATGGATCAGTTCATTGTCCAATTCGGGTGAAAAGCATGGACCGCTGACGACGGGCTTCGGGGCGAATGATCAAAAGATCGGTCCGGAGTTAATGTTTGGGATCGCGATCCATGAATTGCTAGATGAACCCGTCTTGCTGGTCAAAACGTCCTGGGGCGGCAAAAGCCTCCATACGGATTTTCGGCCGCCCAGCGCCGGCCCCTACGTCTTTCAATCCCACCAGATCCAACGTTTCGAACAACAGGGCAAAGACGTGGAAAGCATTCGTACCGAGAAACGAGAGGCCACCGGTCGGTACTATCGTTTGATGATCGAACATGTGCGGCGCACTCTGTCGGACATTGGACGTGTCTATCCCGATTATGACTCCAGTGCGGGATATGAATTGGCCGGGCTGGTTTGGTTTCAAGGGTGGAATGACATGGTCGATTCGGGGACTTACCCCGATCGTGATCAGCCGGGTGGCTATGCGAAATACAGCGAACTGTTGGGCCACTTCATTCGCGACGTCCGGCACGATCTTGACGCTCCGGGGCTACCGATCGTGATCGGTGTGATGGGCGTCAACGGCCCGACGGCTCTGTACACGACACAACAAAACCGCATCCGCGGCGTGCACCAAAATTTTCGTCACGCGATGGCGACGCCAGCCGAGTCGCCCGAGTTTCAGGGCAACGTGCGGGCGGTGTTGACGGAGAACTACTGGGATCAGGAATTGGCCGAGCTTCGCACCCGAGACAACCAGATCGGTCAGAAGATTCGCACGCTGAAGAAAGAACAGAAAATGACTCGCCAAGAAGAGTCGGCGATGCGGGATCGGTTGCGAAAAGACGAATTCACCGAAGCGGAGTGGCAAATTCTGTCCACTGGTGTTTCCAACGCGGAATACCACTATTTGGGATCCGCCAAAATCATGTTGCAAATCGGCAAAGGGTTTGCCGAAGCTATGGCAGAGATGCAGGACTGATTGTCGGCTGGATCCGTGGGGACCTGGGCTGTCTATCGTTTCGGCGTCATCAGCGTAAGGTTATCCAGATACACGTGACGTTCGTGAGCGGAGACGCCTTTGCCGCCGTAGTAGTAGTTCAGCCAATACGATTTTAAACCCAGTTGATTGGTGTTTCGCATTTGAACATCGGTCTTATCCAAGACGAGTTCGCCGTCGACCCATGCTCGCAAGACACCATCAGGTCGGCCCGGCGTGTTGATCTTGCAGTACTGGTCGATGTGGTACCAACGTCCGGTCTTGATCGCGGCTGCGGGACCGGTCCAGCGAAATGAATCGCCGTACTTGCCACGCATGCGAGCATGGTACGTGTAGTAAGACAGACCCAACGTTCCATCATCGTTGGTATGGATGCCGCCACGTGCGGACCAACCGTTGATGCCGTCCGATGGTTTGCCGCCCCAGCCAACGCTTTCAATGCCGCTCCACCCCGGTGCTTTGCCGCCGTAGCCGGAAAAGTTGTCGGCAAAACAAACGTCATAGCTGGCATAGACCTCGTCCGGAAGCGATCCCAGATGCCGCTGGAACATCAGCTGAGGAGCACAACCGTAGTGGCCGTCTTTCGCCACAGTGACTTGTAAGACTTTGCCGGTCGACCGACCGTCGCCACTTGGTGACGGGACGTCGGAACGATCCGACGAATCAACGCATTGCATGTTCTGGCGATGACCGACGTCGTTCCAATCGCTCAGCCAGTCGGCGTCTTCAAAGCCGGTGGAATAGATGACGCGAAGTTCCGTGGGATTCGGCGGCTGGATTGGCGAGGCTGATTGTGCATTGCCGGATGTGACGGCCAGAAGTGTGATCAGGATCGCGGATTGGACGATGCGAGACGGTGAATGTGGCATGGTGGTTGGTAGGTGGGCG
Source organism: Crateriforma spongiae (assembly GCF_012290005.1). Taxonomy (NCBI): domain Bacteria; kingdom Pseudomonadati; phylum Planctomycetota; class Planctomycetia; order Pirellulales; family Pirellulaceae; genus Crateriforma; species Crateriforma spongiae. The sequence goes on from NZ_JAAXMS010000004.1 coordinate 81,718, forward strand.
GGTAGGCAGGTAGGCAGGTAGGCAGGTAGGCAGGTGGGCAGGTGGGCAGGTGGGCAGGTGGGCAGGTGGGCAGGTGGGCAGGTGGGCGGGTAGGCGGGTAGGCAGGTAGGCAGGTGGGCGGGTAGGCAGGTAGGCGGGGAGCAGGCGGAGGCGGGAGGCACTCTAGATCAGTGTTTTACGCGGGTCAGTCGTGCGCGGGGATACCCTGGGTCATGCATTGTTTCAATTCGTCCAGATGGCTTTGGTAGACATCCCGCGGTGTACAGTCATGGGCTTTGCAGATCGACGCGGCCATCGCAACAATTTCTCCCATCACGCCGCCGGTCCGCATCACCCGTACCGGGCCCAAACCGGATTGCGAGACGCTGATGTCGCGTCCCGCCATGAACAGGTTGTCGATGTTGCGGCTGTATAAGCATCGATACGGTGCCCAATACGGGCCTTGATAACGAAACTCTTTGCCGCGGGTGAACGTGGAGAAATAAGCATCACCGCTGTCGGATTCGAAATATTCCGGGTGAGGCGAGTGGATGTCGATGTGCCAGCTGCAGGGGAATGCGGCGTCTTCGAAAACTGTTTTGTCACGAAAGTCATTGGCCGTCAAAACCACGTCGCCCATCAGACGCCGGGATTCTCGTTTGCCTCCGATAAAGGCGGCCCACTTCAGACGGTGGTTTGGATACTTGCCATCGATGTTCTTCAGCGTGTCCCAAGCACCGAACATCGCACGCAGGTTCAGGTCGCGAATCCATTCGCCGTCTTCGATGATGTCTTTGTTGAATCCTGATTCCCAAAACCAGTTGCCAAGTTGGTTGATGCCCGGCGCACCGAAAGCGGCTTTGCCGTCGCGTCCAGGAAACGCGATCTGCGACATGTCGACGGCCCACGGGCAACGCGGGAACGGCTGGGCGGCTTGGGAGGCGACGAAGTTGATCGACAGCGGATCGTCGTCGTCGCACAGACAGCGAATCTGGTGTTCATTGGCCGTCGTTTCACCGATGCTCCACAGGTTCGTCGTCCCCATGTGACCTTGGGCGGCGTATTCATAGTCTGCGCCGACCAGCGCACCCAAGACGCCGTCGCCGGTGGAATCCAGGAACCACCGGGCGGTGAAACGTTTTCGTTGCCCCGAGCGTGTGTGCTGGGCCGTGACGCTGACGATGTGATTGTTGTCATGTTCGGCGGCGTTGACGCGATGCTGCAGGAACAAGTCCAAGTTCGATTCCGCCATCGCCAATTGGGTTTTGTGGCGGTCGTCGAATGCCAGCGGCCCCTTCGGATCCGGATGCAATTTGATACTAGCGCTGGGCGACAGTTCGTCGACGACCCGGCCGACTTCGGGATAGGGTTCGACACGGGATTCGCCTTCGGGCCATACTCGAACTTCGCTGCTGCCGTTGCCGCCCAGCACCGGTCGGTCTTGAATCAAAGCGACCGACAAGTCCAGTCGCGCCGCGGCGATCGCGGCACACGACCCGGCAAAGCCGCCGCCGACAACGACCAAGTCATAGGTTCCCGCATCGATCGGATCTTGATCCCAGCCCAACAGTCGGCTTCGCAACCGACGCAGCGCATCGCCGTCATCGGGCGGTACAAAATCCGGATCGGCGGACAACAGGATGGCGTCGCATCGTCCGTCGAATCCTGCCAAATCGTGAAGCCGGATTTCAACTCGATCGTTCAGTTGAACTTCGCCACCGTCTTGCCAGTGCCATGCGGCGCCCTCAGTCCCGAACACGGTGTCGACCGGTTCGTTGTCGAATGAGATTTTGAAACGCCCGGGCGCACCGGGCGCGTTCCAGGGAGCCACCCAATCACGTGTCCGCACCCACACGCGGTACGATCCCGCCGCGGGAAACGTGATCTTGGTCACGGCATCGGCGACGGGTTCGCCCAGTCCGTGGGCCAACAAATACGGCGATCCCATTTGGTCCATGAACTGTTGGTCGACCACCCAACCGCCTGTTTCGGCGAACGATTCGGTTTCGATCAGAACCAATCCATCGTCATCGGCAGCGACGATAGGACGGTAATCGATCAGCAGGCAAGTCAGCAGCACAGCGGCGTAAACACGCAGGACAAACATCGGATCGTTGCCTTGGGACGGTGGAGGCGGTGGGGATCAACCGGGGCGTTTTATTGTCATACAAATTAGTCGTGTCGCTGGCGGCGGGCAAGTGAAAGAGGGGCGGAAAGGCCGGTCTTGGGCATTCATGGCTTGCCAACGAAAAACGCCGCCTTGCCGACGTCTCGCGCTGAAGGGCGTGGGCGTTCGGGGCAAGGCGGCGATACGTAGAAATCAAGCCGATCGCTGTTGCGGGATCAGTGATTGCTGCTTTCTTGCAGCTGTTGCATCACCTCTTCCAGATTGAAGCTGGCGGGTTTTTGGCGTGGCGGGAATTCCGCAAACGTCTCGATGAATTTGCCCGCGTAAGCTTGCGCCGGCACCAGCAGAAACGCGTGGTCGATCAACCAGTCGTAATACGTGTTGGACGTGATGTCGGCTTGTTCGTACGGGTCGGCCCGCAAGTCGTACATCTTGGGCAACCGCAGTTGGGTGAACGGTTCGGCCCAGACCTTCAGCAATCCCGGTGCGCGTTGCTCCAGAAAGACCAGTTTCCAATTTTCGAAACGCATGGCGACCAGTTGGCCGTCGTCGTTGAAGTAGAAGAAGTCTTTACGTGGCGATCGTTCTTCCTTGCCTGTCAGGTAGGGCAAGATGTTGTAACCGTCCAAGTGGACTTTGAACGTTTTGCCAGCGGCTTGGTGACCGTTGAGCAGTTTTTCTTTAATGTCATCTTCGCCGACGGCCGCCATGAAGGTGGGCAACCAGTCCAGGCCGCTGACGATTTCATTGGACACGCTGCCCGCTTCGATCTTGCCGGGCCAACGCACCACACAGGGAACGCGGAAGGCGCCTTCCCAGTTGCTGTTCTTCTCGTTGCGGAAAGGGCTAAGGCCGGCATCGGGCCACGTGTTTTTGTGCGGGCCGTTGTCGGTCGTGTACAAGACGATCGTGTTGTCGCTGATGCCCAGTTCGTCCAGCTTGTCCAACAGTTGGCCGACCTGTTGATCATGTTCGATCATCCCGTCCGCGTATTCGGTTCGCGATGTCAGGCCGGGTTCGTCCCGATTTTCTTCTTTGACGTGAGTGCGGAAGTGCATTCGTGTCGCGTTCCACCAACAAAGGAACGGCTTGTCCGCTTTGACTTGTCGTTCGATGAAGTCCATCGCGGCAGCGGAGGTTTCTTCGTCGACGGTTTCCATTCGCTTTTTGGTCAGCGGGCCGGTGTCTTCGATCTTGCCGTCGGCGCTGGATTTGATCACGCCACGCGGACCAAACTTTTTGCGAAACTCCGGGTCGGTCGGGTAGTTGCGATTTTCTGGTTCTTCCTCGGCGTTCAGGTGATACAGGTTGCCAAAGAATTCATCGAAGCCGTGGGCGGTCGGCAGAAATTCGTCGCGGTCACCCAGGTGGTTCTTTCCGAATTGGCCGGTGGCGTAACCGTGCGGCTTCAGCAATTCGGCCAGCGTTGCGTCTTCGGCTTGCAATCCCAGCGGCGATCCGGGCAGGCCGACTTTGGCCAAGCCTGTTCGGTAGGTGCATTGGCCGGTGATGAAGGTGGACCGACCCGCCGTGCAGCTTTGCTCGGCGTAGTAATCGGTAAACAGCATGCCTTCTTTGGCGATGCGGTCGATGTTGGGCGTTTGGTAACCGACCAAACCGCGGGTGTAGGCGGAAACGTTGGTTTGACCGATGTCGTCGCCGAAGATCACCAAAATGTTTGGGGTATCGTCGGCGGCGCGGGCGGTCGAGGTGGCCATCACTGTGGCGACCAGCCCGGCAAGGATCAGAGTTGCTGACCGGATCATGGGTGATCTCCCGGATCAAGAAAAGGGACTCAGGAAGTCTGGGAAACAAGAAGACCGGCACTGGGAACGCGTCGTTCGTTGCACTCGCGCGTCGTTGACGCCCGAAACGTCCGCATCGATCGGTGCATTCGCCGGCGGGAGCGAAAGGATAGCGGATCGGCAACCACATGAAGGTGGGGGGATCCCATGAATTTCCTGTGATCCGGAACGTCACAGGGAGTCGGCCGAGTGTTGGGAAAGCCGTGTGGTGGAGAGGGCACGCTTTGGAAAACGGGAGCCGCCCGGCAATGGCGCAAAAAAAAAACGCGATCCCGAACGAATCGGAATCGCGGTTTCGATTGCAGTGACCCCTACGGGACTCGAACCCGTGTTACCGCCGTGAAAGGGCGATGTCCTAGACCGCTAGACGAAGGGGCCGTTTTGATTGCCCAGGTCAGAGAACGAATCGGCCGAAGCCGCGGAATCTCTGCACCTGAATCCCAGGAATTCGTCAAGAAGACGAATCAGCCACGCGTCAACACGCAGGAAACGCAAACGGCATTACCTCGGCTGACGTGGGCGGTATCAAACCAAGAACCCGCGATTTCGTCAAGCCGCTCGGCTGCCATTTATGAAAGTTGTCCGAAGGATTATCGGCACCCGTGGGAAACCATCCTTCGGCGAAGGCTAAGGGGAAAAAATCGGCAGGATTAAGGGGCCCCGAAACGATCATGGACCGACCGCTTGTGGTGCACAGGATCTGAGCGGTCAATCGAGACGGCCGACGCCATTTGCAACGTCGGTCCGCGTCGAAATCAGATGGCGGGACGAAGCCGCCCTAGAACGGAAAACGCTTACGGTTCGACCGTGGGGTCGCCCGCTTCCATACTTTTTTGGATCGCGTCGTAAACTTCGCGGCGGTGCACCGGCACCTCGCGGGGAGCCTCGATACCCAGGCGAACCTTATCGCCTCGGATCTCAACGACGACAATTTTGATGTCGTTGTTGATCACGATGCTCTCGTTTTTCTTTCGTGATAGAACCAACATTTCAACTCATTCCTTGTTACCCGGTCAATTCATTTACTCCGGTGATCGCTGTTGGGTTCGGAGGGAAAGAACTGGCAGAGCATCGTAAGGCGAATCATTGGGCGGTGAATCCAAAACCTGCTGGATCCGAGCCCGAATGTTCGCGGTCTGCGTGCAAAATCCTATTGAACACAGCGTCCTGTTCACTTCCACTCTACGACACGCAAGCAAAACGTCAAGCAAAACGGACTTGACAAACCCGGAAAAGTATCTCCACGGACCAGAATCCCCGCGATTTGTGCCCGATTCTTCGCTTCCGGCCGCGAAAATGGCGGATTTTTAATTTTTCGAACACGGTCCCTCTTCAGGCAGGTCACCTGTGCCGCGATAGGGCTGCGGTTGCCCGCACCTTCGGTCCTCCCCGCCTGATCCATGGAGTCTCACCTCGAACCCAAGATCTCCAAAACTGAGCCGAATGAGACCAGGGGGTGAGCGTTTTGGAAGTTGTCAGAAAGCCGACACCCGTCCTGCGGCCGAATGTCGCATGGATTGGTTTGGTTTTCGCCGTCCGGTGAACAGAAGACCGTCGGGATCCGTCCCTTGTAGGAGAGGACATCGCTACAGCAGGATCGAATCGCCGAAACGCGAACGCATCCTGTGGTTGTGTCGCCGTGGAATTGTGTCGCCGGGGTCTGTATCGCTGGGAACGATTCTGACGGTCGTCGTGAATGTTCGGCCGTGACCACCGGTTGAAACGCCATGCGGTGTTCACGATGGGCACGCCGGCGGAGAACGATCGGCCGCTGAACATTCAACAGCATGGAGTTTCGTGGTGCTGCCGAGCCGGCGTGTGACATCCGAATCCAATGAACTGGCGTAAAACGGGCAATCCGGCCCGCGATCGTCGCATCCCCTTACCGAACCGAATCACCGCAGCCAAACAATCCATTCGCCGACAAACCCGGATCGTCATCATGGTTCATGCCGTCAATCCGCCGACCGACCCCAACCGTCGACCGCGATCAGGACGACGTGACGCCGGCGCGTCGCCGATCTTCACGCCCGAACAGGCCAACCGAACACTGCCCCTGGTCCGTCGAATCGTCCAGGACGTGATGCAATTGCGGCACGAGATCGCTGCGCTGAATCAACAACTGGCCGGCTTGAATGAACGTGATGCCAAAGGATTGGGAAGACATCGCGACTTTGTGGATGAGGTCGACGATGTGCGGGATTCCCTACAGCAGGATCGCGATCGATTGTCGGGGCACATGGACGAACTGGCAAAGCTGGGCGTGGTGCTGCACGACGACGCCGAAGGCTATGTCGATTTTCGTGCCGTGCATGACCGTCGGATCATTCACCTTTGTTGGCACATCGATGAACCGGAGATCCGATATTGGCACGAAGCCAACGAGGTGGCGGCGAAACGCCGATGCATCGAAGGACGGCGGTTCGCCCAGCAGCGAAATTGAACCGCTGGTACCTAACTCAAGTGTCGGTGCCGCCGTCACACCTAAGTGGTCTCACACCCAAGTGATCATTGAAAGGCGGCTTTCTTGATCAGGCCCCAGACAAATAGCATCACGCCCAACAGCCCGCACATCGATAGCGCGAACCACAGCAGTGATGGCCCTAGCGTGATCAGCACTGATTCCAAGTAGCCCGCATAGATGCGATCCCAAAACAGCATCGTCAGTACGGTTCCCGCACAAAGGTAGGGACCGAACGGCACACGGGATTCTCGCGTGATTGCGTACTGGACCAAGACGATGGCGATCGCCGCAATTGGCGACAGAAAGAATGCGGCGATCGAAGCCTGCCATCCGACGAAGGCGCCGATCATCGCCATCAAAGTCACGTCGCCAAAGCCCATGGCTTCCACACCCATGGCGGCGGAGGCGACGATGCGGATGGCCCAGACAACGGACCCGCCCACGGCCAAGCCGAACAGTGACGTCAACAGGCCGGTCCAAGCGATGCCGCCCCAAATTTCTTCGCGCACCAAGTACACGCCGCTGACCGCCACCAGTCCGACCAGCCACATGGCCATCAAAAACTTCCATGTCGGATAGCGGACCAGGCCGGCCAAGAAAAACTCCACGGCTTTCGCCCAGCCTTTGCGCAAGATCACGCGGCGGTGCGAAAGGGCAAAGCACCAGCCCGACCATATCGCAATCGCGGTCCACCATCCGGTCGACGTGAACCACTTGGGATCGGCCGGCAGATCGGGCAGGCTGAAAGTGATCGGACGAAAACTGGCCGGGACGCCTCCGGCACCGGGAACCAGTGCGGGCATGAAGATCCAAGGTGACAGCGTTGCCATGGTCAGGGCGATCAGCGTGCCCGGAATGGTGATCAAGTCGGGGATCGTTTGCTCGTCAAAATCGATGAACGTCGCCGCGGTCATCAAGATCAACAACAACGCGTGGGCCACAAAGATCCAATTCAGATAGCCGGCCAGATTATTCACGGTGGCTGGATCACGGAACGCTTCCGGAAGCATGCCGCCCGCCACACAGGTGTATTGGTAGTAAGCCGGCAGGGCGATCATCAGCCCCAATTCGATCATCAAGGGCCGCACCCAAAACCAGCGTCCAAAGGCCGCTGCATCACGACGGGATCGGATCAGCCATCCGAACAAGGGAATCCGGTCGGTCGCCGCAAAGGCGGTTGGTTTGGCTTCGTTCGAATCTGACGCCCGGTTTCTTCGCCGCCACGGGCTGATCGGGCGTGGGAACCAGCACCACGTGTAGATCACATGATTGGCCAGCACGCCGCCGCCCAGCCCCAGCAGGGCCAGGATGATCCAGCGAACAATCAGCGGCAGTTCGATGAATGGCTGCAGCACGTGGGGCGTCGTGTTCGGTGCGAGGGACGTGAGGATACGGCGTCAGAAAACGTGTGATCGTGTGACCGGCGGAATTGTAGGTCAATTCGAAGGGGCTGTCCGCCGGACTAGCGGATCAGACCGGTGGTTGGAACGCGATCTTCGCCGTGACTGATCGATCGACCCACCAGGTCGACATGTCCACATCAAGTTTCACGGCGACCAAGTTTCACGCGGTAGTGTCAGGGGCGGGGCGTGCGTCGCCGGAAAAATCAACGTAACCGGCACCACCCGTGATCGCCGCATGGGATCCCGAGGCTTTTCCCCCACGACCGCTCAAGTTTCGTTGACTCTTGGATGGTCAAGTCCTCCACTTACACCGAGCCGATGTCGCACCACCGGTTCGTCATCCACTTTTGACTTAGACGCACGGGACTATCGGATGTCATTCCGACACACGAAGATCGCATTGCTTGCCGCCGCGCTGACGCCGCTGAGCGGTTCGGTCGCCGACGCATGTTGTCTGACCGATTGGCTGTACGGTCGACCCACGCCGGTGTACGCCGCCGGATACGCGGGGTATCCCACCTACACCGCCGCTCGACCACCCGGCAGTTTGCCGATCGCCACGCCGGTTGTCGGCCAGCCCGCCTACAACGCCCAGACGTCGTACATGTTGCCGATCACAACGCCGACGGCTTCGGCGTATTCGCTGCAGCGGCCGACGTACTCGATCGATAACCCTTCGGTCTACACGGGCCAACCCGTCACGTCGGCTTACACCGCCAACTCGGTTCCCTTGTCGACCTATCGCGGCGCGACAACGACGTCCAACCCGATCTATGGAACGGGCAATGTTTATCCAACCAACTACCAAGCACGGACCAGTTACCAGGTTCCGGTGACCACGTTGCCGCCGACGGTCAATAGCGGCGCCGCGGGTGTGGTTCCGGTTCCGCCCAGCGCATTGCCGGCGACCGGTGTTGCGCCAGTCTACGCGACTCCGGTGCAACCACGTGAATCGGGACTGCGTCGGTTCTTCAGCAACCTGTTCGGGACGAACTATCGCAGTTCGTACTACCCCGCGCCGGTGACCTACTATCGTCCGGCGACGACCGTCGATCCGATCACCGGGACCACGGTGACCGTTCAGCAAGGTTGTGCATCCACCGTTCAACAGCTCCAGCGGACGCCCTACAATTCGCTGCAAGCTCCGATGGGCGGCGCGACGACCACCGTGTTGCCACCACCGACGACGATTGTGCCGTCGACCGGTGGGACCTGCCAAACGACGCCCGGCTATAGCGGCAACATTGGACAAGTCGGTGGATATAACAGCCCCGGCTACAACGTTGCACCGATTCCATCGACCACCGCTCCGCTGACCGGTTCGCCGCTGACCGGTTCACCCGCGATGGGGACGTCTCCGGCCGCCTCGGCCGATCTTCAGCCGATGACCCAGCCCAGCTTGAATGGTTCGGCGTCACAAAGTTCCGGCGGCACCGACAACCGATACGGATCGGGATACGCACCGTCCACGAGCGTCCCGCCGGTCGGTCCCGATGGCGTTCCCGCCGACGGTCAATGGCGGCTGAAAAGCAGCAGCGATCCGGAAGCGAGTCGCCGACTGGACGCTGCCGCCGGACAAACGGCATTGCCGCCGACGGTGCCCTCGACCGTGCCCAGTGCATCGGCCGATCTGAACAACACCAGCATGTCCCCGAGCACGCGATACGGTGCGGTCCAGCCGATTCCGGCGCCGCCGTCGTACCGCAGCAATGCCGCCGCGCGACCATCGACCGCCCCGTCGACTTCCGCGGGGATGCGTTCGTCGGGCGGGTTCGGACCGACCGCGCCGCCGCTGACGCGTCCCAACGGTTCGGCCAGTCCGTCCGCCGGGCAGTCGACCGGTGGATACGGCGACACGTTCACCGCACGACCGGCACCGGGCAGCAACCAACGCCCCACGGTCACCGTGCCGGTTCGCGAAGCGTCGATGGAATCGAATTATCGAACTGGCAATACTGCACCGCAGTCCCAAGGCCGGGCCGCCGCGGATCGCTACGAAGTGGCTCGTCCCGCCGCACCGCCGACTCGGCAACCCAAGAAGGTCAACAACAAGTGGTACAAGGCCCGCTAGTCCAGGGTCTGTCCGTGACGCTCCGGCGTCGTAAACTGCCATGCTGAACCGATCGGTCGGCACCGTGGGAATTATGCCCGCGGTACCGGCCGTTTTTTCAAACATCTGGCAGGGCAGACGACGGACCACAGCATGGACAACGCAGGCATCGCGGCCGCATTCGACGAAATCGCGGAACTGATGGAATTCCGCGGCGAAAATCCGTTCCGCATCCGCGCCTATTCCAACGGGGCGCGAGCGATTCGCGATCTGGACGAATCCGTCCAATCGATTCTGGCCGATCCCGATCGTGATCTGGCCAAAGTCCCGGGAATCGGAAAAACGCTGGTCGAAAAGTGCCAGACGTTGATCGACACGGGATCACTGCCGGCTTTGGAAAAGCTGCGCGATCAAGTCCCCGATGTGCTGATCCAAATCGCTCGGATTCCCGGACTGGGGGCCAAGAAAGCGGTCAAGCTGCAAGAGGAATTGAACATCCAATCGCTGGATGACTTGCGCAAAGCCTGCCAGACCGACGAAGTCGCCAACCTGAAAGGATTCGGCAAAAAAACACAAGCCTCGATCCTGGACGGTCTGCAGATCGCCCAAGCGTCGGCCGAACGCATCTACTGGTCCGACGGCGATTCGCTGGCTCGGGCGATCAGCCGGCACATGGAACAGTGCGAAGGGATCGAAAGGATGCAGTGGGCGGGCAGCTATCGACGCGGCAAAGAAACCATTGGTGATTTGGACTTGCTGGTCGTCGCTGAAGAAGATTCGCCCGAAAATCGAAACGCGGTGATGGATCACTTCGAATCTTACGCCGACCGCACCCAGACGATCGGGCGAGGCGAAACGAAGGTGTCGATCCGTGTCGGCAAAGCCTTCCAAGTTGATATGCGAATGGTTGCACCGGAGCAGTTCGGTGCGGCGCTGCAGTATTTCACGGGTTCTCAAGCCCACAACATTCATACGCGGCGGTTGGCCAAAGAACGCGGGCTGAAGATCAACGAATATGGCGTCTTTCGCGACGGCGAAGATCAGCCGATCGCGGGCAGCACCGAACAAGATGTCTATGAAGCCATCGGGTTGCCATGGATTGCACCGGAGTTGCGTGAAGACCGCCAGGAATTCCAGTGGGCTTCGTCGGATCAATTGCCCGACTTGATCGATGTCGACGACATCGTGGGCGACCTGCACATGCACACCAATGCCACCGATGGTACGGCGACGCTGCGGGAAATGGCCGACGCGGCGATCGAACGCGGATTGAAGTACATCGCAATCACCGATCACAGTCAGCGGGTGACGATGGCCGGCGGGCTGGATCCCGATCGGCTGTTGGAACAATGGGCAATGATCGATGACATTCGATCGGAATACGACGGACGGCTGGTGATCTTGAAGGGCATCGAATGTGACATCTTGGAAAAAGGCGGTATGGATTTGCCCGATGATGTGCTGGCCCAAGGCGATTGGGTGATTGCCAGCGTTCACTACGGACAGAAACAGCCTCGTGACCAGATCACGGATCGGATTTTGGGAGCGATCGAAAACCCGCACGTCGACTGCATCGCGCACCCGACTGGACGATTGATCAACCGGCGTCCGCCGTACGAAGTCGACATGGACGCGGTGCTGCACGCCGCCAAGGAGCACGACACGATCATGGAATTGAATGCCAACCCGGCTCGTTTGGATCTAAACGATGTGCACTTGGCGGCTGCAAAGAAACTGGGCGTGCCGATCGTGATCAGCACGGATGCCCACAGCACCGACGGGCTGGATGTGATGCGGTTTGGGATCTGCCAGGCGCGTCGCGGCGGTTTGACCAAAGACGACGTGGTCAACACGTTGTCGTGGACGAAGTTTCGCAAGCTTGTGAAAGCTTGAAGCGCAGATGCGGCGCAATCATTTCCGCGAAGCGAACAGCGAGGATGCTAGACGCTGATGCGGGTGCCCACGTTATCGCCGCGGACGGCGCGGACGATGTTGCCGTCGGTCTTGAAGTTGAACACCAGGATCGGTTTGTCATGCTCGCGGCACAGCGCGATCGCCGTCGCATCCATGACCTTCAAATTCTTTTCGACAACCTCTTTGTAGGACAGCGATTCGTACAGAACCGCGTGCGGGTTCTTTTCCGGGTCGTCGCTGTAAACGCCGTCCACTCGAGTGGCTTTCAAGACGATGTCGGCGTCCAATTCCAGTGCCCGCTGGGCGGCCGCGGTGTCGGTGGTCACAAAGGGGCTGCCGATGCCGGCGGCCAGCACGATGACGCGTCCCTTTTCCAGATGACGAATGGCGCGCCGGCGGATGAAGCTTTCGCAAACGCGATCGATCCGCAGCGCGGCCATCACGCGGGTCGGGCAACCGATCGATTCCAATGCGTCTTGCATCGCGACGCTGTTCATCACCGTCGCCAGCATGCCCATGTAGTGGGCGGTGGCTTCTTGGACGACCGCGTTGCTGCCGGAAAACTGGGCGCCACGCAGGATGTTTCCGCCGCCGACGACGACGGCGATTTGGCAACCTGATTCGTGGGCCTGTTTGACTTGAGCGGCAATCGCACTGAGTTCTTCACCGCTGATGCCACGCTGTCCCGCGTCGGCCAGGCTTTCGCCGCTGAGTTTCAAAATCACGCGGCGGTATCGCAGATTCGGATCCGACATCGGTTCGCTGGTCATGGTGTGGCGTCACGGAGAAGTTGATGGATGAACGATTGCCGACGTCAGAATTCTTTCGCCGGTTCGACACGCCAGAGAACTTGGATTGGCGTGCCGAACCGGATCATATCGGGCAGATCCCGATGCGGTCGAATCAGCCGACGGCGACGCGGCGGAACGCGATGACTTCGGCGTCGGGATGAAATTCCTTGACCGCGGTTTCGACGGTCTTGCTGTCGTCGAGCGCGAAAAACTGGCTAAGCAAGCAGCGTTCTTGGTCCAGCAAGGTGTTGTCGGCGATGAAGCGTTCCAGCTTTCCGGGCACGATCTTGTCCCAGATCTTTTCCGGTTTGCCTTCGGCTTTCAGTTCGGCCTTGATCGCTTCCTCGGTCGCGGCCAAGACTTCGGGGGTCAGCTGACTGCGGCTGGCGTACTGGGGCACGTTCTTCTGCGGCTTGCCCAGGTTTTCTTTTTCGTTCAGCTCGTTTTCGGCGATGATTTGTGCCCGCAGAGCCTCGGTTTCCTTGGCGACGAATTCCGGATCAAATTCGCTGGGGTGCAAAATCTGCGGCTTCATCGCGGCGATGTGCATGGCAACGCTGCGGAAGAAATCGCTGGCACCGTCTTTGCCACCGTCCTTGTAAGCGACCAGGACGCCGATCTTGCTGCCGGCGTGGACGTAGGTCGCGATGTTGTCACCTTCGATGACTTGGCAATCGCTGACTTCGATCTTTTCACCGATCTTGCCGGTTTCCTGGACCAAGCGTTCGGCCACGGTGGTGTCGCCATAGGTCATTGCGCTGACTTCGTCGGCGGTGGACGCGCCATTGGCCAGGGCGGTCTTGGCGATGTCGGTGGCCAATTCGACGAACGATTCGTTCTTGGCGACGAAATCGGTTTCGCAGCTGAGGGCCAACACCAACGCCTTGTTGTCGTCGGTCACGATGGCCACAACGCCTTCGTTGGCGTCACGGTCGGCACGCTTTTCGGCCACCTTTTGGCCCTTCTTGCGAAGGTATTCCAATGCACCGTCGATGTCGCCGCCGGATTCTTCCAACGCCTTCTTGCAGTCCATCATTCCGGCGCCGGTTGTCTTGCGCAGTTCGGCAACCGCCTTAGCAGAAATCGTCATGACTTAATCTTCCTGTGGTTGAATTCAGAGATTGGTCGAGTGAGAAAGTTTGAATGGGGATTGGGCCGGGAATCGGGGCACGGGGCCACCGGCAGCCGGGTACGAGTGTGGCTGATCAGCCGCGTGTTCTGTGAACGCCGACATTGCGCCGGTCGTCGCGACAGGTATCTGCACCGGAGCGGCGGCCGTGAAGCACAAATGTTGGGTCAGACGACCGTAACGGCTTGCGGTGCGGGCACCCATGATGCCGACCCACGGGCATTGTCGGGCCGGTCGCCACGCCATGACGACACGACTGCCAAGCCATCGATGCCTCGTCGCGACGCGGAAGAATTTCCGTTCAACGCCGCGAAATTCAGGGCTCCAGCGATCCGGCCATGCGCGGCCCTCGGACGCAAGGGCGACCGAGGGGCGTGGGGTGTCTGGACGGACTCCTTCGGCGTTCACGTCAAAGCGCGGAGCGTCGGTATCGTGGCGGTGTTTCAAAAAGGACGTCTCGCCGACCGGCGGGGTTCAGACCATCGTTTCGGACGGGGCAAAACCCTGGCCGGCCAGCCGATGGGATCGGGCGAGCCGCTGGCTTACGATTCCGGGGTGGCTTCGGGGGCCGGTGCGGCGGCAGCAGCAGGCTGTGCTTCGGCAGCCGGTTGAGCTTGGCCGGAGGTGGCGGCTTCGGTTTGTGCGTGGCCCTTGCCTTGGTTCACCGCGTCGGCCAGTTGGTGCAGGATCAATTCGATGCTGCGGATCCCGTCATCGTTGCCGGGGATCGGCAAATCGATTTGCGACGGATCGCTGTCGGTATCGATCAGGGCGACCGTGGTGATGCCCAAACGCTTGGCTTCGCGGACCGCGTTGCGTTCCTTGCCGGGGTCGACAATGAACATCGCTTCGGGCAAGCGGTTCATGGTCCGCAAGCCGTTCAGGTTGCGGTACATCTTGCGGTACTCGCGGGTCAGCGACGACTGCATCTTCTTGCTGTAGTTGTTGATGTCGTCGCTGCTACGCAGGGCTTCCAGTTCTTCCAAGCGGCCAAGTCGGCTGCGGATGGTACGGAAATTCGTCAACGTGCCACCCAACCAACGTTCGCTGACGAACGGCATGCCGCAACGCAGCGATTCGCTTTCGATCGCTTCGCCGGCTTGACGTTTGGTACCGACGAACAGGATCAGGCTGCCGCCGGCGGCGACTTGGCTCAGGTATTTCTTGGCCCGCAGCAAACCACGCAGGGTTTCGCGGATATCCAGCACGTGGATCTGGTTCTTGCGGCCGAAGATGTACGGTGCCATCTTCGGGTTCCAAAGGCTGGTGCGGTGACCGAAGTGGACACCGGCTTCGATCATGTCTTGGACGAATTTATTGGAAGCAGTCGACAAAGGGATTTCTCCGGGGATTCAGCCTTTCACAGCGGGTTCCAGACCGCGTCCGCCGGCCGCCAAAATCGGCCGTGCGGGGTCCAGGACGTCGTACGTCCTTCGTCCCGATTGCTGCGAAAAATAGAGGCAAAGTGCAAAAAGACGAGGCGGAAGCGTAGCCCGACGCTTGCCAAACGGTCAAGGGCGCCGGATCGGCGCTCCGCCACGGGCATTTCCAGCGATTGGCGACCGGCCTTTGGGGCTGGTTTTGACCGGCGGCTCAAGCTGCGGGACGCTGCGGACTTCGCCGCTCCACCGAACTGGGACACTGACGATAAATCAGATAGACCGCGATGATTTGAAGGGCGGCGATCCCCAGCGGCGGAATGCCACGCAGCCAGGCCATCGGCTTGGCGATCCAGCCGGGTTCGGCCTGTTCCTGGTGATCGATCCACTGATCCAAGGTTCGGTCCTTGGCGGCGACGGCGCCGTATTGCCAAGCCCAGTCTTCCGCACGTTCCCATCCCCGATTGGTCCGACGCCAACCCACCGGCGGCACGCTGTGCGGGCTGGATAAATCCGCCGTGTCGCCGGTCTGTGGCGGCATCGCCGGGGCATGGATTGGCATCGCCGGGGCATCCAGTGATTGGCCAGGGACGGATGCGACGGCGTTTTCGGCTTCCGCTTGGGCCTGCGGTGCGGGAGGAACATTGCCGAATTGTGCCGCGATCGACAGGATCGCCATCAGCCCACAGCATCGGACGCTGCGCAGCAGTCGACGTTTCATCCATTGGCGGTCGTCGGCGGTCACGGTCAGACGGATCATGCCAAGCGTGCTTGCACGACTCAGGCCGGAATCGCCGCCGCAGGGCCTGGGCGGTAACGGAAGTCTCTTCTGAGCAAGCGTTTACGTCATTGGCGGTGAATCCCGCACTGGATCGGCGCCCAAAGTGATGTTGTGCGGACGCAACACCGTCATGTTGCACCGAAGCGACAACGGTGGCTGCATCGCGACGCGATTCAGGTCGCCGGTGGTGTACCCGAAGGAGCGGCCGTTGCTGATCCGGCGGCACGAAAACCGCTATGACCCGAACCGGCGGGCGTTCGATTCGGCAAAGCTGTCGTCGCTAGGACAACGCGTCGCACGGATGTGACCTAGGTTTTCATCGACGGTTCGCGCCGCGCCGAAACCGTCGTTGTCAATCGGACGATCAGCCCGTCCTTTCGGGGTACTTCAAGTCACGGACCTTTGCCGAATGTCGACCGCCACCCAGAACACGTCGCTTGAAGAAGTTTTCCGCAGCGATCTGCTGCCCGCGCTGCCCACCAGTGCGATCCGGTTGCTTCAGCTTTCCCAACGCAGCGATGCGGGACCGCCCGAATTCGCTCGGCCGATCGAAGCCGACCCGGGACTGATGGGGCAGGTCTTGAAGTTCGTCAATTCGTCATACTTCGGGTTCAGCCGCGAAATCACCAGCATCCAACAAGCGTTGACCTTGGTGGGCACCCGAGCGATCACGAACTTTGCACTCTGGAATGCTGTGTTCAGCGTCATTCCGAACCCGAAATTCGGCCCGTTCGATCTGAAAGGCTTGTGGCAAGATTCGCTCCGCCGCGCCGTGTTCGCCCGCAAACTAGGCCGCACGTTGAAGCTGGCCAACGCGGAGGAATTGTTCGCCGGTGCGCTGTTGCAGGACATGGCGATCCCGCTGTTGTTGAAGGAATTGCCGGCGCAGTACGAAACGCTGGTCGAACGACGCGTCGCCGAAGGCCGTCGGCTGAGTGGCCTGGAGCGTGAGATGTTCGGCTGGGACCACGCCGAGGCCGCGGCAATGCTGGCCAAGCGTTGGAATCTGCCCGAAGACTTTGTCGATCTGATCGGCCAGCACACGGAACTGGACGAATTGCTCGGTGGTGGCGAATCGCGATTGCCCGCAGCTTGCGTGGCGTTGGCTTCGATGTTGCCGTCGTGCACCGACGAAGCGTGGACCGAATTCGAGCTTTTCCACGCCGGTTTCAATCGGTTGTGCGACCTGGACCTGGATGCACTGGAGGCTTTGTTGACCGAGGTCGATGAGTCGACCGCGGAGTTCGCCCCGCTGTTGAAGCTGCCGACGCCGAAGATGACTCTGGTCGAATTCGTCTCGGCCTAGCCCCCATTCCGCCCCCTCGCGCGGTCAATTTGGCGGCACGGGAGAAGGAAAAGAGGCCTGACCCCTTATTGGTCGGATGTGGATGTCTTTGAAGCGGAGGTGGATTGTTTGGCCGGGATGGATTTGTAGGCCGATGTGGCCTTTCATGCCGACGTCGAGGCGTCGGTGATCGTCGTCGTCCAGGATGCCGTGTCCGTCCAAATCAGCGACCGCGACTCCGTTGACAAAGGATTGCACCTGAGTCCCCCGGCACACGATCCGGATGTCGTTCCAGTGGTCGGAATCGCCCGCGTGTTGCCATGTCCAGCCCTCGGGGGCATGTTCGGGTTTGGCGTTGGCCGGACGTCCGACGTCGGGCCACAACCAGACTTTGCGGCTGCGGGTTTCGTCGTAGATGAAGCCGCTGCGCCATGGACCGGCCGGGTGTATGTCGACCTGGGGACCGTCCAGCCAGAATGCTTCGTCGTCATAGCGACTGCGGACTTGTACGCCGCTGTTGCCTTTGTTGCCGGCATATGTCTGGACTTTCAGTTTCAATTCAAAGTCGTCGTATTCTTGGTCGGTCAACAACCAGATGTAGTGATGCCGGTCGGGTGATTTACCCTCAGCCACGATCACCCCGTCTTCGACCCGCCAATAACCACGTTTGTCGTTGTCTTCGGGACGACATCGGACGTGCCATCCGGACAGCGTTTTTCCGTCGAACAGCGATTGCCAATCACCGTCGTCCGCCGACGCGGGAGTGCCGATGCCAGGGAATGCGGAATAAAACAGCAGGCCCAGCATGACGCCGGACAAGCCACGCGTGATCGGTACCGACAATGCCACGAAAAAATCTCATGCGTCGAACGAAGGAAACATCATTGCGATGACGCTATTGTGACATCCCGATGGGCTGGATGAAGTGAACCAAGGCCGGGTGCGTCGATTCGTTCGTCGCCTTATCGATTCGTCCAAACGTTGTCCGAACTGACGCGATTTTCGATCAGGTTGACGCTCGGGACGCAAAGAGTGCCAGCACGTCTTCGGTCACCGCGTCGATATCACGATCGGCGTCGATGACGACATTGCGAGGGCTGCTGTGGGGAAGTTGATCCAGGAACGCTTGCCGGACGGTTTCCAGGTAATCCAACCCGCGTGATTCCATGCGGTCGGCGGGTCGATCGAGTCGCCGCATCGATGCTTCGGCGGGCATGTCCAACAGGATCGTCACATCGGGGCACAGCCAATCGTTGGCGGCTTCGCCCAGTTTCCACAGCAGATCGGGCGGAACATCACCGCCGACACTTTGATAGACCACCGTGGATAGCAAAAAACGGTCGCTGATCACCCAACGTCCGGCGTCCAGAGCGGGGCGGATGATGGTTTCCACCATTTCACATCGGCTGGCCATGAACAGCATCGCTTCGGTCCGCCGGTGCATGGTCAGATCGCTGTCCAACAGCAACGATCGCAACTTGGAACCGACGTCCGTGCTGCCGGGATCACGCACGGTCAACACGTCCTGTCCCAGCGATGTCAGGTGTTCTGCCAAGCGGGCGATCTGGGTGGATTTACCGACACCGTCGATGCCGTCAAGAGTGATGAACATAGGCGATGTGGCTAGTAACCGGCGTTTGCACCGGAGAATTGGGTGGAATAGGAATCCGCACCTCCCGTGATCGGGAAATGAGCGTAATCGATGACTTTCCAGTCACCGTTGCCGTCGTCACCGTCACCGACCTTGACGAATTTTAAGACCAATCGGCGGACGACACGAACGTTTTGCAATGCGCCGCTGCGTTCGCTGACGTCGACTTTGACCGACAGTTCGACCTCGGCCTCCGGTGGAAAGCTGTTTTTGATCAGGTCGACCCGGCGCAATTGATTGACTCGCGCCATGCTGAAGCGATACCGCGACAATTCATCGGCGGCGCGGCGCCGTAGCGACTCGCTGCGAAGGTAAGACACGGCGGTGTCGACGTCATTGTTCTCCACCGCCTCGGCGACTTCGTAAACGATTTGTTCGATCCGTTCACGGTCGGTGACCAAGACGTCGGCCAGGTAGCCGGCCGCCGGTATCAAGCAGGCACCAATGATGGCGGCAATCAATACGTCACGGCGTCCGGTCTTCAGCCAGGCGGCGACGCAAGCGGCGACGATGATGCCCAGCATCGCCATCGTCATCAAAGGGCGTTCGGCAAGCGTTTGATACATCGGCAGTCGACGCGGGAAAAGAGAAGCGTTCAGACATCAGGTGCCTGTATCGTAACGGATCGCCCATCGTCGCCTTTCGCTCCGCGAAAGTCGCGTTCGGAAACACCCTCCCCGGAATCTCGTTCCTCGATTCCGACCCTCCCGCAAAAGCGGGAGGGTGAAGTGCAGATGTTGGCCGAACATGCCAGCGTCGGGTGCATTGCCGAAACGGCGGTACCCGCGGCTAGCGCCTTGCGGCTCACAAAGTCGCCTTTCGCTCCGCGAAAGTCGCGTCCGGAAACACCCTCCCCGGAATCTCGTTCCTCGATTCCGACCCTCCCGCGAGGCAGGAGGGTGAAGTGCAGGTGTTGGCCGAACATGCCAGCGTCGGGTGCATTGCCGAAACCGCGGAACCCGCGGCTAGCGCCTTGCGGCTCACAAAGTCGGCTTTCGCTCTGCGAAAGTAGTGTTCGGAAACACCCTCCCCGGAATCTCGTTCCTCGATTCCGACCCTCCCGCGAGGCGGGAGGGTGAAGTGCAGGTGTTGGCCGAACATGCCAGCGTCGGGTGCATTGCCGATACAGCGGTACCCGCGGCTAGCGCCTTGCGGCTCACAAAGTCGCCTTTCGCTCCGCGAAAGTCGCGTCCGGAAACACCCTCCCCGGAATCTCGTTCCTCGATTCCGACCCTCCCGCGAGGCGGGAGGGTGAAGTGCAGATGTTGGCCGAACATGCCAGCGTCGGGTGCATTGCCGAAACAGCGGTACCCGCGGCTAGCGCCTTGCGGCTCACAAAGTCGCCTTTCGCTCCGCGAAAGTCGCGTCCGGGGCACCCTCCCCGGAATCTCGTTCCTCGATTCCGACCCTCCCGCGAGGCGGGAGGGTGAAGTGCACCGCTTGGCCGAGCGGCTTAGGTCAGTGGCCCTAGCCCTTCAGCTTGGCAGCGAAAAGCGGTCCACCGTACAGGGCGTGATCGCCCAAGGCTTCTTCGATACGAAGCAACTGGTTGTACTTCGCCATCCGGTCACTACGGCTGGCCGAACCGGTCTTGATTTGTCCGGTCGACAGAGCGACGGCCAAGTCGGCGATGGTCGAATCTTCGGTTTCACCACTGCGGTGGCTGGTCACCGAGGTGTAACCGTTGCGGCCGGCCAAGTGGATCGCGTCGATGGTTTCGGTCAGCGTTCCGATCTGGTTGACCTTGATCAGGATGCTGTTGCCGATGCCTTCGTCGATCCCGCGTTGCAGACGTTCGACGTTGGTGACGAACAAATCGTCGCCGACCAATTGAACCTTGTCGCCGATCTTGTCGGTCAGCTTCTTCCAGGTTTCCCAGTCGTCTTCGCTGCAACCGTCTTCGATGCTGCAGATCGGGTACTTGCTGCACCAGTCGGCCAAGAAGTCGACCATTTCGTCGCCCGACAGCTTTTTGCCATCGATCGAGTATTGCTTGGCATCGGCGTCATAGAACTCGGTCGACGCGGCATCCAAGGCGATCCAGACCTGTTCGCCGGCTTTGTAGCCCGCTTGGTCAATCGCTTGCATGATGACGTCCAGAGCTTCTTGGTTGCTCTTCAAGTCCGGTGCGAAACCGCCTTCGTCACCCACGGCGGTGTTGTAACCCTTGCCCGACAAGACCTTCTTCAGGTTGTGGAAGATCTCCGTGCCGCAACGAAGCGCGTCGCTGAAGCGGTCAAAGCCCAGCGGCATGACCATGAACTCTTGAACGTCGACGCTGTTGTCGGCGTGTTCACCACCATTGATGATGTTCATCATCGGGGCGGGCAACATGCGGGCGCCGGCACCGCCCAGGTAGCGATACAGTTGTTGGTCGGTCGACGAAGCGGCGGCGTGGGCGACGGCCAGCGAAACACCCAGGATCGCGTTGGCGCCCAAGTTTTTCTTGTTCGGCGTGCCGTCCAGTTCCAACATGCGATGGTCGACGGCGGCTTGATCGGTCGCGTCCATGCCTTGCAGGGCTTCGGCGATCGTGGTGTTAACGTTTTCAACCGCTTGCGAAACGCCCTTGCCCATGAAGAACGACTTGTCGCCGTCACGCAATTCCCAGGCTTCGTGGACACCGGTGCTGGCACCGCTGGGCACTGCGGCACGGCCGACGGCACCGTCTTCCAACATGACGTCACATTCGACGGTCGGGTTGCCGCGGCTGTCCAGAATTTGCCGTGCGTGGATGGCTTCGATCAGAGTCATGGATGCCTCGCGTATTTTGATGCGGGATGGAGTGGAAAATCCGTGAAATGGTTTGGTCAGTTCGACACGATTGCGTCGCGTTCGCTGGGCCGCCGCGTCGATCGACGCAGGTGGCACATTTCCGCGCCGGCCCTCGTTGTCTTGGGCGGCGGCATTCTGTCCAATCCGACTGCGGATGAACACCCGACGAAACGCCCGAATGTGCCCCAGACGCACTGCCGAGCGGTTTCGCCACGCTCCGTCCCCGCCCCATCCGACCAGCCTTCACACGCAGTTAGGGAATCCAATCGATGTTTACCGGGATCGTCGAATCGCTGGGCCGCATTGCAAAAATCACCGACCAGCCGCCAGGGAAACTGTTTTCGATCGACGCCGGTGAATTGGCCAAAGGGGCGGCGATCGGCGATAGCGTCGCGATCAATGGTTGTTGTTTGACCGTTGTCGCCATCGACGGTGGCGTGCTGGGATTCGAGGCAGGCGAAGAAACCCTGTCGCGAACCAACCTGGGCACCCAGGAAGTCGGCAGCCGAGTCAACCTGGAACGCGCCCTGGCGGTCGGTGATCGCTTGGGAGGACACTATGTCACAGGTCACGTGGACGAATTGGGCACGTTGCTGGATCGTCGCGAAGACCCGCCGTGGGCTTTTTTAAGATTCGGCGTGTCGAAAAAACTGTCCTCGCAAATCGCCGACAAAGGCAGCATCGCGATCGACGGCGTCAGCCTAACCGTGGTCGACGCGGACCCCGATTCGTTCACCGTCGCACTGATCCCACACACTCTGGAAGTCACCACGTTGGGCTTTCGAAACGTGGGCGACAAAGTGAACTTGGAAAGCGACGTGTTGGCCAAGTACGTCCAACGCAGTCTGATCACCGGCGTCAAAGGTCCCGATGTCCCCGGCGAATCATCCGATTGATCGACGGACCAACGAAAAAGCGTCTGCGAAACCCCTTCAAACCCCGGAACGAATTTCTTGTCCGAACCGTCGCGTCAAACCGCCACCTATCTGTCACGCCGTCTGACCGCGGCCGGCTTGAAACCGCTGAGCCGTTTCGGCCAGAACTTCTTGATCGATTTGAACTTGGTCGACCTGATCGCCAATTCGGCCGAATTGACCAAGGATGACGTGGCGCTGGAAATCGGCACCGGCGTGGGATCGCTGACCCAGCGACTTGCCGACCGTGCCGGTGCGGTGTTGTCGGTGGAGATCGACAATCACTTGTTCGAACTGGCCGGCGAAGAATTGGCGGATCGGACAAACGTCAAACTGATCCATGGCGACGCGCTGAAGAACAAGAACACGCTGCGCGACGAAATCATGTTGAACGTCCGCCAAGCGATGTCACAGCTGGGCGAAAATGCGCGGTTCATGCTGGTCGCCAACCTGCCGTACAACGTGGCGACGCCGATCATCAGCAACCTGATGTTGGAAACGCCGCCGCCGGATCGGATCGTCGTGACGATTCAAAAAGAATTGGCCGATCGCATCATGGCGGTGCCGTCGACCAAGGATTACGGCGCGCTGTCGGTGTGGTTGCAAGCGATCAGTGATCCGACGTTGGTGCGTGTGCTGTCGCCCAAGGTGTTCTGGCCGCGCCCCAAAGTCCACTCGGCAATCTTGCGGTTGGACTTGGATCGAGATCGCTACGAAAGCTTCGAAGACCTGCGATACTTTCACG
Organism: Crateriforma spongiae; assembly: GCF_012290005.1. NCBI lineage: Bacteria > Pseudomonadati > Planctomycetota > Planctomycetia > Pirellulales > Pirellulaceae > Crateriforma > Crateriforma spongiae. The sequence continues at coordinate 104,911 of NZ_JAAXMS010000004.1, forward strand.
ACACCACGCGAGCGTTGTTCTTCCATCGCCGCAAGTTTTTGCGCAGCGTCGTCGTCAGCGCGATGAAAGGCCGGCTGGAAAAGGCGGACGTCGACCAAGTGTTGGCCGATCTGGGCCACGACGAAACGGCACGTGCCGAAGCGATGGCCGTGCCCGAGATCGTGCGGCTGGTCGAAGCGATCCGCGTTGCCGAAGACGCCAAGTCAGAAAACGTTTGAGCGTCTGGTGACGCATCGCCAAGTTGTCCGCGATATGGCGTCGGCGTCTATCCGTTGAACAACACCGCGCGGGCCAGTTGCAGCCACGCTTTTCCCGACCGATCGCTCATGTCGAAATCTTTGGTCGGGATGTACGCCTTGCGTTGATCGACAATGCGAACCGGGACGGGCGAACGTTCGGCCAATTGTTCAACTTGTCGGCGGTTTCCATAGTGCAAAACGATGAAGCGTGCGTCACTGGTCACCGAATGGATTTGCCACGCGGCGGCGTCCAGACGTAGTTCGACCAGCTGTAACATCCGCTCGGCGGGCTGAGGGATCGGTCCGAACCGGTCGACCAATTCTTCTTTGATTTCGTTGATTTTCGCGACGTTGTCGATCTTGGCCATGCGGCGGTACAAGTCGATCTTGTGACGCAGATCGGGCACGTATTCATCGGGCAAATACGCTTCGACCGGCAAATCAATGTCCACGTCGGCCGACAACTTCGGCGGCAACTTTTGGGCTTGCCGAACGGCGTCTTCCAACAGGTGGCAATACAGTTCGTAACCCACCGCGGCGATGTGACCGCTTTGTTGGCTGCCCAGCAGATTGCCGGCGCCGCGGATTTCCAAGTCTCGCATCGCGATGGCGAACCCGGCGCCCATTTGGCTGTAATCTTCGATCGCCCGCAGACGTTTGCTGGCTTCGGGGCTGAGGTGTTTCCGGCGGCTGACCAACAGGTAACAGTACGCTTGGTGTTTGTATCGCCCGACGCGACCACGCAATTGGTGCAGATCGCTCAGCCCATACTTGTCGCCTTCGTCAATGAACATCGTGTTGGCATTGGCGATGTCGATCCCGCTTTCAACGATCGTGGTGGCCAGCAACAAGTCGAACTTGTGATCGATAAAGTCGATCATCACTTGTTCCAATTCGCCTTCGCCCATCTGACCGTGGCCGATCCCGATGCGAAGCTCCGGTACAATGTCGCGCAACCGGTCGGCCAGCTCGTGCATGTCGCCGATGCGGTTGTGAACGAAGAACATTTGGCCGCCGCGGTTCAGTTCGCGAACCATCGCGCTGCGGACCATCTTGTCGTCCCAGCGGGTGACCTTCGTTTCAACACTCATCCGTTCGGCCGGCGGCGTTTCCAAGTTGCTGATGTCTCGCACACCGACCAGTGCCATGTGCAACGTCCGCGGGATCGGGGTGGCGGACAAAGTCAGTACGTCGACGTTGTTGCGGTGATTTTTCAGACGTTCTTTGACTTCGACGCCGAAACGTTGCTCTTCGTCAACGATCACCAGCCCCAAGTTGGCAAAGCGGACGTCTTTGCCCGCGATGCGGTGGGTGCCCACGATGATGTCGGCTTCACCGCTGGCGATCCGCTTGACCGTCGCGCGGGTGTCGGCGGGCGAAACGAACCGCGACAGCTTGGCAATTTCAATCGGAAACTCCGCCATCCGCTCGCGGAAGGTGTTGTAGTGCTGTTCGGCCAGCACGGTGGTCGGCACCAACACGGCGACTTGGTATCCCGACGTGACGGCCTTGAATGCCGCTCGCATCGCGACTTCCGTTTTGCCAAAGCCGACGTCGCCACAGATCAGGCGGTCCATCGGCCGGGCGCTTTCCATGTCGTCCTTGATCGCTTCGATCGCGGCCAACTGGTCGGGCGTTTCGGTGTAAGGAAAGCTGGCGTCGAATTGTTGTTGCCAGGTGTTGTCGGGGGCGAAACTGATCCCGCGGCGGGCCTGACGCTGGGCCTGCATCTCGATCAGCTCGGCGGCCATGTCGGTGACCGCCGATTCGGCAGCCTTGCGATGGTTCGCCCAGGCTTGGCCGCCGATTTTGGCCAGCCGTGGTCGGGTCTTCGATCCGCCGATGTATTTTTGGACCAGACCGATCCGTGACGCCGGCACGTAGATCTTTGTCCCGCCGTCGTATTCGATGGTCAGGTGTTCGACGTGCTGGCCGTTCTTTTCGATCTGTCGCAGCCCGCGATACAGACCGATCCCGTGGGACAGGTGCACGACTAGATCGCCGACTTGCAGTTGCAAGAAATTCTGGATCGGCTTGCCACGTGCCCGCGTCTTGCCACGACGCACGGGGCTGCGGTGAAACAGTTCGGCGCCGGTCAGCACCAACGCGCCGGCCGACGGTAACCGAAAGCCGCCGGACAGATCCGCCACCGTCATGTGCAACCGGCCTTCGGCGGCGGCGCGAGTGGGCTGTAGCAATTCCGTCAGCCGTTGTCCGTCGGCGGGCGTGTCACCGACGACGATCACGTGATGATCCGCTGCGATCGTGTCGACCTTCTTTTGGGTTTCCGAAAGCTCGCTGGCAAAGCTGTCGGCCGATGCGGTGTCCAGTGACACCAGATCATCGCCGGTCGCTTCGGGGAAATCGTCGGCCGTGACCACACGGTGGCTGGTCATCGACGCGATCAGATCATCCATCGTCACGAACCGTGACGGATCGACCACACGCCGCAGCAGTGCGTCGGCCGATGACGCGCATCCTTGTGGATCGACGACCACAACCACGGTGTCGGTGGGCAAGTAATCGCTGATCGGGCCCTGTTGTTCGGGCGGCATCGCGGGCGTTTCGTCCAGCGGGTCAGCCGTTGATGCACCGATCGCGGCCAGTTCGATTTCGGTGACCGATTCGATGCTTCGCTGGCTGGACAGATCAAACGTGCGGATGGATTCGATTTCGTCACCGAACCATTCCACACGAATCGGCAACGGCTGGTCGGGCGAATAGATGTCCAGCAAGCCGCCGCGGGTGGCAAATTCGCCGGGGAACTGGACCGCGGTGGTGCCGGCAAAGCCCGCTTCGGCCAGCCAAGCCCGCACGTCCTCCGGTGCAAGCGTCTGTCCGACTTTTAGTGTGCGAGTGCTGTCGGCCAGTTTTTGTGGCGTCGGAACTTTCTGGATCGCCGCGCCGATGAACGCGGTGACCAGCAACGGTTCTGGCGAATCGGCGTCCCGCGAACGAAGACGCTGCAGGACCTGCAGCCGATCGGCAAAGTCGACGTCGCGGATCGTCGCACCGCTGCCGTCGCCGGCCGACAGCGGCAGCGCGACCGCATCGGTCAGTCCGAATGACCGGGCGTCGGTGGCCACGATTTCGGCGTCGGCCGCTTGGGGCAGCAGCATCAGGATGTGAGGCGTGCTGCGGGCGATCGCCGCGGCCAGCAACGCGCGGATGCCGCCCCAAACGCCGCCGAAGCCCAGCGGCTGGTCCGGTTTCAGCCCGCGCATGCGCGCGCTGACGCCCGCCGCGTCGTCGATCAACGCGGGCAGGTCGGACAGTTGGCGGATGGTCACCGGCTTGCGACGGCTGGTGGATTTTCCGCGGCGGCTGGTTTTCTTTGCTGCGGTCAAACGATCGCGTCGCTTGAGCAGGGGACGGAAAGGCACGCACTGGGTGTCGTGCGGGACAAAAAAAAGTATCGTGTGCGGGCAAGATGTGACACCCGAAAGATGCGGCTTCGTTGAAATCGGCCCCCTGGTCGACGGTCGGCGACCGCACATCGGCACCCCGCGATGTGGTGTCGCAATTCTTCCCCATCCCCTTGGTCCCCAATGAACTGCCTGCCCAAAACATGAGTATCGGAATCGGAATCGTCGGCGCCGGAATGATCTCCAACTTTCACGCCAAAGCCATCGCCGACGCGGCGGGCTGTCACCTGGCGGCCGTGTGTGATCGCATTCCCGAAGCCGCCACGGCGTTCGCCGAAAAATACGGCTGTAACGGACACGGTTCGATCGAAGCCATGTTGGACGATCCCACCGTCGATGCGGTCGCGGTCTGCACGCCCAGCGGCGCGCACTTGGACCCGGCCCTTGCGGCCGCCGCGGCGGGCAAGCACGTGATCGTTGAAAAGCCGCTGGAGATCACCACCGAACGCTGCGACCAAATCATTCAAGCGTGCGAAAAGGCCGGCACCAAGTTAGTCGTGACCTTCCAAAGTCGTTTTCATCAGTCCAGTCTGCTGATGAAAAAAGCCGTGGAAGATGGCCGATTCGGGACCGTTACCATGGGCGACGCTTATGTGAAGTGGTTCCGCAGCCAAGAGTATTACGACAGCGGCGCTTGGCGTGGCACGTGGGCGCTGGACGGTGGCGGCGCGTTGATGAACCAAGCCATCCACAGTGTCGACTTGTTGGTCTGGCTGATGGGCGACGTCGAAGAAATCAGCGCGATGACCGGCACACTGACACACGAACGAATCGAAGTGGAAGACGTCGCGGTCGCCACGTTGAAGTTCAAGTCGGGGGCCTTGGGCGTGATCGAAGCCACCACGACGGCGTATCCCGGTGCGCTGAAGCGGATTGAAATCGCCGGCAGCAACGGATCGGCCGTGTTGGAAGAAGAAGACCTGATCCAGTGGGACTTTGCGGACGAAACCGACGCGGACCGTCAGATCCGTGATTCAATGCAAGGCAAAACCGAATCCGGCGGCGGTGCGGCCGACCCATCGGCGATCGACCACAAGGGACACACGAAGGTCTATGAAGAATTGGCGGCGTCGATCGCAGAGAACCGGATGCCGTCGATCAGCGGGCACGAAGGTCGTCGCAGCGTCGAAGTGATCCGCGCGATCTACGAATCGGCTCAGTCCGGTCAACGCGTCAAGCTGTAAGCGACCGTCCAGACGATAGCCCACAAAGTCGCCTTTCGCTCCGCCGAAAGTAGCGCTCGGAATCACCCTCCCCGGAATCTCGTTCCTCGATTCCGACCCTCCCGCGGTGCGGGAGGGTGAAGTTGGTGCTGGGCTGGATGTCTAGGCGTCGGGCCTTGCTGGCGAAACAGCCCAAACCCGCGGCTAGCGCCTTGCGGCTCACAAAGTCGCCTTTCGCTCCGCCGAAAGTAGCGCTCGCCGAATCGGGTTCAGGCCAGTTGCCGAAACATCCCAAACCCGCGGCTAGCGCCCTGCGGCTCACAAAGTCGCCTTTCGCTCCGCCGAAAGTAGCGCTCGCCTCCTGCCGATCTCGCACGCCGATCTGACTGGGCCTGGGCAGGCGATGGTGCCGCAACTTCGCTTGGGGTTGCTCGCTTGTTGACAGCTTGAGTGTCTGCGAAAGTGTGCGTTTGATCTCCGCGGGCGGATCCCAAGCCGGCGGCACAATGGGATATATTGACGATCCGCTGCCAATGCACGGAACGCCCCAGGAAGCCCCCACCACAGGAAGACGACTGAGAAACGATGAGCACCGACGAGATTTTGATGGACGCCGAAGAACGCATGGAAAAGGCGGTCTCCGTGCTGGGCAACAACCTTTCGGGCATTCGCACCGGCCGGGCCACCCCTGGCTTGGTCGATTCGCTGAAGGTCGAGGTGTACGGTTCGCAAACGCCATTGAAGCAGTTGGCGTCGATCGGTGTTCCCGAGCCACAGCAGATCTTGATCCGTCCCTACGATGCCGGGACGATCAAAGAAATCGAAAAAGCGATCGTCGCGGGCGAACTGGGCCTGAATCCGCAAAGCGACGGCCGCGTCGTGCGGTTGAACGTCCCGCCGTTGTCGACCGAAGTCCGCAAGAAAATGGTCTCTCGGATCAAAGAGTTGGCCGAAGAAGCCAAGATTTCGATCCGAAATATTCGCCGTGATGCCAACAAAGCGGCTGATCAGGGCGAAAAGGATAAGGTCATGACCGAGGACGATCGTGACAAGCTGAAAGATGACGTCCAGGAGCTGACCAAGAAGTACGAGGCTCAAGTCAACGACTTGGCCAAAGCCCGCGAATCCGAAGTCCTTGAGGATTAACTCACCGTGTTGATGCCGCTGGAAACCGTTTCGCCATCTGTGACCCGCTCGCTTGCCGCGATCCCCGGTTTCGACGTGGCATCGATTGTGCCCTCGCAAGCCGTTCTGTTCGAACTGGCCCAAGTCAACAATTTGACCCGCGGCGCCCTGATCGGTGCCCTGGTCCTGTTTGTCATCTTCATGGTGACCTTGTTTGTCTTCGCCAGCTACTTCGGTCTGTGGATCCAGTCCCAGTTGACCGGGGCCGGCGTGTCAATGTGGAACTTGATCGGGATGACCTTTCGAAAGGTCAATCCGCGGTCGATCGTCCGCAGCAAGATCATGGCGACCCAGGCCGGATTGGATGATCCGGAAATGTCGACCGAGGCGATCGAGGCTCATTACTTGGCCGGCGGTAACGTCCAACAAGTCGTGCGTGCATTGGTGGCCGCTCGGAAAGCGAAAACGATATCGCTGACGTTCCGCGAAGCCACTGCGATCGACTTGGCCGGCCGTGACGTGTTGGAATCGGTTCAGACCAGTGTGTATCCCAAAGTCATCGACTGTCCGCCCCGCGGTGCCGCCAAGCCGTCACTGGACGCGGTCGCCAAGGATGGGATTCAGCTGAAGGTCAAAGCACGGGTGACCGTGCGGGCCAACTTGCAACAGTTGATCGGTGGTGCGACGGAAGAAACCATCATCGCACGGGTGGGCGAAGGCATCGTCAGCGCGATCGGTAGCGCCGCGTCGCACAAGAAAGTGTTGGAAAACCCCGACGTGATCAGTAAAGCCGTGTTGGCCAAGCGATTGGACAGCCAAACGGCGTTCGAAATCGTCTCGATCGATATCGCCGACATCGATGTTGGGGCCAACATCGGGGCTCGTTTGCAAGCCGACCAGGCGGAAGCCGACACACAGGTCGCCCGCGCCAACGCCGAAAGTAAACGTGCCGCTGCGGTGGCCGAAGAACAGGAAATGCAGGCGAAGATCGAAGAAAGCCGGGCCAAAGTCGTCGAATCCCAGGCTGCCGTACCCGAAGCGATGGCCGACGCGTTTCGAACCGGCAAGCTGAATATTTTGGATTACTACAAACTGCAAAACGTCAACGCCGACACGGAAATGCGTAAAGCCATCGCCGGCGGCGGACAACGGGAAACGCCCGAGCAGTACAAATAGGCTGACCGCCAAGGGGATGTCCGATGGCCGGTGACCTGGAAGACTTTCTGAAACGCGCCGCGGCGAAACGGCAAGCCAAAGCGGCGGCCGCGCAAAACGCCAACACGCGTCCCACACGGTCCGCGCCGGAGTACACCGACAGTCGCCGCGAACGCCAGATCCGCGAACTGGATGATTCGGATTTGGTCGACGAAGTGATCGTGGGCGAGGTTGTGGAGACGCCGTCGGATCAGCAGCAGTATCAGGAACGCCGACGTCGGATCGAACAGGCCAAGAAACGGGCGGAGAAGATCGCTGCGGAGACGGCCAAGCGGGCCAAAAAGTCGTCCAGCGTCGTCGACACCTCCAGCAATTCCATCGGTGAGGGCGAAGTGCTGGATCCGGAGCAGCTGATGGCGATGCTGCGTTCGCCGCAGGGCATGCGTCAAGCGATTTTGCTACGCGAGATCTTGGATCGCCCCGAACACCGTTGGTAGACAATCCGCCCCAACACGCGTTCGCCAAAGTCGCCATTCGCTCCGCCGAAAGTAGCGTGCTGGCAAAGCCCTCCCCGGAATCTCGTTCCTCGATTCCGACCCTCCCGCGGAGCGGGAGGGTGAAGTTGGTGCTGGGCTGGATTTGTAGGCAACGGGCCTTGTTGGCGAAACAGCCCAAACCCGCGGCTAGCGCCTTGCGGCTCAGAAAGTCGCCTTTCGCTCCGCCGAAAGTAGCGTTCGGCAGGGTGAAGGTGGTGTTGGGTTGAATCTGCCTGCCTGTTCACCCTCCCTCCGGGAGGGTCGAGCCTTAGCGAGGGGAGGGCGCGAGTCTTGGAAGAACCCTCCCCGGAATCTCGTTCCTCGATTCCGACCCTCCCGCGGAGCGGGAGGGTGAAGTTGGTGCTTGGCTGGATTTGTAGGCGTCGGGCCTTGTTGGCGAAACATCCCAAACCTGCGGCTAGCGCCCTGCGGCTCACAACGTCGCCTTTCGCTCCGCCGAAAGTAGCGTGCTGGCAAAGCCCTCCCCGGAATCTCGTTCCTCGATTCCGACCCTCCCGCGGAGCGGGAGGGTGAAGTTGGTGTTGGGCTGGATGTGTAGGCGTCGGGCCTTGCTGGCGAAACATCCCAAACCCGCGGCTAGCGCCTTGCGGCTCACAACGTCGCCTTTCGCTCCGCCGAAAGTAGCGTGCTGGCAAAGCCCTCCCCGGAATCTCGTTCCTCGATTCCGACCCTCCCGCGGAGCGGGAGGGTGAAGGTGGTGTTGGGCTGGATGTGTAGGCGCCGGGCCTTGTTGGCGGAACATCCCAAACCCGCGTCTAGCGCCTTGTGGCTCACAAAAAAAATCCCTTTCGGTCGGTGGACCGAAAGGGATCGTCGTTTGGCGGGAAAGGTCGCAAACCCTACAGGGATTGTCCCCTCGGAATGAACTCGTTGAACGGCACGTCGCTGCTCTTGCCGCGAGTCGTCATGTAGGCCTGATAGACGCGATAGTCGATGCCTTCGGCGATGAATCGTACGGTACCGTCGGCAAATCCCATCTGAACGCCGTCGACGTGAGCCGATGAGGGGCGAGCCAGTTGGGCGGCGCGGATCAGGTTTTGAGCGTTGCGAACTTTCGGCATTTCGATGTTGAACTTGTCGCCGCTTTGATCGCCGCCGTTGATCTTCAAGATCGAATTGGCACCGTTCAGCGAGATCGCACCCGGGAAATTGGTCGGGTTATCATCCGCATACCAGTACACCATGCCGTTGGTGTATCGGCTGAACGGGTCGTATTCCAAGCTTGCGTTGGTCAGATCGGTTTGGCCCATCAAGCCGGCACGGTGCCAGGGCATCGCTTGCAGATTTTCGCTGAACAGAACCGTGTTTCCCGCACCATCCTTGAAGTCGTCCATGCGGACACGGTCGCCGGTGGCGGCGTTGGTCGCGCCGGCAAACTTGTTGGTGAAGACGCCGTTGGCACGCTCTTGCGAGCTGGCGAAGGTCGCCGCCGGGCCGTTGGCATTGGTGTGCGCGACGTTGACGAAGTTGCCTTGCAGGTCTTGGGGATGGAAACCGTTGTTGCTGATGTAGCTGTTACGGCCCAGGTCGCCCACGATGACGGGACTGCTGGGGCACTGGAAAATCGGCAGGTTCGGGGCCGCGCTGGCGGTGTAACCTTCGCCCGATTCGCCGGTGGACGACGGGTTTTCGGGGCTGCCGGGACCAATGACCGGGTACTTGTCCTCGTTCCACACTTCATAAATCGGTTGGCCGTCCAGGTAAGGCAACAAGCCGACCGCCCAAGTGCCGACCTTTTGGTGGGCCGGGCTGGCGCCCGCATCCGGATCACTGGGGTTCACGCCGCCGGCGAAGTCACCGAACTTCATGCACCAGCCGGGCATTTCGCCCTTGTTGTTTTCGTATTGGATCGCGGCGAGAGCCAAGTTTTTGACCTGGTTTCCGCATTGGGCCAGACGGGCGGCTTCACGGGCCGATTGGACGGCGGGCAGCAACAGGCCGGCCAAGACGCCGATGATGGTGATCACCACCAGCAGTTCCACCAGGGTAAATCCGGTGCGTTTAAGGTTCATGGGGGCGCTTCCAGCAAGAGAAGGGGCGAGGAAAGAGGCGAGCGCCGAATCCGGACCTGCCGTATCGTCGAGCTCTGCCAGCATTATCACCGATATCGCCTTTGGGTGCAAATATTGCCCTCCATCAATCCCTTAAGGATTTCTGGCGATTCGTCGATTTGATCGCTCCGAGCTTGATCGAAATGACGACACTGCGGATCATCACGCCCTGAGCCGTCAGATCTTGCCGAATCCGGCCAAACCTGACACACCGACCCCATGAATGCGTCTTGTGAAGTAATTAACCTGAGGAACGCATGAAGGTCTCGCAAACATTCGCCATTGGCCGGCCTTTTTCATCTCTGCCGCGCACCTTGCTGATCTGTTCACTGATTTGATTTACCTGGATTTCAACCGGACCACGCCCATCGCGCCGTCGGTTTTGGAAGCGATGCAGCCCTTTTGGGCCGAGCATTTCATGTTGCCGGGCCAGGAGCATCCGCAGGCCCAAGCGGTCGGGGAGGCGGTCGAGCACGCTCGTGAATGTGTCGCGATTTTGGCCGGATGTGATCCGTTTGAGGTCGTTTTCACCAGCGGCGGCACCGAAGCCAATAATTTGGGTGTTTTGGGCGTCGCCGGCGATCATCCGGCGGGACACTTGCTGATCAGCGCGGTGGAACATGACGCCGTGACGATGACCAGCGAAAAGCTGGAACAACGCGGATGGGACGTCGAAGTGGTGCCCTGTGACGGCAGCGGCTGGGTCGACCCGGACGAGGTGCAGCAGCGAATTCGACCAGGCCAAACGCGGCTGGTTTGTGTGCAACTGGCCAATGCGACCACCGGCGTCGTCCAGTCGGTCCGCGAAATCGCCGATCGATGTCACAATCATGGTGTCCCGCTGCACTGCGACGGCGTCCAAGCTTTCGGAAAAATGCCGGTCGATGTTGTCCAGTTGCGGGCCGACACCGTCTCCATCTCGGGGCACCGGATGTACGGGCCCAAGGGGGTCGGGGCGTTGTATGTCCGCCGTGGGCTGGACCTTTCCCCGATGATGTTCGGCGATCCGCGAGAAATGGGACTGCGTCCGGGCAGCGAGAATATCCCGTCGCTGATTGGGCTGGGAGCCGCTTCGAATTTAGCCGCCCGATGCTGTGTCGACGCGGCGAATAACCTGTCGGAGCTCCGTGATCGGTTCGTCGCGGGGCTGCAATCGGCGATGCCGGACGTGATGTCGGTGGTTGCCGAAGACGCCGAACGGTTGCCCAACACGGTGTCGGTCCAGCTGAATGCCAACGCCAAAGCGGTCCAGAGGATCGCTCGGACACTGGTCATCGCGACCGCACGTAGCGAATCGCCGCCCGACGAGATGACTCGAGCTTTGAAAGCCATTGGGTGCAGCGATAGCGAGGTCAACCGGACGCTGAGGATCAGTCTGGGGTGGACGACCAGCCGCGACCAAATCGACCGCGCGGTGGATTTGTTGGCCGAAGCGGCCGACACCTGTGCGGCTTAAGGCCGGGCAGGTGGGCGGGATGACAGGTGGACGCGATGACATGCAGACGGGGGCAGAGTCTGCGGCCCTGCACAGGTCTTGCTGCGAACGGGCGAATCTTCTATTTCGGACCATACCTTCCTTCCCCAGATTGCATTTCCCGCCCGAATTCGCATTGGCATGTCCACCTTTCGACGACGTCGAACTTGCAACCCTGATCGCCGTGGCGGTCGGCTTGGCTGGTGGATTTTCGGCATCCTGACCGTCGCAACGTTCGGATGCGGCACCACCCGTGATTACCAGGCGACGGAACAACTGGTCCTCAGCGACGCCGTCGATCGCAGCGTATCGACCATCGATTTCCGGCCGCTCAGCGGACAAAAAGTCTATCTGGACACCAGCTATTTGCGGTCGGTCAAAGGGGCCGATTTCGTCAACGCCGACTATGTCACCAGTTCGCTGCGTCAGCAGATCGTTGCGGCAGGCTGTCTGATGCAGGATTCGGCCAACGAAGCGGACTTGATCATCGAAGCCCGCATCGGGACCCTGGGATCCGACGATCATCGGATGACGTACGGGGTTCCGGAAAACAATGTGCTGTCCAGCGCCGCGTCGTTGGTGTCCAGTGCGCCGGCGGTTCCGACGCTGCCCGAAATCAGCGTCGCGCGACGCGAAGCCCGCGAGGGGGCGGCGAAGATTGCCGCCTTTGCGTACGATCGCAAGACCCGCAAAGCGGTGTGGCAATCTGGAATCCGACAATCCTCGGCGACCGCACGAGACACTTGGGTGCTGGGCGTCGGTCCGTTCCAAAGTGGCACGATCCGCGACGACACGAAGCTGGCCGGCAGCAAGCTGATCCGTTTCGGCAGACGCCACCACAAAGGGGCTGGTCCGGAGATGTTTGATCGGCCTCCGGTGGACTACACCGCCGAAGTCCGCTTTGACGACGGTTGGCCCGCGCTGGACCCCAATCACAGTGGGGTGGAAATGATCGCTGGTGATGCGTCCAAAGCGGAGCCAATTGAGGCCGCGGAAAAGGAGGCGATGGTGAAGATGGTTTCGGCCAAGTCGCCGTCTGAAAAAACGCCTGCCGAAAAAACAGCGAACGCGAAGTCGGGCAAGTCATCCGGTGGGGCGACGTCGAATGCGCCCGCCAAGTCGGCGAAAAAAGCGGGGCCTGGCGATCAACCCAAGCCGCCGTCGGGGGCTTCGGAGCCGACCGTTCGTCCGCGTCGTGGGCAAGTCATTCAGGCCGGACCGACCGGCGGCTGATCTGTTTCGCCGATTCGTCTAGTCTGTTTCTGCGGCGTCGGCGTGACGATCCGGCCCGTGATCCAATGATGACGCCCGTTTCCCTTTCACCGATCAACAACACTTTGAATCAACGCATCGGTTCCTACCGATTGATCGACTTCGGGCGTGGCCGAAAATTGGAGCGTGTTGCCGGCCGCTGGCTGGATCGTCCGTCCCCGGCAGCCGAAGGGGTCCGCCCGGCCGACCCCGACGCTTGGGGCAACGCCGAATCGGTGTTTGATCTGGGCCGCCGAAAGTGGAAGCATCATCGACCGTGGCCTGATGATTTGCTGGCCGATTGTGGTCGTTTCGAAATGCCCGTAGCACCGACGCCGTTTGGGCACATCGGCCTGTTCCCCGAACAGCAAGACAATTGGCAATGGCTGATGTCGCCTGATCCTCTCCGGTGCAACGAGTTGTCGGAAACGGAAGGCCGTGAACACACGGATGCACCGGAGGTGGCGGGCGATCGTCCGGCCGCGCTGAACCTGTTTGCCTACACCGGCGCGTCGACGATGGCGTTGGCGACTGCCGGGTTTGCGGTGGCTCATGTGGATGCGGCCAAGCCCAACGTGGCGACCGCGCGTCGGGCCGCGGCGGTCAATGGTTTGACGGATTGGCCGATCCGATACTTGGTCGACGATGCCGCGAAGTTTGCCGCACGTGAAGTCAGGCGTGGCCGGCACTATCACACGATCGTTTTGGATCCGCCGGCGTATGGTCACGCACCGGGCGGCAAGGCGTGGCGAATCGAACGTGATCTGTGGCCTTTGTTGGATCATTGTTTACAACTGGCCCAGCCCGCCGGGCATCGTTTGTTGATCACGGGGCATTCACCCCAAGTGGACCAGCATGCGGTGAAGGACTTTTTGATCCGACACGGCTATGACAGTGGCATGATCCGGACGGGAAGGTCACAATTAACGGATCAGCAGGGGCGACGATTGGATGCGGGATTTTTTGTCCGTGTCGACACGCGGGGCGGCTCGGAAGCGTCGGCCGAATCCGGCCAATCGAACTGACGACCGAAAGCGGCGTGAACGTCCCACAGAATGACCACCAAAATCAAATGACAGCCCCCACGGACACCATCGATCGCGATACCCAGGCGACCGCGGACGCCTTGGTCCAGCGGATCGGGCAATTGGGGCACGTGATCGTCGCATTTTCCGGCGGGGTCGACAGCAGCGTGGTGGCCGCCGCGGCGCATCGTTCGACCGCCGATGCGATCGCCGTGACCGCGGTGTCACCCAGCGTCCCGGCTTGGCAACGCGACTTGGCCGTTCGCATCGCAGCACAGATCGGCATCGATCATCAATGGGTGGAAACGGGGGAAATCGCCGATCCCGATTACGTCCGCAACGACGCCCGCCGTTGTTTTCACTGTAAGACGAACTTGTACGATTCGTTGGGGCACATCCGCCGCGCGATGGCACCCCAGGGTGGGGCGACCATTTTGTCGGGGACCAATGCGGACGACTTGGGCGATTACCGGCCGGGCATCCAAGCGGGCCGGGACCACGACATTGTCACACCGCTGGCGAATCTGGGGATCGGCAAGGCGATGGTGCGTCAGGTTGCCGATCATTTCGGGCTGGAAAACGCCGATTTGCCCGCTTCGCCGTGCTTGGCTAGCCGGCTGGCGTACGGTGTTTCGGTCACGCCCGAACGTTTGGCGATGGTGGAATCGGCCGAAGATTGGTTGCGCGGACAAGGGTTTTCCGACCTAAGGGTTCGACTGCACCCCGGTGGCCTGGCTCGGGTGGAGGTTCCGAGGTCAGAATTGCCCCGCTTGGCCGGCACCGAATTGGCGGATGAAATGTCGAAAAAGCTAGTCCAGATCGGGTTTCAATTTGTTACGGTCGAACCGACAGGGCTGCGTAGCGGTAATCTGAACCAGGCGTTGGTTCAGATCCCTTTGCCTGATTCGGCCCGATCAGCCGACGTGGCCAGCTCACCCGACGCTGTCAGCCCAACCGTTTCCGCGTCGACGCGTCCGCCGGCGTCCGCCTAGCCATCCGTCACGGATTCGCCGTTCGGTTGATCGCATGCCGTGCCGACAAGGCCCGCCATTTGCCACTCTCTCGCTGCTCGTTCCGTCCTAGTCGAAGAAGTCTTCATGAATCCCGCCGACGATCCCACGGAAGATCAGGGCAGCCAGCCGGAACCCATTGAAACGTCTGGCGATCCGTCGCCGATCGACCCCGGTCAAACACAGGCCGGGCCGCGCGCGACGTCGGCTGAACCGTCCAAATCTTCGGCCAGCCTGGTCGGATGCCGGTTGGGCGAATACCAGGTCCTTCGCAAACTGGGACGCGGCGGCATGGCCGATGTTTACGCCGCGAAACAGCTCAGTCTGAATCGCGACGTGGCGTTGAAAGTGCTCCGGAAACAGTTCGCGATGGACGAAGCGTACGTCAAACGCTTTCGCCGCGAAGCCACCGCGGCGGCCAAGTTGAATCATCCCAACATCGTCGGCGTTTATGACGTCAAACAGGTGGAGGACCAGTACTTCATCGCACAGGAACTGATCGACGGCGCGAATTTGCGCGAGCAGTTGGATCGACGTGGGCCGCTGGACGCCGACGAAGGCGTTCGCGTCTTGATGGCCGTGGGCCAGGCGTTGGAGGTGGCGGCCGAAGCGGGGATCACGCACCGGGACATCAAGCCCGAAAACATCATGCATTCGTCGCGAGGTGAAATCAAAGTCGCCGATTTCGGGCTCGCACGTCTGGGACCCGAACCGGGACGCAGCCATGCGGAATTGACCCAAGCCGGGCTGACCCTGGGCACGCCGCGTTACATGAGCCCCGAACAGATCCAGGGGCGACAAGTCGATTCACGCAGCGACCTGTATTCGCTGGGCGTGACGATGTACCACTTGCTGACCGGGCGACCGCCGTTCGAAGCGGAAGATCCGTTGGCGCTGGCCGTGATGCACCTGCATGAAACGCCGCCGCCGATCGACAAGGCACGCGGCAGCGACGACTTGCCGCCTTGGCTGGTGACGGTGATCGGACGTCTGATCAGCAAGATGCCGGAGGACCGGTTCCAGTCGGCGTCAGAAATGCTGGACGTGATCCGCAGCGAAACCGGCGAGGGATCCGGCGGCTGGTCCGGTGGGGCTGTCGCCGCGACGACTCGGCTGCAGCGCGCATCGGCGCTGGCCCGACGCCGACAGCGACGCCGGTTGTTGCGAATCGCCGCTTGTGTGGGGCTGCCTTTGGTCGCCGCGGTGGCTGGTATCGCAATGGCGGCGCGAAGCCCGCGGCCGGACGTTGCGACTTTGCTGAACCCGACCGAGGTCGTCCAAGCGGAATCGGTCGAAGCCCAGTGGATCGAAGCGGTCCGACGAAACGACGCCGCGGGGTGGAAAGCGGTGATGGAGTATTTCCCACCGGAATTGAACGCGACCAACCAGGAATACGCCAACCGTGCGCGGATCCAGTTGGGCCGATACTTGATCGAACAAAAACAGTATCGCGAAGCCGACCGGGTGCTGGACCAGATGCTGGCGGACCCAAGTTTGCGTGGGATTTATCAGGTGACCGCGCTGATCTTGCGGTCACAGGTCGCCAAAGCACGCGGCGACAGCACCAGTCTGGCCACGCTGCGTCAACGGCTGACCAACCAAATCAGCAAGCTGAAATCCAGCAATCCTCAACAGGCCTCCATCTTGGGTGACGTGTTCAGCGATCGCGAAATGATGGAAATCGGCGTCACCCTGGACGAGACCTAAGGTTTGACCAAAGTCGCCTTTCGCTCCGCCGAAAGCAGCGTCAGTCATCCAGGTGATACCTTTTGCGTGCTGCTAATCGAACAAATTTCGGGACCACGTTTCTCTTCGCGGCGAAGCCTCGTCAATCCTTCTACGCTGCTTTCGTGGTTCGAAAGACGACGATTTTCAAAGCGTAAGCCGAATCGAGACTCAGTGCAGATCCGGGCCAGCGAATCGACGGCGATCAGCGGAAACGTCCCCCCAGAATCATCCACTGCTCGTGGCGTTTGGCGGCGATTAGAATGCGATAGAATCGTTTCGATGTCACGGGAACGATTTTCCCGCCTTCCGCCCCTCCCACCGAAAATTCAAGTTTTCACACCATGAACACCAACCTTCGTCGTCGATGCACCGCCCTGACCGCGTTGGCGTTGCTGGCCGTCGCCGGCATGATGACCGCCGACGCCGAACCGGGATTAGAAAAGATGGAAAAAGGCACGCTGCGTCACGTCGTGATGTTCAAATTCAAGGATTCCAGCAGCGATAGCGACGTCCAAGGTGTCGTCGACGCCTTTCGTGCCTTGCCCAAACGGATCCCTGAAATCGCGGACTTCGAATACGGCACCAACAACAGCCCCGAAGGCTTGAACGAGGGCCTGACGCACTGCTTTCTGGTCAGCTTCAAGAGCGAAGAAGATCGGGCAAAGTACCTGCCGCACCCCGCCCACAAGGAATTTGTCGGCGTGCTGAAGCCGCATTTGGACAAGGTCGTCGTGATCGACTATTGGGCCGACAAATAGCCGCCGGGGCGGTTCGGGCGGGTCGACGTCGACCGACCGGTGCATTCGCGACAATCCTCACCGTCGGTCCTCAAAAACGTTGCCGTTTTGACCGCTGTCGGATGCGAAATTCGGCCGGCGCTTGATTATTCTTGAAGGCGTCGCCGCTACCGCCGCGCCGTCGCATCGTCCGATTCTTCTCGTCGAATCATCCATGATCTACTTCATCTTCTGGACCATCCTGATCGTCGCCATCGCCGCCTCGGTGCCGGTCGTCAATGCGATCGAGAACAAGAAACGGCGCGAAGCCTTGGGGCCGGTGGCCGAAGAAGAACCGGTTGCCGAGGAGGATGCGTTCGAGGCGGAAGCAGAGGAAATGGACGAACCGGCGGAATTTGGCGAACCGGTCGGCGAAGAACCCGTGGCCGATGACTTTTCGGCGTTCGACGAAGAATTCAAGTAAGGCGATTTTCCGTCAGCCAACTCGTGCCACGCTCAGCACCGTGGCGTCGTCACGCCTGGGGTCGCGGGCGGCGAGGGAACGAGGGCGGCTGGCCCAGCCAATCCGGGTGATGCCCGTCACGCACCGCCAGCAACACGGCTTTTCCATGGGCATGTTCCGGCCCGTGCGTGTAATCCCATTCGATGCGTTCGGCGTACTGCAGGATCCGCAGACCCGATTCCGGACGCACCGCCCACTGCGCCAATTGGTTTGGGCGAAAATAATTCACCACCGCCGACGCCGTCTCGCTGACCGGGCGGGAACTGTCGCACCCCGGCGGTTGATCGCATCCTGGGTCCTCGGTCGTGTGGACTTCGGCGTACAAAAATCCGTCGCTGCGAAGTGATTGACAGATCCGATCCCACACCACCGCGGCATCCGCGGATGGAATGTGATCCAGCATGGTGGTGGCGACCACGCCGGCCAGCGTTCCGGTCGGAAAATCGACGTCGCGGACATCGCTGCAGATCACGTTGACATTCTCGTGGCATCCGTCGGTCGCCGATCGCTCGGCGATGCGGTCCAATCCACGCTGGCTGATGTCGATCGCGGTGACACGAAAGCCTGATTTCGCCAACGCGATCGTGTCGCGACCCGCACCGGCGGCCAAGTCGTAAACGTCACCCTCGCCGCCGACTTGATTTAGATAGGCCGACAACATCGCCGAAGCCGTCATGCCGTACGCGACGTCGTCGCGGTCATAGGCTTCGTAAAACGGATCGGTCGATGATGGCGAAGTCATGCGTTGTCGTCGGTGGTTGAAACATCGGAATCGGCAAAGGGTATCCGCCAAAGCATAGCGTGCCGTCGACCCCGCCATCGATCGCCCGATTTTGCAAGCCGAGAAGAATTTCACCAAGATAGAGTGCAACGGAACGAATCGGCGTTTCAACCATCACGCATCTCCTTCATCCACGGTCGACGATCATGCCCACGATCCGGCACACCTCCGCCGTCGCACTACGCTGGATGTGGTTGACCACGGTCCTGTTCCTGGCCGCGCTGTATCTGTTGTCGGGCCTGACCGTACCGCCGTCGCCCGTTGCGACCGAACCAAAAAATGTGTCTGCCGCATCGCTGATGCCATCGGCTTCGTCGCCGGACCCGTTGTCGGAATTGCCTGCCGACCTTCGCGACGTCGTTGTGCAGCTGAACCAGGCCCGCGCGAACCGTTTGGCGGACTTGGATTTGGAATCGGCGGACGTCGCGGATTGGACCACGATCTGTCGCCGACTGTCGCTATCGCTGGTCGGAACCGGCATGTCGATGCAGGAGATCCGCCAGTTACAGTCATTGCCCGAATCGGAGCGGACGGCGCGTCATCTGCGCACCCTCTTGTCCAGCACGCGACACCATGATTATTGGGCGGAACGCTACACACGGTTTCTGGTCGGCGCCGAAGAAGGACCTTTCTTGGTGTTCCGTCGGCGTCGCTTTCGGCATTGGCTGGCCGACCAGTTTGCATCCAACCGCCGGTATGACGGCATCGTCCGTGATTTGATCACCGCCGAAGGTTTGTGGACCGACCGGCCGGAAGTCAACTTTTACACCGTGACCTACGACAGTGGGGATGATGGTCCCGATCCGATCCGCTTGGCCGCGCGGACGTCCCGCGTGTTCTTAGGATTGCGAATCGATTGCTTGCAGTGTCACGACGACTTCTTGGGAAACGTTTCGTTGGGGGACGCGGATGACTTGCGATTCGGCACCCAACAAGACTTTCATCAACTGGCCGCGTTCTTCACCGCCGCACGCTCCAACGGGCTGCAAGGCGTTCGCAACGGTCCGGTCGATTACCAGTACAAGTACTTGGACAGCGACCAAGAAGAAAGCGTGCCGGCGGCGGTGCCGTTTGGCGAAGCTTGGATGCCGGAATCGGGAAACCCGCGACGGCGTTTGGCAACTTGGTTGACGTCATCGGAAAACCGACAAGCGGCTCGTTCGGCGGTCAGTCACGTGTGGGCGTTGTTGTTCGGTCGCGCTCGTGGGGAAAGCGTCGACAATCTGCCGCTGGACGAACCGATGGATGCGGAAACAAAAATCTTGGTCGATGACTTCATCGCCAACGGTTTCGATCTTCGACGGCTGATCGCGGCAATCGTGATGTCGGACGAATTTCGCGTCGACAGTCGAGCGGGATTTCACGTGACCGCGCGTCACGATGCGGCCGGTGCCGTCTTTCCGCTCGTTCGACTGCGTCCCGAACAGATTGCCGGCAGCGTCATTCAAAGCTCGCGGGTTCACACGATTGATCGCGACAGTTCCTTCCTTGTCCAATTGCAAAAGTTTGGCGGAACGAACGACTTTTTGAAACGTTACGGTGATCGTGGCGAAGACGAATTCGCCGACGACGCCACGACGATCAGCCAGCGTTTGGTGATGCTGAACGGAAAGCTGGTGGACGAATCGGTCGACTATAACCCGGTGCTCAATGCGTCCGCCCACGTGTTGATGTTCAGTGGTGAAGACGACGAAATCGTCCGCAACGCTTACTGGTGCGTCTTAAACCGGCCGCCCGACCAGGAAGAAATCGACCACTTTGTCGCGCGGCTGGACGCCACGGATTATCGACGTGGCGCGATCGAAGATTTGTTTTGGACGCTGCTCAACAGCAGCGAATTTGCTTGGAACCACTGACGGATCACCCGATGTTCAATCGCTTTTGCCGACCCGAATTGCATTGCCACCGCCGGACGTTGCTGGGGGCAGGATTCAGTGGGGCATCGATGTTGACGCCGATCGCTCGTGCCTTGGCGGCCGCCGAAGCATCGGGCAGGATCGATCCGTCGCAGCCGCGCAGCGTCATTTTGCTGTGGATGGAAGGCGGCCCCAGCCAACTGGAAACATTCGACCCACATCCGGGGACCTCGCATGGCGGCGATGTGAAGTCGATTGAAACCACGGCCAAGGGAATCCGGATTTCCGACTTGCTGCCGCAAACCGCCACGCAAATGCACTTGGCATCGTTGATCCGCAGTGTGGTGGGAAACGAAGGCGAACACCACCGCGCGATTTACCAAGTCAAAACCGGCTATCGTCCCGACCCGACGTTGACCCATCCGTCGATCGGCGCGATTCTGTGCGAACATGATTCCCAAGCGTTCGACTTGCCCCGGCACGTTTGCATCTTGCCCGGTAATTCACCGGGGCGCGGGGGATATTTGGGCGGAAAATTCGACGCCTTCAAAGTCAACGATCCTGCCGGACCGGTGACCGATGTCCAGCGGCGGGTCGACCCCGAACGGTACGACGCCCGTATCGGCGATCTGATGGATGTGGTGGAAAAGAATTTTGCTCGCGGACGTCTGGCCGATTTAGAAACCGTGCGAACGTTGCACCGTGGGTCCACCGACGCGGCGCTACAGATGATGTCCAGCGAGCAATTGACCGCGTTCGATGTGACACAAGAAAGTGCATCGGAGCTGGAAGCCTTTGGCGACACCGCGTTCGGACGTGGTTGTTTGGCGGCCACACGTTTGATCGAAACCGGCGTGCGATGTGTGGAAGTGAACTTGGGCGGATGGGATTCACATGTCACCAATCACACACTGCAGTCATCCGCCTGCGAAACGTTGGATCCTGCCCTGGCGTCGCTGTTGCGTCGACTGGAACAACGGGACCTGTTGTCCACGACGTTGGTCGTGTGCGCCGGTGAATTCGGCCGGACGCCTCGGATCAATCCGGCCGAAGGGCGTGATCACTGGCCACACGGATTCAGCGTTCTGATGGCCGGCGCGGGTATTCGCCGCGGATTTGTGTACGGCGCGACGGCAAGCGAACCCAAGTTAGATCCGGCGCATCCCAAACGCGACATCAGCGATCCGGTCACCATTGGAGATCTGCATGCCACGATTTTGCACGTCTTGGGAATTGATCCCGCCGAGGAATTGATCACACCGATCGGACGACCGCTGGCACGCAGCGAAGGTCAGCCGATCAAACCCTTGTTGGACGACAAGGTCGGTTAGATCGCCCCGAGACTCGTCCCCGCATCAGCGGCAAGGTTCTAGGCACTGTTTATCAATTGGTAACCCGAAGCGTCAGCGAGGGGCTGAAGTTATTCAACAAGAATCCCTCGCTGACGCGTCGGGTTACCGTTTTCATTGGCCTTCGTGTTGAATTGATAAACAGTGCCTAGCCGCCGGTATCTTTTCCCGCACGAAATGAGCGGCAAGGCGCTAGCCGCCGGTGTCCGTTCCATCGATCGTCGACCGCCCCCTACTGCTTACTCCATCCTGACGCACCTTAAATCAATCCAAATTCGCTCTAATCGATCCAACGTCGATTGTCCAGCAATTCGATTCTTCCTTGACGTGGGCTTCGTCAGTTACTAACTGTAGATTTCAGGACTCGCGGTTGTTCCCCACCAACCGTTGTCTCCGCTTCACCATCATGATCCAGTGAAGAGGACTGAATTTCTATGAATCCTGATAATCCGAAACCACGCTCGGCGATCGAACGCTTCTTTAGCGGTCTCAGCGAGTGCGTTTTCCATTCAGACTTGGGGATCGCCGACGTGCAATTGGTCGACTACGTCAGCGATTTGCTGTTTCGTTTCGTGCGGATGGAAAACTTGCATCGCGTTCGCAAATCCAACGGCGAACCGGCGACCGAAGTTTTCCAGATGATGGGCGAAGCGGACAAACGCATCGGCGTCGCCCGCCGCGATGTCCATCGTCACATCGGCGACTTCACGCTGTTCTGGTCGGGCATGTATCCCGAGCGGCTGCGCAAGATTCGTGGTCGCGGAACCGCCGACGGCTACTTGGATTACTGTCGACAGGGCAAGCTGGCTTATGCGATCGCTTCGGAGATCGAGGCCGATGATGATCGCCCGTCCTGTGAATTATTGGCTTTGCTCAGCGAACAGTTCGAACTGTGCGCGTACGGGCTTCGCGAAATTCGCCGCGAATGGGAACAGGCCGAACCCGGCGACGGTTTGGTCTTGGGCTAAAGCCCGCGTTTCCGAACCAGCGTGCAGGTCGGCGCAAAACAACAGCGGCCAAGCCTACGAATCGAAGGCTTGGCCGCGTGGCGTTTTCTTATTCGGATCCCGTCGGATCAGTCGGCGTCGCGAATCATCAAGCCGACGACCGCACTTGGGATGTAGTTCAGCGTGCTGTTCAGCGTCGCCGATCCAGGCTTGAAGTACAGCATGACGACATCGTCGGGAAGGATTCGAATCCGTTCCTTCTTGTCCTTCATCGCCCGGTCCAAATCCACGCGGATCGTGATTTGGCGGTTGTCGGGCAAGTCACGCAGGATCAACACGCGGGTCGGTTCACGCATGTAGCTGACGCCGGCCCCGGCCAACACTCCGCCGTCGCGGCCCAGCGGTCCGCCCGCCGAACCGGTGGCCATCGCAATCGCTTCGATCACGTCGATGTCACGATCTCGCGGCAGCGGGATGCGTGCACCGGGCAGCATGCCGCCGGTCGTGAAGTATTCGTTGCGACGCGGCACGAACAGCACATCGCCTTCGTCCAGCTTGATGTCCTGTTCGGTGAACGGAATCGGCTGGTCCGGACAGCCGACCAACGGGATACGTACGACGCCCGATTCGGGGCCCAGCGTGTCGACCATCGTTTGCAACTGTTCAATATTCATGAACCGATAGTCGATCGTGGGGCTGCGGCGAATCACGTACAGTTCGCGTTCGGCGTCGGTCCCGGGTAATCCGCCGGTCGCCGCCAGTGCGTGCAGAACGTCGCTTTCGTAGACCGGCAAGTCGATCACTTCACCGCTGCCGCGGTGCACTTCGTCGACGGCTTGGGGCGACGCCAACGCAACGGGCGTGGCCGGGGTGTCTTCACGAAGCACGACGACGCGTTTGACTCGGGGCGTGATCAGACCGACCGAAACCCGTTCGCGACCCGCGGCGATCATGTCGGCTTCGCGGTAGGTCTTGCGGATCTTGTCAGTGGCCTGGGTCAGCGAAAGCCCTTGGACGTTGACGCGATCGATCAGCGGCAAATCGACTTCGCCGTTGATGTCGACGGTCACGGGCAAGCCGGTCGTCGGTCCGACCACGGTGCCGCGTGGCGGATAGTACCGCTGGTTCACCGCCTGAGCGCGATTCTGCACCGGAGTGTCATCTTCACCCGGTGGGAACACACCAAAAACGTAGACACCCAGGACGTCGCCGGGGCCGATCAAGTGCTCCATCGGCTTTTCTTGACCCAGAGCTGCGTAAGGCAGCGGCGCCAAGTCGTCCCGTGGGCAATCGAACAGATTCGGGTCCAAGCGGTGTGCGGGAATGGCATGCCGGGCCGACGATACCAAGTGGCATCCCGTGTTGGCGATGGCAAGCAGTCCTAGCGTCGCGGTGACACACACACGCCCCATGCGCTTCGTGACGGCGGACAGCCAAGTTTGTTTGGATAGGGGCATGACCGAATCCTTTCGGAACAGATTGAACAACGTGAACGGTGGTGGTCAGACCATCGCGTGCCGTAATCCTTGGACGCGACGGTCTAAATAAGAATCGGGCAATCGCGTCGTGGCGACGCGCCCGCCAAAGGTCAATGAGTGCGTTTCTGTTGCTGTTGATGCAAAGCTTCCAACAACTTCTCTGACGTTGGGGCCGCCGGCTTGGCCGTGGACGTGAATCCGACGGTCTTGATCTTCAGCTGGACATTGGGGCGGTACAACGCTTCGTCGAATTCCGCCGGTGCCGCGGGAATGATCTCTGCACCCCGTCCGAAATCCGAATCCTGGTCATCGGAGGCATCCAGTTGCGGTTCATCTTCTTCCGCCGCATCGGCCGCCGCGTCGACGTCAGACTCCGGTGCATCTTCTTGCACGTCTGGCTCGGAATCCTCTTCGGCGTCCTCGTCCGTGGCGACCGGTTCGTTTTCCACGTCATCCATGGGCACTGGGACGATCATCCCGTCGGTCAATGAATGAGCGGTACCAATCGGTACATCACTGATGACTTCGATCATGTGACCGTTGCCATCGGCGGCCGGAATGTCCAGTGTCGGACAGCCACATGCACCGGAGGTCGGACAGCAGGGCTGTTCGCAACGTGGGAATTCGCACTCGCAAGATTCCCACACCTTCAAGTAGTGCGTGTCGGGACACCGCGACGCCGCCGCGGCACCGTCTTGCCAACCGCTGTAATAAGCGTGGCGTCGGTTATCGCAGTCCTCCAGGATCTGTTTGGGATCCCAATACCGAGCCGGCGCGATCGATGGCGGGCAACCGTCTCCGCCGGTCAGCGTGTCGTAGTAGCCGTCGATCCATCCGGACCGATAATCGTGCGGATAGCATTCACCGCAGGGGTTGCCACAGTGTTTGTACGCGGCCCGGGCGCGGTGCATCTGTGTCTGTTCGTACTTCCAGTCGACCAAAGATGCGCAACCGGTCGTCAGCAGGGCGCAGGACACCAATGGCGCGATCAGCCATCGTGCCCGGCGCGGGCGTGTTCGTGAATCCTTCACGGTGGAAACTCCTTCCAGGAAAATTTCGCTTTCACCTCGGTCGATCGGACCGACGCAGGCGATTCCCTCTGGCCGAGTGCCCCAAGAAGTCGAAGTCGTTCGACCGGGCCGCGAAACATCCACACAGCCCGCACGACCCGACGCGTGAGGGATTCGCGATCCGCCGTCAGGATTCGATTACGCCGATCGTGCGTGTCGTGACGGCTTGCCCGACGACGCTAGCCTCCACCCATACCGTCCAGACGTGATTCGACAGCGATATCACCGCCGCCGTTTCGCGTGACGAACGTCTTGATGGATCGCGATTCACGACGGCCAAAACGACTGGGCGGCAGGGTTCCGAATCCTTGCGATCCCGAAATGCCGACGCGGACAGTTGGCAGGTATCCCTCTGCGGGGCTATGCTTGTTTCCGGTTTTGCGGGTCTGAATCCCACCCAACGCGAATAGTAGGGATCAACCGCAACCCCGCTTCGCTGATTGTTCGAATCTTCGTTTTACTTTCAATCGATTCGACTATTCTTACTTGCGATCTACGGGGCAAGCGTTCACTGCCGTACACCATTGATGACTTCCATGGCCTCGACCGACTTGCAAGAATCGAAGCGACTGCCCGTCGGCGTCGTGTCGACCGAAGCCATCGAGCAGCTTGCTCCGGTGTTGCCCGAACCGTCGGGGAAAGAACGCCACCGCAAACGAAGACCACGTGGGGTCGCCAGCGGCGTCGGACAAGTGGTCCTGACCTCGATCCCGCTGATTTGCGGTGACCTGCTGGTGGTGCTCGGGTCTTTCTATGGTGCCATTTTGGTCAGCGCCGCCTTGCTGGGTTATGCACCGCACACGAATTTCTTTTTCCAAGGACTGGCTGTCGGCGTTTCGTTCTTGGGCATCGGTTTGCTGATGGGCCTGTACCCGGCCACCGGCGTCAGTCCCGTGTTCGAACTTCGCCAACTGGTGCTGAGCGGTTTTTTCGCCTTCAGCTTGATGCTGGCCACCAATGCCATGGTCGCCGTGCTCAGTCCCATCGAATTATTGGTCGGCATCATCGGCGGAATCGTCGCCATGCTGCTGCTGCCGATTGTTCGCGCGACGGTCCGGCATATGGTGGCCGACCGAGGGTGGTGGGGCGAACGAGTTGTGATCATTGGCGCGGGCGTTCAAGGTCAAGCGATCTATAAGTTTTACCAACGTGCGTCCCAACGCGGCCTTCGGCCGGTCGGACTGGTTGATCGTTGGCACGACGCCCAGCCGTTGTCGCCGCCCCTGGACGCCGACCGTTATCGTTACTTGGGCAGCATCGATCGTCTGAATCGAATCGTGCCCCGGCACGGTGTCCGCTGGGGGATTTTGGCACCAGGCGGTTGTGATGGCATGGACGTGTCGGGCGTCATGCGATTTTGTGGTGACCTGCCGCATCTGATCGTGCTGCCGTCGCAATTGATGATCCCCAGTCTTTGGGCCAGCCCGCGCGAATGCGCCGGCGTGATGGGGGTCCATGTCACCGATCACCTGCAAAGCCCGGTCAACGCGACGGTCAAGCGAGCCGTGGACTTCTTCGGTTCGCTGTTCGGTTTGCTGGCCGCGTCACCGATGTTCATTCTGGCGATTGCATGGACCAAGTGGAAATCGCCCGGCCCTGCATTTTATGGGCATACACGAATCGGCCGCGACGGAAAGAAATTCAAGGCCTGGAAGTTCCGCACCATGGTTCCGGATGCCGATTCGGTGTTGGAAGACTACCTGGAACGGCATCCCGAAATGCGTCGGGAATGGATCGAAGACCAGAAGCTGAAGAACGATCCACGGATCATTCCCGGCATCGGCCACTTCCTTCGTAAAACCAGCTTGGATGAAATTCCGCAACTGTGGAACGTTCTGACGGGTGAGATGAGTCTGGTGGGGCCACGCCCGATCGTTCAGTCGGAAGTGGAGCGTTACCGGGAAATGTTTCCCTATTACTTGCGTGTCCGTCCCGGCATCACGGGGCTTTGGCAAGTCAGCGGCCGGAACGACACCAGCTATGACCAACGCGTGCAACTGGACAGTTACTACGTCTGCAACTGGTCACCCTGGCTGGACACTTACATCCTCCTCCGCACCATCCGCACGATGGCTATGCGCGAAGGAGCGTATTGATTTTCGGCATTTGAGAAGATTCCTTAAAAAGTACGTGCAAATGGTAAGCGGCATAAGGATACGTTTGCAGGATTGTTATTGAGGAGCAGCCTAAAGTCGCCATCAGTAGTAAGCAAAGCTTGGCGTTCCGAACATAGCTTTTATCGCCGCCCTAGAAACCTAATGACATCATTACTGCGTGTTTGACCAATTTGATGAAGTGGAGCTGAGTTGATTTTCGTACGGTTCTTCGCATACTTGATCTACAAATCTGTGCTGGTGGTTCAGCGTGTAGCCAGTTTTGGGTGGCAAAGCTTTGCATTGGCAAAACTAAAAAGTGTTGGAAACGATTGCAGGCTGCGAGGTAAATCGCTGATTACCGGGTTCGATTCAATTGAGTTGGGGAATAATGTGCACGTTGGATCGAACGCGACAATTAGAGGGGATGCTGGGTTGCGAATCGGAGACCACACCCACATCGCTCGCAATTGTGTCATCTATACAATCAATCACAACTATCATGGTGACCGACTGCCGTACGATGACACTGTTGTCGAGCGGCCAGTGGATATCGGGGTCGCTGTTTGGATAGGGATTAATGTTATCGTTCTTCCAGGTGTGAAGATTGGAGATGGCGCAATTGTTGGCGCCGGAAGTGTTGTTGCAGGTGACGTTCCCGCGTTAGCGATTGTTGTGGGGAATCCTGCAAAAGTAGTGAAGTATCGCGACAAAGAGCATTTCGCCTCACTTCGAGATGCAGAAAAATTTGGCGCCGTGGATGGCGCAATGTATAGGTGAATTTATGAATGTTTTTGTTCTTTGTGCTGGTCGTACGGCTTCAACGGCATTTGCATCCGCAGCGTCCCATCTTCCTGGATTTACCGCGGGCCACGAGACTCGCTCAACGCTAATTGGAAGAGATCGTCTTGCGTTCCCCGACAATCATATTGAAGTAGACAATCGGCTTGCGTGGTTTCTTGGTCCGTTAGGCGAGCGATTTGGGAACGACGCTCGGTATGTGTACATGCGGCGTGATCCAAAGAAAATTTCGCTAAGCTATGAAAAACGGTGGAATCTTACCGTTTCGGTGGTTCGTGCATTTGCTACTGGAATATGCATGCAATCGCGGATTCCGAAAAATGACCGGCTCAAGTGGTGTGAATTTTATGTCGAGACGCTGGAGTCAAATGCCCACTACTTTTTACAGCAGCAAGCGCATGTGTATGATTTTGATCTTGCAGATGCGAAGAATTCGTTCTCCGGATTTTGTGAGTTTTTAGGTGTCGAGTGTTCGTCGGAATCCTTGGCAGAGTGGGATGTGCGACATAATCGGAACAAAACCGTTGTTCAGCGATTAAATCCATCAGCGCCATTGCGGAAGGCATGTCGTGCTGTAGCTAATCTGCCGTCGTACTTGGCCGACGTATGAGTGGGCAAGAACGGTCCATGAATGGTAGTGCGCATGGTGTTTTCTCTCGTCTGCTGAGACGTCCGGGGTTATCTGCTGCACTGGTGAAGGCTTTTGGAGTCGCCGCTTCGTTCGCGTTCACGATTCAATTAGCAGTACTGTTTGGCTTGCAAAAGGCCGGCGAAGTTCAATATGCAATTGCTGTCGTAACGATGGGCGCCGCGGTCGCGAAGCTCGGTTTGGACCATGCCGTTTTCCGGTTGGGGGCCGACACTGATGGCGAAAAAGCTTTTTGTGGACTATTCGCCGGGTTACTGCAAATTCTTGTTTTCAGTTTGGCGGTGACCATCTGTTTCATGGTGTTAGTGTTTCTGCTGGTTACTTCAAACCGTCAGTTGATTTGGGTAGTTGCAGCTGCAGCGATATGTCCGCTAGCGACAATGTGGGTGGTGGCCGAGTTCGGTAAAGGTAGGGGAGCGCTGCTCTTTTGGTCCATCTTTCACAACTCGTTTCTTTATGCGGCAGTTTGCTTGACTTTGGTTTGCGGTGGGCGACTAGAAGTCTTCACTGAAGTCTGGGCAGTCTGCGTGTTTTCGATCTGGGCTTGGATTGTTGCACTTTCCTCGGTTCTAGTGGTCGTGAAGTGGGCGACAAGAATCGGTGTGTCAGTTTCGCTGGCTGAAGTGAGGGGCATGAATGGAACAGTCTGGCGGCAGTCATTGAACCTGTTTCCTGTTTCGTTTTCTTCGTCAGCGCAAAACTGGCTGGATTCTGCAATCTTAGGCACGTTTGGGTCTTCAGAGGCGGTTTCGGTCATGCGGATCGCGAATCGAATGGCGATGGTTGTTGGCTTTGTGAACAGTATCAGCTTAGCGGCAATTACACCGAAAATCGTTGCAGCGATTCGAGATTTGCGTTATGGGGAGATGTGTAGGCAGTGGCGACTGTCGGCAATATTTCCATTTGCTCTGGGGTTGGCTTGCGTCCTGTTTATCAGTTGTCTGGCGAAGTTTGGGCTGATGCCGCGTGTGGTTGTTGAGAACCAACAAGTCTGGCTGGTTTTTGGTATTTTGGTTTCTGGGCAACTGCTTTCACTGGCTCCAGGTGCCGTAGGATACGTGCTTTTGGCATGCCACGACGACATTGTCCTGAAGCGAGCGTCAATAGGTTGTTTTGCTATCGGTGTGGTTGCTCAGGTTGTTGGGGTTGTAGCTTTTGGTGTGTTGGGGGCCGCTATGGCCGCGTCGCTATATCTGGTGCTTTATAAAGGTTTGCTGTTAGTGTTTGCGCGGCGTTCAGTTGGTCTCTGTTTTGATAGGCCCTTGCGTTTGTGGGGGTACGTATAGTGTTGGAGTTTGACTATTCAGTGGTTATTCCTGTCTACAATCGAGCAGGGAGTATATTGCGAAGCGTTTGCTCGGTTCTGCAGCAAACAATTCCGCCGAGAGAAGTGTTTGTTGTTGATGATGGGTCAACCGACAAGACTTGTGCAATTGTATCCGCGATACCTGGGGTTAGTTTGGTTCACACGGGAGGACGCCGAGGAGCAAATTTCGCTAGAAATATGGGATCAAAACTTGCCTGTGCAGAGTGGATCGCCTATCAGGACAGCGATGATGCGTGGCTTCCTGGGAAAATGGAGGCTACAGCGTCAGCATTGTCAGAGTGTGGTGAATCAGTCGAGTGGTGCTTTTCGCGATTCATACGGCTGGTTTCGGGATCAGTTTCCGGGGCCCCTGCAGCGTTGATGAACAATCTTGATTCACAATGGAGGTTTCTTTCCAGGCAAGAGCGAAAGCGATTTGCAACGGTAAACCTCGCAAGTACCCAAACAATCGTAGTGAAAAGATGCTTGTTCGATTCCATTGGTGGATTTGATGAGTGTCTGGGAAGATTCCAGGATTGGGATTTCGCACTTCGACTGTTGGATCGGAGTGATCCATTGGTGATTTGCGATCCGACGGTGGTGGTGTATGGCACCGAGGGTTCTATCACAACCAATTTCGAGGCTGGGCTGGAAGCGAGGCGAAAGATGCTATTGAAGGAGTACGGATTGTTGAAGGAGGGGAGCTTCGGGCGTCGTCGATTTCTTATGAGCCTCGCCATACGCGAAGCCGCGAACATGGAAATGAGGAGCGCCTTTTTAAGCTTGAGAAGGTCCCTTTTTGGTCGAGAAATGGTATCCAGTTGAGTCTTGGTGATCAGTTAGGTTTTGAAGGGTAATTCGATGATACTTGATGTTGGCAGTGCTGAACTCGTGGATGCGGCAGGGACGATTTGTCAACAGGTGCGGTCTGCTGGAGTTTCCCCCAGCGTTGTGCTTGGAGTTCTAAATGGTGGGCGTGTCCCTGCGGAAATGTTGGCGAGGGAGTTGGGAAGCGAATGTAGGTGCGTGTTGCATCGACGCAAGACGACAGGCCGCGTGAAATCTATGGCTGTGTCCGCCGTGAATAGGTTTCCAGTTTTTGTTGGCAATGTTGCGCGGGTCTTGGAAGATCGAGCTCTGCGAATCCTATCGAGTGCGAGTACGGAAACGCTACAGCTTCGGCGTGAGCTCGTAGATAAGCTCTCTTGGGTGCAGTGGTACGATCTCGCGGATAAAACGCCTGTTCTGATTGTTGACGATGCTGTGGACTCAGGGCGTACAGTTGGAGAGATTGTGTTGGCCCTTGAGCACCTCGGAGTTTCGCGTTCAAGTATGCGTATAGCGTGTGTAACGGTGACGCGACCTGATCCGGTCGTGGACGTGGATTTTTTCTACAAGCGTGAGGTTTTGTGTCGCTTCCCTTGGTCTGACGATGCGAAGTCCGGTGAACTTGATGGAAAGTGAGTTCGATAGTAACGAGACGCAAATTCGCGTTGTCGATCTAGATGGGACTTTGGTTCGGTGCAATACCTTTCATCATTGGATAAAGCGTTGTTTCTTGATGCCGAATGCAATTGTCGGGGTGCATTGGCTTTACGTGGCGCCCCTAGCTTTCGCTCTGACGGCGTTGCGGCTTTTGGGATGCGTTAGTCATCGAATTTGGAAAATGTGTTTTCTGCTTTTGTGGGAATATGTTTCGATTTGGAAAGATCGGGAGAAAACAGAGGTCAGGCTAAGAATGTTTGTCCAGGATATCCTCGAGCGGTACGGGAATGGACTCGTCATCGATGAGGTTTGTGGGCGAGATTCCATTGAATCTGTTTTGGCAACCGCGGCTCCCGGTGTTTACGCGAAGTACTTTGCCGAGCATCTTTCCGCAGTCTGTTTGGCAACAGGGAATCCAACTCGAATTGCAGCTTTTCGATGGGAATTTGAGGAGAATGTTTCTGAGGCGAAGGCTTCTAGAGTGTTGTCGTATGCGAATGGAAAGCCGTTCACGTTTTATACCGATCATCCGGACGACTGGCCTGCCATCAAGATTGCGGAGAGGGTTGTTCTTGTAGCAGCGGAGCCAGGGTTTGTTTCCGAGGTCCGAGGTGTGAAGGGTGCTAGCTGCAGAGTGCTCGACGCATGCCCTTCATAGCGGTTGGCGATTCTAGTTGATTGTCAGAGTGGTCTTGTTTGTTGTTTTTCCAATTGTTTGTACAGTATGGCTGCTGCGACTAGAACTGCGATTTGTTGTTTCCGGGCTTCTGTCGATCGTCTCAGTGCAGCAGTGTATTCTGTGAAGATTCAAGTCATTCACACAAGGTTAGGTTATGCAACGACGAGTCGTTGACCGCCCCGTGATTGCCCATCCGGTCGTATTGATGTGCTGTGTTTGGTTTTCTGCGTCGATTCTCGTGCTTCTGCGGCTATCAACCAGGCTCTCAGCGTCGTTGGAAGATCTGCTTGTTCCTGTATTGTTGGTGCTGGTGTCTTTTTGTGTCGGTGCGGGCATCGCGACGGTATTGATTCCGATGCGGCGAAAGGTCGAAATCTCATCCGGTAGCTCATATTTGCGTTGGGCAGAGTACGCAAGTTGGGTGGTGTTGATTGTGTTGCTTTGTTGTGAGTTCGTCTATTGCGGCTATGTTCCATTGCTTGCGAAGCTTCAAGGTGCGGGTATCAGCCATTTTGAGTTTGGAATCCCTTCAGTCCATGGTGTCGTTCTTGCTGGCATTGCTTTTTTGTGCACGATACGAATCGTAGAATCGCTCTTAGAATGTAGGGTACGTCATGCAGTGTTTTGGCTCGGTGTTGGGGTGCTGCTCGGGATCGTGCTAATGAGCCGAAAGTTGTTCATGGTCTTAGGACTTCAGGCCCTGGTGCTTGTTGTCTATTTTTATCCGCCTCGATATGTAATTCCCCTGTGCTTGCTTGGGTTTGCAGCGTTGTTCTCCCTTTTTGGGTTGGCTGGTGAAATGCGATCGGGAGGAGCGATGGAAATCGTTTCGGGAATTCCAAAAGGTTCGCTGTTGAGTAAGAGTCCCGCTTTAACCTGGGTCTATATGTATGCGGCCACACCGCTTCATAATTTGTCGTACGCAATGGAAAACTATCCGCCCGAAAGGAATCTTATTCCGCGGCGCAGTATCAATACCTTGTTGCCGACGGCTTTTCGGGAAGCCGTTGGAGTAGAGTCTCGAGCAAACCGATTCAAACTGTCGGGAAACGAGCGGTACTGGCTGGAAAGTAAGACCTTCAATGTTTCAACGGCTTTCATTGGTCCGTATCTTGATTGGGGGCACACGGGCGTCGCGGCATTCGCCTTTTTGATTGGCTTTTTGTCTAGTGTTTCGTATGCATTCTACGGCAGTCTTCCTGGTCTTTGTTTTGTATCGATTCTTTCTACAGGCTGTCTTCTCTCTGTTTACTCCGACAGTTTTACGAATTTGAATTTTGTAGGTCAATTTGTTTGGCTTGCCGCGGTGTATGTGTTGGCCAGTGGGGTGAAGCGACTTAGCCAGAACTCTCGTGGCGTACAGTCGCGGGCAGTTTTGTTTCAGCCAGAGGATTTGCAGTAGATGGGGGTGATGAGTCGGCCATGTGCATGTTGGTCGTCAGCGGTGACAATGTATAAGAACTGGTTTCAGCTCTAGGTTTTCTCTGTTGACATCTTTGATCGAATCAATTGGGGCTGGCATTCAGGAATGTTTTCATGTCAGCACTACAACGGTGCGCTGGTTAAAGGGAATTTTCGCGCAAACGCCGGCCGGCGTGGGTTCCGCCGGCGTTTTGGAGTTGCGGGGAGCGTCAGGTGACTAGGCGGAGTGTGAGCCCGTTTGCTTCCGTTTGCGGCGGATCCGGGCGGCGCCGGTGAGCCCAAGGGCGGTGAGGGTCAGAATGCTGGAGGGCTCCGGTACGGCGGCAGCATTGAGCTGGCTGGTGCCCAGCTTGAAATCGCCAACCGCGATTCGCTCGGTGTGGCCGAATCCGGTATCGTCATCTTCGCCGACGAAGAACGCTGCGTAGCCGATCGCTTCGTCCGCGCCGAAGCCGATGAAGTTGGTAACGCCATCGCCGTAGGCGGTTGCCGGCCAATCGAAGGAGACCTCTCCGATTTTGGTGCCATCGGCTCGGTAGGCGGCAACCACGTTCGACCAGGCATTACCGCCTTCGAAGTCACCGGCTTGGAGACTGAATGACAGGAGGTCCGTGGGCGATGCCGTGAAATCAAACAACGCAACGGTATTGGCGGAACTGGACGCCGTGGCATCCGTGTCGTATCCCCATGCGGGGATCGATGCACCGCCTTGGTCCGTGGTGCCGGCCTCATAGCGAAAACTACTGCCGCTTGTATCAATGTCGCCGATCAAGTTCGCACCGGTCGCGACCGATGCGTTTCCACCCAGGCTGGTGTCGAAAACACCTTCGCGAAAAGTGAATGAGTACTCCAGCCCGTTAATGAAGATTCCGCTGGAGGTTTGGCTGGAGAGCCCTGTTAGATCCGAGGTGCCATGAAGGTCTTCACCGACGGTTCCAAAGTTGTTGGAATCCGCGAGATCGGCGGTGAAGGCGGCTTCGTCTTGGAAGATGACCACCGCCGCTGGAGCGGATCCGGTCATCAGTAGTAACATTGCCAGCACGACGCCGGCGTAGTGTTGCGGTCGCATCTTTGTTGTTTCCCGTTGCATGAGTATCGAAACTTTCGCCAAGCCAAGATCTTTGAACGTTGTGCGCTTGGCTCTCACAACACGCGGGAAACAGTAAATCCTTTTCCGAAATGTTTGAGGCTTTTTGGATGAGCGTTTGATGAAGCGACCGAGCGATGGCGCGTCGAATCGACGTCAATGCGACCCAACGTCTGAAGCCCTGAAGGAAAGCAGCGTATGCGCGCACTGATGGATGCACCGGAGTGGGTGGTGAGGTCCGGGGGGACGAAAGAGAGACACGCCGGTGGGATACAAGTGGAAGGCTTTGCTTTGATCGCCCAAATGCCGAACGGATGCAAAGATTCGCCAGGGGCTGATGGTCGACGACCGGCGAAATGAGAGGCCGGGTGTCAGATGGCGGAGAGGCCGCCGGAGAGGGAGTACACCCCACAGGATTCGAACCTGTAACCTTCGGTTCCGTAGACCGATGCTCTATCCAGTTGAGCTAGGGGTGCGTCGGGTTCACTGAACGAAAAGGCCGCCGTGGGACGGGACTTTCATGTCGTTCTTGTGAAGTGGCAGATTCTAGCGTCCGTGTCGGCGATGACAAGGCCAAGATGCGGGTTCGATGAAGATCGGAATCAGCGGGCGAAACGGCGAATTGCCAGGCAGCTTTGCTGGGTCTGTCAGGCGGCCTCGCTGGGGAGACTCTGCAGCATGTATTCCAGCGATTCGGCCAGTCCGGCCAGGACTTCGTCGCGGATTTTCACTGGTCGGGCGACCCAGGCGCGATTCAGCTGGACTTCGATTCCCAGATAGCCTCGCGAGGCATATTTCGCTCGCATCGCCTTGGTCAGACTGTCGTTGCTGCCGCGGCGAGGATAGTTCCGTCGGACTCGGACGTTCGGCATCACTTCGTACAGGTCGTCGATCCAGTCCAGGCAAAAATGCACCTCGGCGGGCTGGCCGGTGTCGTAGCCCAGGCCGACGTCGCCGCGTCGAATTTGGTCGCCCAATCGTGACTCGAACGTGCGGATCGATAGGTGGATGCAGGGACGACCGGTCCGCAGCATTGATTCGATTCGCTGGGCCACCTGTTGGCGGTAGGGAACAAACGCGAGGTCGATTAGCCGTTGGCGGGCCGCGGCGGGCAACCGCTTGGACCGCGGCGAGAACAGACGCCGGTGATGTTGGGACACCGAGACGTCGATCCAGTCCGGCGAATACGGGCTGGACAATAGCGGCACGTGCAACAGTCGGCTGAGTGATGCGGCGGCGTACCAAGCATGAGCGTCACCGGAAGCGACCGAATCACCCAGTTGCCGCCACTGGGGGTCTTCGTTCCAGGGCTCCGGTATCAGCACGCGATCCCCACCGGTTTCGCAGCTGATCAATACAGACATTTGCCGTTGCGGTTTCGTTGAGGTCGGAGGAAGGCCGGGCCGATCGCGTCGACGCACCAACGGGTGCAGCCGGGGTTCACCCGTGTTTTCAGCACTCGTTTATAGGAGACCGCTGGGGACGGAGTAAATGGGAAACCGCCATTGGTGTGGGCTTGGGCAAAATGGGATGACTGCTGGCCGGTGGATGATCCGGGAAATGCCGGCTCTGTCGGTCGCCCGAGTGTCAAATCGATCTTGTGAAACGTTCTGCGGTCGGCTATTCCCGCCTGAGGTACCCGAATCTTCGTTCCCGCGGCGAACCGCTTGGTCTGGCATGACGCCGGGCGGGCGGTGAAACGTTCTGCGTGGAATTCTGGAGTCGCGCAAGATGCAAAACCCGACGTCACACTTTGCTTTCGAACGTTCCAAGCCAATCCGATGCTGTGGCCGAGCGGTTGGTTTCGCCGCCTGCGCGGTTGCAATAATCGTCAGCATGGCGATCGGCGGCATGGCGATGACCGGCGTTGCCCATGCCGAAGAGGCCGTGGTGCCGGCGATTGATGCGGATCCCTACACCGTTTATGTCGCTCATGAATCGGCGTTCACGCGATGTGGACCCGATGGAAAGTTATATCGGACCGAGCGTTTGCGGCACGGGCAAGCCTTGGACGTCTACTTGGAAACGGAAGACGGATGGCTGGGCGTGCGTCCGCCGGAAGACAGCTTCAGTTGGATTCAAGCCGACGACGTAAACGTCGAACCCAACGGCAAAGCGGCCACCGTACGGCAAGATCGCAGCGTCGTCTGGATCGGGACTCAATTGGGACGAGCCCGGCAGTATCGCTGGCAAGTTCAATTGGCCGAAGGCGAACGTGTGACCATTCTGGGCCGCAGCGAGCGCGAGGGTCCCGATGGGCCGACCGACTGGTTGCGAATCGTCCCGCCCTCTGGCGAGTTTCGCTGGGTGCACCGTGATCAAGTCGCCATGTCGGCGGAAGAGTTGATCGCTCAGGTCCAGCAGAATCAAATGGATGCACCGGAGTCCTGCTGTGGTGATGATTTGGTCGTCGGCGGGGCGCAGAGTCTGAGTCACTCGTCGGATTCGCAAACGATTGCCCAAGTCAGCGGCGGCGCAAAGTCGCCTTCGTACGCACAGGCTCCTGATCTGGTACCGCTTCAAAGCCAAGAAGATTCCCATCGACGCGTCGCCGCGGCATCCACCGAACAAGACGATCGGCTGACACCGATCCAAGCCCAACCGGAGCTCCGTTCTCCGTCGGCCGGTCAAGAATCCTTCGGTACGTTCGACGCACCTTTGGCGGACGCCGAAATGGTGGACCGAGTGATCGGGTCTGGCGTTGATCCGAATCGGATTGATCCATCGGCTGGGGCGGCGAACTCAGGCGAACGCGGGCAACCGGGACGGTCGGCTTTCGGCGAATCACCTTCGGACCGACAGGTGTCCAATTCATTCCATACAGCGCCGGGGCTGTCGACCGCTCGGATCACCAGTGATCCGCGATTGGTGGATACGGGGTCGGCTCAGGCGGCACCGTCGGCCGACCAGATCGCCAGTGACGCAAATTGGATCGGCGCTTCGCGATCATCCACGACTTCGCCGATTCAAACGGTCGGTGGAATCCAGCCGTTGAAGGCTCAAGTGCTGGGTGACGTGGTGCCGGCGGCGGGTTGGCAGACCGGGCGGATGACCGATGCGTTGTCCAAGGCCGCCGATGGTTTTCGCGGGACACCGACCAGGGGCCGGCAAGTGGACGCGGCTCGTATCGCACAGATTGAAGGCGAGGCGGTCACCGCCGACATCGCGCGCTTGCAATTGGTGTTCGCACGCTTGATCGCGGATTCTGCGGCGTCGGTGGAAGTGGAGCCGATTCTGCGTGCGGCACAAAGGATCGCGGATCAGTCCGGCGATCACTTGGTGGCGCGTCGTGCGGCCGTGTTGGTCGAACGAGC
This sequence comes from Crateriforma spongiae, assembly GCF_012290005.1. NCBI lineage: Bacteria > Pseudomonadati > Planctomycetota > Planctomycetia > Pirellulales > Pirellulaceae > Crateriforma > Crateriforma spongiae. The sequence goes on from NZ_JAAXMS010000004.1 coordinate 142,670, forward strand.
GGAACAGTACATTCGAATTGCCGATCGTCGTGACGGTGGATCGATGGTGACCGGCCACGTGCCGGTCGGGCAACCGTTGTCGGCTGCACCGATGACGGCGACGATTCGACCCGTCGGCAATTTCCAGCCGGTTTCCGAACCGTCGGTTGCACCGGAGCAGGTGGGCGTGTCGCACCAAGCGGACGAAGTGCCCGGGGCTGATCCAGCGGACGTGCCTTCAGATTTGGGCGCCGAATGGGTCAGCGGAAAGTTGGTCCAAGTGTATTCGGCTCGTGCCAATCACCCACCATTCGCGGTACAAGACAACACGGGCAAAACGTTGGCGTATGCGACGCCCAGCCCCGGATACAATCTGCGCCGCTATTTGAACCAAGAGATTCGCGTGACAGGCAATCACGGTTATCTGTCGGGATTGCGGACGCCGCACGTGTTGGTGACGCGTGCGGTACGCGTGATGCGGTAGGCACGCCAAAGCGGTGCAGGCAAAGTCGCCTTTCGCTCCGCCGAAAGTAGCGTGCTGGAAGAGCCCTCCCCGGAATCTCGTTCCTCGATTCCGACCCTCCCGCGGTGCGGGAGGGTGTAGGTGGTGCTGGGCTAAATGTGTAGGCGTCGGGCTGCGTTGCCGGAACAACGGAAACCCGCGGCTAGCGCCATGCGGCTCACAAAGTCGCCTTTCGCTCCGCCGAAAGTAGCGTGCTGGCAGAGCCCTCCCCGGAATCTCGTTCCTCGATTCCGACCCTCCCGCGGAGCGGGAGGGTGAAGTTGATGCACGGCTGGATTTGTAGGCGCCGGGCTGCGTTGCTGAAACAGCGGAACCCGCGGCTAGCGCCTTGCGGCTCACAAAGTCGCCTTTTGCTCCGCCGAAAGTAGCGTGCAGGCAGAGCCCTCCCCGGAATTTCGTCCCTCAATTCCGACCCTCCCGCGGGGCGGGAGGGTAAAGATGAACGTCGCGGGATCAGCTTTTCAGCAGGACCGCCAGGGCATTGAGGTATCGCTGCAAATCGTCGGCTTCGATTTCCGTCCAACCGGCCGACTTGTGACGCAAGATCGCCAGCTTCAGCATCTCCACGGCGTCATTCAAATCGTCGGGCAGCTTGGGAAGGTTGGCAAACGGTTGCACCGGAGTTTCAGGGCCGGCTTCGCCAGATTCGTCTTCGGCGGTGATCGCCGTGCCGCCTTCGCCTTCGCGTCCACCGCCGAGCGACATTAATTCGTCGGCATCACCAAAGTCGGGTGCTTCGGACAAGGGACCGGACGTGCCGGGGCCGTCGTCGTCATCGTAGGTGCGTTCGCTGCCGCCACCTTGTGCGGGCAACACCACGTCTTCGTCCAAGTCGACTTCGACGATTTGGCTGGACGTCGGACGCTGCGAATCGACCGCACCGTGGGCTTGCCAGCGTTTTTCACGCATCCCCGACACGCTCCACGATTCCTTCGACGCACCTTCCAACCACATCGGTGCGTCGTCCCAGTCCAGGGCCGCCAGGAAGTGGCTCCAGTACACGCCTTCGTATGTTTCGTAGGTCGATCCGAAACGTTCGAACACGCGACGCAATCGGCCCACGTGCGGTGACGTCACGCCGCCGACGCGACGCACCCATGCTTCGTCACTGTACTGAGTCGCCGGGGCTCCGTTGTCGATCAAAGCTTGACGCCACTGGCTGATGATGCGGCCTTTTTCCCAGTTGGTTTGGCTGATCAATCCGTTCCAACGTCCGACAAACGGTTCGGCCATGGCGACCATCTGTGGATCGTCCAGGTCGGTCGATTCATCGTCATCGACGTCAAAGGGCGGCGTGATTTCCGCCGGCGTGATGTCGGATTCAAATGCCTGCCGTGCCGCGACGACTTCGTCACGGTCTTGGGGCGTCAAATCGGACGCGTCGGCGGCATCGTCTTGGGCGGCAACCGGTGCGTCGTCGGCTTGGTGTGCGCCTGTTGATTCGGCATCCACTTCGGCGGTCACGCCGGATTCGTCAACGTCGTCATAGATCTCGTCGGTGGAAGAAACAGGCCTTTCGGTATCGTCAAAACTCATCGGCATCCGTCGCGGCGAATTGTTGGGGTGAAGGTTCGATCAAGACGTTACCGGATCGACGTCGTTTCGCGGAGTCGTACGGACCGCAAAGCGGCCAAACGTCGTCCTGGGACGGTCGGTTGGTGACAACGGCGGAAAGTTTGCGGTGTGGATAAGTCGTGTACACTGGCATACAGCGGTCCGGCCGCTCGGCAAACCAACGCATGGGGCGCCGGCCGATGCAACCGCCCCCACCTTTGCCTGCCCCCCCCCCGCATTGATCATTCCCGCCCAAGAGAGTTCCCGCGATGCCGCGTGTCGATGTCGATCCGTCATGGATGTTGCGCCGACCCAGACGTCTTTGGGGGCTGTGTTTGCCGTCGATGCTGGTGTTTTTCGGATCTTGTGGGCACGTCCCGGCGTTGGCGGACGAGCCCGAAAAGTCGCCGCGTGAAACGCTGGATCGTGACGCGGTTGACTTTTTCGAATCCTCCATTCGCCCGCTGCTGATCGATCACTGCTACGACTGTCATTCCGTGGAAGCCGATGCGGCGGAAGGCGAGTTGCGAGTCGACGATGGGGAGGCGTTACTGTCGGGTGGCAGTCGAGGAGCCGCGGTGGTTCCCGGCAAGCCCGATCAAAGTCTGATTGTTCGCGCGATCGAATATCAAGACACGTCGATGCAGATGCCGCCGGACGGAAAGCTGGACGCGGAATCGATCGAAGCGATCCGGACTTGGATCCGCAACGGTGCCGTCGACCCAAGAAAAAGCGTCGTCGATGATTTAATGGAGACGACCGAACAGGCGTCGCCTATCGATCGCGACCCGTCGACGCATTGGGCGTTTGTTCCACCCCGACGCATTCATGCCGATCGCTGGCAATCAATCGACACAGATGGCTTGCCACACGAGCCGAACGATCCGCTGGATGTCGTCGCCATGGATGCGGCGGTCCGCCATGGTGCAGAGCCCAACGATCTGGCGGACCGCGAAACGCTGATCCGAAGGCTGTACTTCGACTTGGTCGGCACGCCGCCGGACGTCGACCAGATTGCACGATTCGTTTCCGACGAAAGGCCTGACGCTTACCAGCGGTTGGTCGATCGGCTGATCGCCGCGCCCGATTTCGGCGAACGTTTTGCCCGGCATTGGATGGACGTCGCACGATATGCCGACACGATCGGTTACGGCTTGGCGGGCCGCGATCGCCGCTTGCACGGCAGCGAACGTTATCGCGATTGGCTGACCCGAGCGTTCGCCACCGATATGCCATATGACGAAATGCTGATGCATCAATTGGCGGGCGATCGGACGGATCCCCGCAATGAATCGGGCAATTTGGATGCGATGGGGTTTTTGACGATCGGTCGACGGTTTTTGAACCGGCATGATGTGATCGACGATCGGATCGATGTGGTGACGCGGGGGCTGATGGGGCTGACCGTGACCTGTGCACGGTGTCACGACCACAAGTTTGATCCGATTCCGATGTCGGATTACTACAGCCTGTATGGTGTGTTTCAAAGCAGCCGCGAAGTCGACGAGAAACATGCCAGCCCGTTGGCGATGGTCGATGTGGACAAGCCACGGGACACCGCGATCTTTTTACGAGGCCAACCGGGAAATCGAGGCGACGTGGCACCGCGTCGATTCTTGACCAGTCTGCGTCGTGACGACGAACCACGATTCAATGACGGCAGTGGACGTTTGGAATTGGCCCGGCGGATTGCCGATTCGGAAAACCCGTTGACCGCGCGGGTGATGGTCAATCGGGTTTGGGGGCATTTGATGGGCCGTCACTTGATCGACAGTCCCAGCGATTTCGGGTTCCGAACATCACCGCCGGCAATCCCAGAACTGTTGGATGATTTGGCGGCCGAGTTTGCAAAGGACTGGAGCATCCAACGGCTGGTACGTCGCATCGTGACGACGCGTTTGTATCGTCAGTCCAGCGCCGTGGACGAAGAATCATTCAGCGCCGATCCCGACAACCAGTACTTTGCCCGCGCGATTCGTCGCCGCCGCGATTTTGAATCGTTGCGAGATTCCGCGTTGTGTGCCGCCGGCGTCTTGGATCGACAAGTCGGTGGGCCGCCGGTGGACATCACCGCATCGACGGTGACGCCGCGCAAGACGATCTATGCAATGATCGATCGCCAGAACTTGCCATCGCTGTTTCGCACGTTCGATTCGGCCAGCCCCGATGCACATAATCCACAACGTTACTTCACCACGGTGCCACAGCAGGCATTGTTCTTGATCAACCACCGGCAAAGTGTCTCGTTGTCAAAATCCTTGGCCGCTCGGGTGCGAGCATCTGTGCGCCAAGATTCCAGTGGGGGCGATCCCGATGATCCGTCAATGCTGGCTGGTCATATGGTTCGATTGGTCTATGGACGTGAACCCTCGGACCAGGAATCACAATGGCTGACAAAATTTTTGCGTGATGGCGCGACGCCGTTTCAGCAGCCGGCGGATCCACGCACCTTGTGGACTTATGGGACCGGGCGGATCGGCGATGGCGGTGTGGAGGAGTTTTCGCCGCTGGGTGTGTTCCAGAATGATCGTTGGCAGGCGGAGACCACTTTCCCAAGTCCGGGGCGATTGGGGCACGCGTTCTTGGCATCGGAAAACGGCCATCCCGGACCCGGCGAACGTGGCGCGGTGGTGCGGCGTTGGACGGTGCCCCGTGACGGGGTGGTGAAAGTCACCGGGATGATCGGGCACCGCAATCGCGAAGGCGATGGCGTGGTGGCGGCGATCTTTGCCGGCGATCGTCGTTTGTTCCGCGGGACCCAGAAAAGCAACAATCGGCCATTGGGGCCGCTGACGTCAAAGGTCAATCGGGGTGACGTCTTGGACTTTGCCGCCGGGGCCGGGCCGACCGGAAACCACGACAGTTTTTTCTGGCGTATCAACATCACGTTGACCGCCGAGGACGGGGAAGTCATCGAAGCGGATTCGCGACGTGATTTCAGCGGTCCACTGGACACCAGCGGTCCGGCCAAGCTGGATCGTTTGGAGCAATTGGCCCAGGTGTTGTGGATCAGCAATGAATTTGCGTTCGTGGATTAGTCCGTGAACTCGCGATGAATTTTGTTGTGCGGGTCGTTTTTCGCGGCGGTTCAGGGGCTTCACCGACACGGCTTCCCCGAATGTTTCCGTTGCCCGCCCCTCCGTCAGGCCGGTCGCGGAATTTTCCGGCGTCGTGATAATGCGTGTTCGAGGGCCGATCGGCCTCGTCGTGCCGCGTGACGTTCCGGTCTCGCCGCGTTGATCGAATCGTTCTTTTCACAGCTATGGGAATATCGTCGTGTCGGCGTATCAACGGAGGATTGTCGCGCTGGCGGCGACACTGGGGCTGGTTATCACGGCCGGTGCCACGCGATCGGAAACCCCCTCGCCGCCTCCCGCTGCGTGGAAGGAGGCTTTGCGACGCGATGTGCAAACGCTGGCCGGTGACGCGATGCGTGGCCGCGGCGTTGGTACCCCCGAGATCGACACAGCGGCCAAATACATCGCCGATCGTTTCGACGCGGCCGGTTTGCGGACCGACTGGTTCGACGGGACCCCGTTCCAAGAGTTGTCCGTGCGATTGGAAACACGGACCAAGTCGCCGCAGACCAACCACGTGACGTTTCGTGTCGGCGATGATCCCGCACAGACGCTTCGGTTGGACGAAGCGATGCGTCCGCTATCGATCGGTTGCCGCAGTTGTGAGGTCAAGGGTTTGCCGTTGGTCTTTGTCGGCTATGGAATCAACGCTCCTGAATACGGATACAACGACTACGCCGGTGTCGACGTTCGCGACAAAGTCGTGCTGATTTTGCGCAAAGAACCCGGTGGCAAAGAAGCGGTGCGTTTGTTTGAAGGGCCACGCAATTCTCGGCACGCCTATTTTCAGACAAAGATTGACTTGGCGATCCGCCGTGGTGCCGCGGGAATCTTGATTGTCAACGATCCCGACAGTATCGAAGACGGCGTTGATCGATCGGTGCGTCGGTTGAATGCCGAACGAGAACGCCAACAAGAACTGAAACGCCAGTTGCGAACGTTGTCCCAGCAAGCAGAAGCGACTCGACAACAATTGCAGATCAGCCTGGAAACATGCGAAGCCAGTCTGGTTCGTTTGGACAGCGAAGTGGAGCAGGCGGCGCGGGGGTTGCTGCGAATCGGCGAAGCGGGGGAATCGGAGGACAAGGCGTCGTCGATCCCGGTCATCAGTATCGCTCGAGACGTCGCTGACAATTGGATCGTCGAAGCAACCGCGCGGTCCATTGAGGAAGTTCAAAGTCACATCGATCAGACCTACCAGCCGGTCAGCTTTGAATTGCCCGACACCAAAATCGATTTGTCGGTCCAGCTGACCGATGGTGAAGCGGTCACCAAGAATGTGATCGGGGTTATCGAAGGCAAAGGTGAATTGGCCGACCAGACGATCATCTTGGGCGCCCATTACGATCACGTCGGGATGGGCGGCTATGGATCGCTGGCTCCGGAAACCATTGCGGTGCACAACGGCGCGGACGACAACGCCAGCGGCACGGCGGCGATGCTAAGCGTGGCCACGCGATTGAACCAAGCGTTGGCGGATTCGACGCGCCATCGTCGCATTGTGTTTATCGCGTATACCGGTGAGGAGCGAGGTTTGTTGGGCAGCAAGCACTATGTCCGCCAGCCGCGGTTCCCGTTAAGCGACACCGTGGCCATGATCAACATGGACATGATCGGTCGCCTGCGGGACAACGAGTTGACGGTCTATGGACTGGGGACCTCGGCGGATTTCAAGCCCATGATGCGGCGGCTGAATCGTGACGGTGCGATCGTGGGTGGGCAACAAGTCGCTGCACCGGAGTTTGATTTGTACGAGGTCGATACCGGTTACGGCCCCAGTGACCATGCCAGCTTTTATGAAGCGGGCGTTCCCGTTTTGTTTTTCTTTACCGGGCTTCATGATGACTATCATCGTCCGGGTGATGATTTCGAAAAATTGAATCTGTTCGGGATGTCTCGCATTTGCGATTTGACGTTGGCGACGGTTGCCGAACTCGCGACAACGCCGCAGCGGCCCAGCTACGCCGATACCGAGCGTCAAAGTGGTGGAGTTCGGCGTCAGTTGACCGTTCGATTGGGCGTGACGGTCAAGCCGGGGCCGGTCGTTGTGGACGCGTCAGGCCAGCCGACCAGTTGGAGCGAGCGATTGCAATTGACCGACGTCAAGGCAGGCGGGGCAGCGGCGTTGGGCGGGCTGAGGGTGGGCGATCGATTGCTGAAGATCGACGACCATGAGATTCGGCAATTGGACGATTTGTACGAACAATTGCGTCAACAATCGCCCGGCGACATCGTGCCGATCGATGTGCTGCGTGGTGGCATCGTCACCCGCGTCGATGTTCGCATGCAGCCCCGTTAAGAGGCCACTAAAAAAGGGGCTTGCACGGCAAAAATGTTTGCCCCCCCCCCGCATCGAGTACAACGAGTCCCTGCCAGTCAGAGAACTCGCTGATGGGGGCTAAATGTGGTGACGAAAGAATCCTTTTCTGGAATGGCGGAACGTCGGACCGTTGGCATCAGGGCGATTCTTGTTTTTGCTGTCTCGGTCGTCTTTTGCATTGGGAACTCGCGGACCGTTCATGGAGCGGAAACGCGATCCTCCATTCCTGTCGTGCTTCGAGAAACTCAGCCCAATCTCTTCGAAGCGAGAGTGAATCTGGACGGAATCGAAATCAATTCGAATCGTTCGGTTGTCTTGAAACTGAGTAATCCTGACGGCAACTCGCCAATCACCTTTTCCAAGCCTGTGGCGTCTTGCGGATGCCTGCAGGTCGCTGTGTCGGACACTCGACTGCCGGCAGGAGGAGAAATTGAGATTGTTTTGAAAGTTGCGGTCGATCGCAACCAAAAGGCACCGATCTGGCGGCAAACAGTCTCTTTTGATTCTAAAAAACCAGGCGATTCCATCGTCAAGCTTGAAATCGTTAGCCGCGTCAACGGGTTATTGCGTTTTGACGATGACCGTTTTCTCGTTCAACTCTATGAACACTCTGTTGATGATGGTGATCCCAAGCTGCTTGAGAGGCGTTTCGCATTCTATGCGACGGAACCGATTCAGATTGATAAGCTTCAACTGATACAAAATCAAAGCGATCCCGCGGTAAGCGTTTCAATCGACCCATTGGATGCGGAACGTGGAGAATTGGTATTGAGAATTGGTATTGAGAATTGATGAAACGCACATTGGTGACAAGGGCGTCAAGCTTTCTTGTCAGCTTCGGGATCCAGAGTCTGGGCAAACGGCGAGCCTGTCCGGGGTGGTGGTCCGACGCAGTGCCGTCTCGGTCGTACCGTCAATCCTTCGTGTCGTCCGCAACGAGGATGGAAAACTCGACGCCCACGTTATTGTTTTAAACCATGCAGCGGACCGGCAATCCCATGATGAAGGCGATCCCAAAGAGGCATCTCCTATTGCGATCGAGGCGTCGTTGGCGGGACGGAAATTGCGGACCAGGGTGACTCAGGCAGGCAAGGGGTTTGCGCGAGTGGGGATTCGGATTCCCGAAGAACTGATTTCCCAGCTCAACGAATTGTCAAAACCGCAGATGAGCATCCAGGTCTATTGGGGCGATCGACGGATGGCGACAAAACACAAATTGCTGCCCGTTTCAACGTTTCAATCCGTGCTTGCTGAATGAACATCGGCATAGATCATGGCCTGTGCTTGATCATCGATGAACTAGAGGAATGTTTGGGTTGTGTTTGGTGACGATGCGTCGGGAATCATGACTTCCACCAGCGGTAGAAGAAATATGCGTCTGCTAGTTTTTCTCAGTTGTTTTATTGCCCTGCCCGCCTCCTGCGACGGGCAGTCCTTCGAGACTTTGACGTCCGAAGAATCGCAGACGCTGGCCAGTTCATTGTTGACAGGTCTGCTGGGCAACAATCGGGCCATCGAGAATTTTGATGTTTCCATTTCGCATGAGCACAACTCGTTCGGCTTGAACGGAGTTGGGGCTCAGATGGAAGTGCAGGCTCGGTTGCTTCGTGACGGCGTGGAAGGGAAGCAATTGGGCGTCTGGTTGACGCGTATCGATCGACGCTCCGATGATGAACAGATCGATACAAACCAATCTGTTCGTGCCTTGATGGCGTCTGGCCAGAACAACTTCTTCGTTGCTTTGCGTGGGAAAGTTGCAGAGGTCGGGCGAGAAACCTGGCAGAGGATGCTGCCGCGGTTTCAGTGGCCGAGCTTTGAAAGTCTCTCGCTTCGCAGGTTCCCCGATTCCAAACCGGGTTCTGCGGGCGGCATTGAATACTGGGACGCCGCCATAGCTTCTGGGGCCACATTATCGGCAGAGCACTTGCAAAGCGGCAACATTCAGGTTGACCACGCCACGCCGATGGAGACCGGAGGCGATATTTTGTATCGGTGGATTTTTTCACCGCAGACAATGATGCCCAAGTCTGTTGTGATTCGAATCCGCTACGTGGAAGACGACAACTTCTTTGTCTCGCAGCGAACGGTTTTTCAATGGCAGAAGATGGGTGCCGTCTATGTTCCGACGCAAATCACGCGAAGCGAACGCCAAAAAGAAACCGATTCTTCCGGTAAAAAGTGGCCTTACGAGGTGACCGACGATTTCGAGTTTCGGTGGAACACTTTGAATGAATCGATTAAGAGTTTCGACTTCACCAAAAAAGCATTATTGGATTTAAAACCCGAAGAATTTGTCGTTCAGTCGGCAACGCAGGGCTTGGCTGCACCGGAAGAAGGTTGACTGGGCGCAAAAGGTTGTCGCGGGTCGCTTTCGTCCCGCCCAAGGACAATGGCTATCGCAGACCAGGCCGACGATGCATCACACGTAGGGGCATGCTAGGCACTGTTTATCAAGTGGTAACCCGAAGCGTCAGCGAGGGGCCGAAGTTATTCATTCGTCAAGAATCCCTCGCTGACGCGTCGGGTTACCGTTTTCATTGGCCTTCGTCTTGAATTGATAAACAGTGCCTAACGCATTTTGGCGTAGGCAACGTCAAGAAGCGTTGTCCGATCTTGCTCCTCGATAGACAGGCAACGTGACGCTACTTTCGTCTAACGAAAGGCGACAATGAAAAACCCGCCGGCGGCTAGGACTTCTTAGCAAAGGCGCGTTTCAGTTCGTCCAAGCCGGTCAGGCCACGGGCGACGGTCAGCACCGCTTCGGCTTGGATGTTCTTGTGGCCTTCGGCTTTGGCCACCGCGTATAGCTTGGCGATGTCGCGGGTCTTGGTGAATGCGTCGCGCAGTTTCGGCCCCGGTTGCAAATACTCGAACACTGCGATGCGTCCGAAGTAGCCGCGACCGTTGCACACGTGGCACGGTTCGATCGGTGCCGGTCGGCCTTTTTCGTCGACCTGTTGTTCGATCGGCGGGGGAACGAAAGGCTGGTATAGCAACGCCACGCGGCCGGCGGGAATCCCCAGTTGAGCCAACAGTTTCGGCGGCGGTTCGAAACCGACTTTGCAGTTTTCGCACAGTCGTCGGATCAGTTTTTGGCTGGTCACGCCACGCAAGTGCTTCAGGATTTCGGCGGTCTGTTGCGGATACTTGGCCAGCAATCGCACCACGGCTTCGATCGCGTTGCCGGCGACCATGCGAGTGATCAGTTGCTTTTCTGCGGTCTCGCACTGTGCCAGGGTCTTTTCCAACGACTCCGGCTGGGGCAACTCGGGGAACAGCAAGACGTCGGGTTCACGAAGGATCAACCGGCTGAGCAAACTGGTTTCCGTTTCCCCGGTGTCACCGCCATAGAAGTTGGCCGAGACGTTGATGATTTCCGGTTCCGGCTTTTCTTTGTCTTCCAACGCCTGAAAGTCACGGACGAACTTGTCCGCTTCGTTCATCGCGACCCACCAAGTCGTGGTCAGGCCTTCGGATTTTGGTGCGCTGACGACCATCATCGAACTGGATGAATTCAAGCCTTCCTTGAAGGCTTCGATCATCTTGTCGCGCATGCCCAAGTCGGCCAGTTTTTCAAACGGCATCTTTTTTGGGGCGACCACGACCAGGACGCGTTCGCCGGTCTTGACACCTTGGGAACGTACGCTGATGTCGAATTTTTCCTTGTTCGCCTTGAGGTCACATTCGCCCTTTTGTGCGCTGCGGCGGTCGGCCGGGTTCATGTAGCAAAGCTGTTTCAAGGCGTACAGCATTGCATCGCCGGTTTCGCGATCCAGCGGTGGCATGGATTCCCAGGCCCCGTCGATCTGGTAGCGGATCGCACAGGCGGTTTGCGAAAAGTCCAACAGCACTTGGCTGGCACGATTGGCGATCGCGTGTCCGATTTGTCCGGCGATGACTTCGAAACCGGCGCCCTGTCGCGCGGCGACCAAGGTGGCTTGGGAATCACTGGACGAAGGTCCGCGGGGCGAAAATTCGACCGGCCGGACGGTTTGCCAGGGCTGCAGTTCTTCCTGCTTGACGGATTTTCGTGCCATGCGGGGGTGGATCGCGAGAAGATGGTCAAAGTGATGGTGATGGCGGCAAGGACGCCTAGATTAATTCAACGGCCCGGGGCTGACTGCCCCCGAAGGCCGGAATGTCGCGGGGCAGCCGGCGCGCGGCTGCCGCAAAAACGGAACGATCGGAATCAGATGATCCCCGGCGCTTTGACGTCGATGCCCTTGAGCGCCATCTTCAGCGAATCCTTGTTCGGCGCGACGGCAAAGGCGGTGGGACGATCGATTAATTCGTCGTCGATCAATTGTTTCAGCGACATTGTGAAGTCCTGCATGCCGTCTTCGGCACCGATCCGGATCGCATCGGGCAGTTTGTTGTCGTGGCCTTCCAAGACCAATTTCCGAATCATCGGGGTGAACGTCATCACTTCGCACGTCGGCACCCGCGAGACCCCCGGCTTGATGCTGCGCAGCAGTTTCTGTGCAACGATGCCTTTCATGTTGAACGCGATCGCGCTGCGGATGGCGTTATGCATTTCTTCGGGGAACAAGTCCAGGATCCGGCCGATCGTGGTTGACGCACTGGATGCGTGAATCGTTCCGAACACCAAGTGACCGGTTTCGGCGGCGTGGATGGCCGTCATGAAAGTTTCTTCATCCCGAAGCTCGCCGACCAGGATGATGTCGGGGTCTTCCCGCACCGCGTGCTTCATGCCGACGCCAAAGTCGATGACGTCTTGACCGATTTCACGCTGGTTAATCAGCGATTTGTCTTCGGTGAAAATGAATTCGATCGGGTCTTCCAGCGTCAGGATGTGCTTGCGGTAAATGCTGTTGATGTAGTTCAGCATCGAACCGATGGTCGTCGACTTGCCACTGCCCGTCACACCGGCCAGCAAGATCATGCCTTGTTCAAAGTGGCACAGGCTTTCGATCGACTCGGGCAAAAACAGGCCGCGGAAATCGGGGATGAAGTTATTGATCCGCCGGGCGACCAAACCGATGTTGCCCAGGGATTTCAGCATGTTCACCCGGAATCGCCAATTCACGCCGTCGACCTGACACAGGTACGCAAAGTCGGCACCGCCTTCTTCTTCAAAGATCTTCAAGTTCCGATGGTCCATCATCGGGATCAACAGCCGCACCATTTCTTCCGCTTCGATGGGCGGGCGGTTCAGCGGTTTCAGTTCACCGCCGACACGCACCATCGGTGGTTGGCCGACTTTCAGGTGCAAGTCGGAACCTTCCAGTTTGACCAGGGCGCGAAAGATCTTGTCGACCTCCAGTTCCTCACGGTCCTTCAACAGACTTTCGGTCAGCCGAGCCGCAATCGCTTCTGCCGAATTGTCATCGAAGTGGGGGCCGTGGTGATCAGCCTTTTGGGAGGATTGGTGTGACATCGATTCCCCGATGGAGCGCAGTATGAGGTTGATGGTGGATGTGGTTTGGACGGCGACAGGTCCGAAAGCCCGATGGCCCGGCTTGTCGTATTCCCCCGGCGATCGACACGCCATCAATCAAGGGGTGTCGTCGAATCGGCCCCTTGGGTCGCCAGGCGACGTGCCGTATGGGTGGTTTTGAGCGGTCCGACGGGACATTCATCCCGCCACGAAGGCTGCCAAGGGTGTAAGAGGAGCACTTGTCAGTCTAAGCGGTTTCACGTCGACGACAAATCGTATCGACCGGTTCGTTTCGCAAAACCGGCCGGGCCGCGACAGGTTTTGACGCCACCGCCGCCGGGACGCCGCGACGAACTGGCTGCCGTTAAGGGCCGATCGGTGTATTCGTCACCGCCATTAGGACCTGATCTTTCGTACCATTTCGCCGTTTCCCCTTCTATTTACGGGGCGCCAGCTATACTCGCATCCAGCACAGGGCTACTTGTCGAACCCAATGATCTGCCCCTAAGGCCATCGATTCGTATGACCGAAAACAACGCCAAACCTTCGGCACCCGCCAAGTCAGAATCTCGGGTGACCGAGGATGTGGTCACTCTGGACGTTCTGCAAATTCTGTTTCGCCAGCGGTGGCTGATCGCCTTTTTGACCCTGGCCGGTCTGGCCGCCGGCGTCGCCTATGCCCTGCAAGCCCGCGTGTGGTACGAGTCGACCGCCCGCGTGTTGATCAACGAAAAAAGCTCGGGTTTGGCCAGTTCGTCGTCCAACGAGATGGTCGAGGAAGACATTCTGGCCAATCACATCGAACTGCTGCTGAGCCGCAAGATCGTCGGTGAAGCGATGGCGGCCAAAGACGATGACGGCAATTCGCTGATGACGTTGCCCTCGGTTGTCGAGCACCTGGATCCGGAAATCGAAACCGTCGACGCGGTCGACTACGTGATCGACCACATGGAAGTCGTCAAAGGCGGCGAAGGTGGTGCGAAGACCGCACGGACGCTGCGAATCAGTTTGAACCACACCGAACCGGAAGACGCCCAGCGATTGTTGACCGCGGTGCTGCAGACCTACAGCCGCTATCTGGATCAACAGATCAGCGACATGATGGATTTGGCGACCGCGAAGATCAACGAAGCCAAGAACGAAGTCGAAGGCGAACTGCACATCGCGGAAAAGAAGTACTTGGAACACCGCCAAACGGCGCCCATGTTGTTCCAGGGCGAAGGCAGCAGCAATGTCTATCAGGACAAGTATCGCCGACTGCAAGACGAACTGATCGATCTGCAGATCCAAGAATCCACGATCAAGACCCGCTTGGCGCGTGTCGAAAACGAACTGGAAGACTTGGACGGCAAAACGCTTTCGATGACTGAAAGTATGGACAAGTTGGCGCTGATCGACAGCGAAAGCTTGGAACGCTTGGGATTGTTCGCCGGGCTGCAAATCAGTGCATCCAACACCGCGGAATTCAAAGCCACCATGCCGGTGCGGGCGGAAGAAGCACGCACGCGGTTTGCGTACCTGTTGAAGCTGAACAGTGAAAAGCAACGGCTGCAGGCCAAGTTCGGTGCCAGCCATCCGGACGTGCAAGACATCGACGACGAAATCCGTTTGGTTCGCAAGTTCATCGATGAAAGTAATGAAGACACGGTGGCCGAAGCACCGTTTGGCGAAAACTCGGTCAACCCCGAATCACTGTTGAAGGCTTATGTCGGTTTCCTGAACCACGATATGGCCACCATCGCCGAACGCAAATCGGAATTGACCGCCCTTGCCAACCAAGCCGAAACGGATGCCCGCGAGCTGATCGAATACGAATTGACCGACGTGGTGCTGCGTAAGGAAGTCGAACGCAACGAAGCTTTGTTTGATGGTGTCGTGCAACAACTGCGTGACGTCGACATCGCCAGCGGTTTGCGTGGGTACTTGTACGAATTGCTGGAAACGCCGCGGATCGGTGCCAAGTCATGGCCCAGTTTGCCGCTGTGTGGTTTGGGCGGCTTGATGCTGGGCGTCTTCGCCGGGCTGACGCTGGCCGTGGCCAACGACGTGCGTGACGGACGGTTCCGTTCGGCCGCCGAGGTGGAAGAGACCGTTTCGCTGCCGTCCTTGGGCCGTGTCGGCAAGCTGAATTCGATGCGACGTGGCGTTCGCGGTTTGATCGCCGGGGAACTGTCGCCCAACGCCGAAGCGCTGCGTCTGGGCCGAACGATGTTGTTGCCGAAAATCAAATCGCGTGACATGAAATCGATCGGCGTCACCAGTTCGATGCAGGGCGACGGAAAATCGACGATCACGGCTAACTTGGCGGCGTCGTTTTCACAGGTCGGCTTGTCGGTCTTGGTCGTCGACGGTGACCTTCGGCGTCCGACCGTGCACCGATACTTCAGCGTCGCACCGGAAGGCGGCTTGACCGATTTGTTGACCGGGTCGATGGAACTGGACGATGCGATCAAGCCGACCGAGGCTGATGGCGTTTCGGTGATCACCGCTGGTGCTTCGACGCGGACTCCGGCCGAGTTGTTGCAATCGGAAAAGCTGGAAGAATTGACTCATCAGTTGGAAGAACGATTCGACCTGGTCATCTTCGACTTGCCGCCGGTCTTGGCCGTCTCCGATCCGCTTGTCGTCGCACCGCGAATTGATGGCATGGTGTTGGTCATCCGTGCCGCTTCGGCCCGACGTGACGAAGTCATGAACAGCTTGAAGCGTGTCACTGATGCCGGCGGCAACATGGTCGGTTGTGTGTTGAACACGTTCGGGGCCGGAAAGAGCTTCGATCTGGGCGGTGGTTACTACGGCTACTACGAAAGTGGGTACAGCCGTCCGACCAATCGCACCAAACCGGTCACGTCGGCCCGTATCGTCGAAGTCGACAACGACGCCTGATCGCAAAACCGGAAGACTTTCCCGCATCGCGTCGCACCCGGCACGCGTTGCGGACCGGATGAGGGCTGCGGGGTAGTCTTTCCCGCAATGGTTTGCGGCGGTGAATCGTGTCTACGATTCGCGGCCATTGGGCGGCCAGTGCGCGTCGACAGGTCTATAATCCGCGTTGGGTTTGGCTGACCTATCTTTTCTTTTCGACCGGACGTCCCAACCGCTGGGTGATTTTGATGCGCATCGCGCCACGATTCTTGCTGGCCCTTGTTTTCTGTTTCTCGCTGTCCTGTGGTGTTCCCCGTGGCGTCGCGCCCGTCGTCCGGGCACAGAACGGCAGTTTTCTGGATGAGTTGTTCCGGTCGATTGCCGCGGCCAAGGCCCAGCGTGAAGCGGAGGAACGTCGCCAAGCCGAACAGCAACGCCAGCAACAGCAACCGCGGCCGTCGTCTCCGACACCCAGTCGCGACCAGCGTCCGGGTGGCCGGTCGGTCGATCTGCCGTCGTCGTTTTTTCCTCCGGGACCCGATGGCAGGCCCGCCAACCCCAACACGCAACGTATCTCCCCCACCCGCCCCGACGGATCGCCTGCACCGGGGCCGAATCAGACCAGCGGTCGAAATTCCCCGCTCCAGCCGATGCAGCCGCGACGCGGCGGACGGAACAGCATCAGCGTGAAATCGCAGGAGGCGGCCCAGTTCGTGCGACAGTTGGTCGATTTTGCATCGTCGGCGGACCAGATGGCCCATGCGATGCGTGATGAGTCACGACGCATTCCCGCGTTGCGACCCAAGTTGGGCGAAGCGTATCGCTTGGCCGCCGACAGCCGGACGCTGATCGAACGTTGCGACGGGCTGGCATCCTTGGACCAGATTCATGACCCCTATTGTGAGATTGACGCTCGGTGGCGAACGCTTTCGTTTGAATTGCGTTCGATCAACGGATTGCCCGATTCGGTGCGCCAGCCACTGCGTCGCTGTGACGGGGCGTGTTCGGCGATGGCCAAGATGCACCATGTCCAACCGCAATTTGATCGTGTGGCCTTGCGTGAGGTGCTGATCACCGCGTCGGCGCATTTGTTGTCGTTGGAAGACGATTTACGTTTGGCGGTCGTATCACCACAGCGTGCCGCGGGCCTGACCAGCGAATGTCGCAAGCTGCGCCAGATCGTGATTCGCGAAAGCGGCGAACTGGACCGGGCCTCCTACGACCAGGCGGTCACGGAGTTCAATGAATTCAGCATGCGGTATCGTGATTTCGCCGCCCGGTGTTCGACGATCGACAACCCGCACGTCCAAGCCCGGCTGGACCGAATTGCCCAGTGCGGCACCGACACCTATGCACTGTTGTGGATGACGCCGCCCGCTCCGGCGGTCGACATCGAACACTTGGCCCAGCATTTGAACCGTGGCGCCGACCAGCTGTTGGGGCAATTGAACTTCGGCAGCCTGTTCCATCTGCCCAAAGAAACGCAGTTGCAAATCTTTGATCTGGGGCGATCGCTGTCGGCCAGTTGTGACCACTTGGTCCAAGAAGCCGGCTCCGGTGCATCTCGTAGTGACTTGGTCGAATGTGTGAGCGAAATCCAACGCAGCTGGGATCCCTTGCAGCGTCATTTGGCGTCGGTCCAGACCATTCCTCCGGCGCTGGTCGATGCCGTCGGTCGCGACTTGGTCCAGATTTGTGCGGCGTTGGGGATCGACGATCGTCCCCAAGCGATCGACATGCGTGAATTGGTGGAACTGGCCGCCGCACTGGAAGGCAGCAGCGAATACCTGCGCGCCGACGTCGACCGTTACGAACGTTACATGCAACCCGGGGCGTATCGCGTGATGATGGATCGATCGTCGGATCGTCTGTACGACCAGTCCAAACGATTGCACGCCGAGCTGAGCCGGGGGGAAGATTTGCAGCGATTGCAGTCGACCACCGACCGCATGCTGGAAGCCTGGGATGAACTGTCCGCGGGGATGCAGGACCTGGATCGACACGGTCTGTCGCCCAGCCGTGCGGACCGTTTGCGTCGTTCGCACCAGGAACTGTTGCCGATCGTCGCGCGTTTGGCCGCGGCGCTGTCTAGTCGACAGTGACCCCGACTTGCGGCTAAAAACGCGGGCAGATCGATTCGCATTCCCACCCTTTTGCCCGCGCCAGCCCCATGATCCGTTCGGTCACCTGCCCCAAGTGCGGAAAGACTTCCAACGTGCCTGAACACATCGCCAGCGTGCGGTGTTCCAAATGTGGCAAGGTCTGGAACCCAGGCGAGGATGCCGCCGCGGCCGAACCCAAGGTCGATTTGGCCGCCAAAATGGCGGGCTATGAAAACGAAGGCGGCGGGAAATCAAAGAAGAAACGCAAGAAGTCGAAATCCTCCGGCGGCAGCAACAAAGTTGCCGCGATCGTCGCCAGTGTCATCTTCGTGGTCGCGTTGGCCGGCGTAGGAATCTATCTGTGGCTGCAGCGGGATCCTGCGCCCCAGGTGGCCGCCGTGCAGGACGAACCGGAAGAAGAACCCGCCGATGACGACGATGTGGTCTGGGTCGCGCCGGACTACCGTGAAGTCAACATGCCCGAGGCGGACCGGAAGCGGATCTATATGGACATGCGATCGACGGCCATCACCAGCATCGAAAAACCATTGTTGCTCATCGGACCGGCTCGTGTGGCAATGGAAAAGACGCTGCAAGATGTCTATGACCGGGAAATCCGAACCCAAGCGGCGTTGCACGACGTGCCCGAAGACGACATCCGCCAAATCATCAACGAAGGTGATGCCAAGCGATGGGATACTCGTCCACGGTCCAACGCCAAACGCAACGGCAAGCGGCTGTACCCGAAATCCTGGAGCGAAGGCTGGAAACCGTAACGCGGTTTGCCAAGGTTGACGCTTGCGTCACGAATCATCGAACACGACCGTCGGGTCAAGTGACGATCCGGCTGATGAACGGCCCGCGATAGGAAAGACGAAACCAGCGATGAGCGACGAGAAGGTCCTGTGGAGAGCCGAGTTTAATCCCAAGGTGAAGTCCTACTGGCTGCTCAGCGGGACCATCGTGATGTTGTGCACGATCATCCTAATTCCGCTGATCCCCGTGTGGTTTGTGCTGGGGATGTTGGTCACCGATCGCTACTTGAAAAGCTGTTCCTGTGAATTGACCGACAGGTCGCTGAAGGTCGGCAAGGGGATTCTGGTCCGTACCGAAAAGACCGTGCCGCTGGATCGCATCACCGATCTGGGATTGGTTCAGGGGCCGATCATGCGGATGCTGGACATCGAAGCGCTTAGCGTGGAAACCGCCGGCCAGTCATCGCAAGGGTCGCTGGTGCAGTTGACCGGGATCAAGAACGGTCGTGCCTTTCGCGACGCGGTGCTGGAACAGCGTGACCGAGTGTCGATCCAAGAATCCGCACCCGTCCAGACATCGGATGCCGGCATCGATGCATCGGCCAGCCAAACGCTGGTCGAAATTCGTGACATCCTGCGACGGATGGAATCTCGGCTGGAACAGTCACAAATCGACGCGTGAAAGAAGTCGTCGGCGTCGTCAAAGAATACCGGCGTCGCTGAATAACAGCGGACGCCGACAGAAAGTGAAGCTGTGATCAGGCAGCGCGGCGGTCTTGAGCCGCACGTCGACTGGCCATTTGGATCGATTCCCGAACCAATGCGTGCGGTCCGCGTTCGGTGGTGGTCGCGTCGCTGTACCAGCTTCGTTGCTGGATCGATTGCAGAACTTTATCGGCCACTGCCACCGCACGGGCACCGGCGGCACCATCGACGGCGGGTGCACTGCCGCTGCGGATGCTGATCACAAAATCGTGAAGTTCATCCAGGATGGCGTTTCGCGGTTCCAGTTCCATGGTCTCGCACCGGAGCTTGGTTTGGAACAGTTCGCCGCTGTATCGCAGCGGGTTGTCGGTTTCGGCGTTCAAGTCGAAGGTGCGATCGACCACGCTGTCGGCCGGCCGAACCACCGAAACGGATGGCTTTCCAAAATCAATGTCGGCAAACCCGTTTGCCCCAAAGATCTGCATCGACCGTGCGGGGGTCGGGCTGATCCGCGACGCCTTTAGATTGGCGACCATGCCGCACGCGAATTCGATCCGCGTTTCAGCGACGTCTTCGTGATCGCTGATGACCGAAAGCCCGCTGGACGAAACCGACGTGACCGGCGCATCGGTCATTGAAAGCACCAGATCCAGATCGTGGATCATCAAGTCCATCACGACGCCGACATCCAGGCAACGGCCGGGAAAGCTGGACGCACGGACCGCTTCGACGTACTTCACGTCGCGTGCCAGGTCACCCAGGGAGGTGAAGGCGGGGTTGAATCGTTCGACGTGACCGACTTGCAGGGTCAACCGTCGTGCGGCGGCCAGCATGGCCAGACGCTGGGCATCGCTGCTGTCGGAAGCCAGCGGTTTTTCGACCAGCAAGTGTTTTCCGGCCTTCAGCAGCGACTTGGCGATGTCGCAGTGCAAATCGGTCGGGGCGGCGATCACGGCCGCGTCGATCTGGTCGACGATTTCCGAGGGATCGGCACAGGTGCGTACGCCGAGCGATTCGGCGGCAACCTGGCGTGCCGATTCGAACGGGTCGCACACCGCGACCAGTTCCGCGTCGTCGACTTGGCCCAGCAATTTGGCGTGGATCCGTCCCAGGTGACCGGCACCGACGACAGCGATACGTAACTTGTTCATGCGGCTTTCCTTCGGTCGCGGCCACGTCCATGACGTCCGCCACCGGTGTGTTCCAGATGATCAAACAGGTGCCTCAGCACGGGCCGAATCGGACCGATGCTAAGAAGTTCATCGCGGGCCGCATCAACTCCGACGCGGGCGCGGTAAAGCAATCGAAAAGCTTGGTTCAAGACGTTGATGTCGTCTTGAGGGTAATCGTTGCGTTTCAGACCGACGACGTTGACGCAACGCGGACGTGCGTTGGCGCCTTCGACGATCATGTACGGAGGCACATCGTGCAGCACCGTGCTCATCGCTCCGATGAAGCTAAGCTGTCCCACCGAAACAAAGTGGTGGATGCCCACGCCGCCGGCGATCGTCACATCGTTGCCGATGTGCACGTGGCCACCGATCATGCAATTGTTGGCCGCGACAATGCGATCACCCAATTTGCAATCATGGGCGATGTGCGATTGGGTCATGAAGTAATTGCTGTCACCGACGCGAGTGACGCCGTCTTCCTTTTCACTGGCGCGATTGACCGTGCACAGTTCGCGGAAGGTGTTCCCGTCGCCGATTTCCACGCGGGTGTTGGTGCCGCGATAGCTTTTATCCTGCGGATGGGTCCCGATCACGCATCCGGCAAAGATGTGATTGTCACGACCGATGCTGGTGTGACCCTTGATCGTCACATGATCTTCGATCACCGTGCCTTCACCGATTTTGACATCGGGACCGACGACACAGAAGTGTCCGATTCGAACGTTCGGGCCCAGTTCGGCTCTTGGGTCCACCGCGGCGGTTTTTTCTATCTGGGCACCCATGTCGTCTCCGGGCGTCGGTTGGGTTGTGTTGAATTTGTCATGAAGTAGGCGATCAGCGTGCGTCCGAGCAAGTTCAGTTTTCACAAACCTTGCCGCGTCGCTCAAAAAAGGGGTCAGGCCACTTTTCGTCGTGTCTGTTCGCCGGCTCGTTGTTGGGTCAGCATTTCGCTCAGTCGCTTGGCCAGCATTCCGTTCAGGATGTGGCCGCCACGGTGTGAAATGAATCGACCGATCAGGTCACAAGGCACCAAAGCCAAGTCGCCGATCATGTCCAGTGTTTTGTGCCGGCTGCATTCGTTGCGATAACGCAGCGGATTGTCGATCGGTCCGTCGTCGTCGAACACCAACAAATCATGGTGGGTGACGTGGCTGGCGACGCCCGATGCGTGCAGCGCATCGGCTTGTTCTTTGGTGACGAACGTGCGTGCCGGTGCGACCTGTCGTACGAATCGATGGGGCGTCATTTCGATCCCGAAATTGCCCGCGGGAACCGGCGAGTCATCGCCATAGTTCAACTGGTATTCGAAATAGGTTTCGCCGGAGATCGAAGGTGTGGCTTCGATCCAACCATCGTTGTGCCTCAGACGCAGCGGCTGGTGAATCACCAATTGCATGCGTGTGTCGGCTTGGATCACCAGACCGGCGGATTGCAGGGCTTCGACAAAGGCCAGGCTGCTGCCATCGAGGCCGGGCATTTCTTCGCCGTCGATTTCGACCACACAGTTGTCGATTTCAAGACCGGCCAGAGCGGCCATCAGATGTTCCACCATGGCGAACGAAGCATCGCCGTCACGCAACAGCGTTCGAAAGCTGATCGCGTCGCTGCGGTCGGTGGTCGCCAGCAACGAAGGCTGGTCGGGCAGATCGCTGCGGACCAACCGCACGCCGGTGTTGACCGGTGCGGGGCTGATCGTCAGGTGGACGTCTTGTCCGGACCAATAACCACGACCGCGGACAGAGCACGGGCTGGCGATGGTGTGTTGGTTCCGCCCGGTCGGTTTGCCCGACGCGGTGGTTGGTGTGCGTGAACCGTCCATGCCCGGCCTCCTTGCCGGCAGGTGTTCAGAATCAAACGATCGGTTTGACACACGCGCGGTCCGGTCCATCGCTGGCCCGAACCGCAGGTGATGTCAGTTCATCGCTGGTGTCGACGGGATCAGCGGGCGGATGTGCCGGCGTTACCCTGGGCGATGCGTTGGCTCAAGATCTTCATGATCGCGGCGGTCATGTCCATCGACGAATCGTGATAGACGATGTTCTTCATGACGCCACGGACGACCGAGTCGCCTTTGGCCTTGTCCATGTCTTCGCTGTTGTAGCGCAGCACCAGGTTGATCTTGTTGTACTTGGCAACGTCCGCAACGGCGGCAGCAATTTGCTGGTAGTTGTCAAAGTAGATTTTGGCTTCGGCGTCGGCCAGTTCCTTGCGGGTACGGGCCATTTCCAAACGCAGCTTCGATTCCATCGAGGCGACTTTTTCTTCTTGCTGCGTATAAGCCGGGGTGCCGGGGCTGAAGGTCTTCAGCTTTTCGACTTCCTTTTGCAGTTCTTCACGTTTTGCTTTGAACTGTTCGTCGTAGCTTTTCAGCTTTGATTCGACGGCAGCCACTTGAGCCTTGATGGCTTCGTGTTCTTTGAAGATCTTGGCCACATCGACGACTGCGATGCGGTGGCCGGAGTCCTGAGCCGATGCGACGGTGGTCACCGAAGCCAGGGCTGCCGTGAGGGTCAAGACGATGGCCAGTTTGACGATTGATCGCACGTCCGCTCTCCTTGCGTAATGTTTGCGAGAATGTGGGTTCACCAGCGATGGTTGTCGCCGCGGCCGCGAGCCGATCGATTTCAGTCCATCCTAAATCGATCATTGCCCACGACGTTGCCGCGTCGCTTTCGACCGTCGCTTTGGTCCTGATGGGCGACGGCTAAATGAACTTCGGCGGATTGTGTCAATCGCCCGATTCCAGGGCAAGATCGATTGGCCGCGGAAATCGCGGGGTTGATGGTTTTTTTTGACGATTCGGCGGGCCCGAAATCTGGATGAATTGCCCACTTCATGGCGTTGATCGGCCGACATCCCTCCGATTGGCAAGCTTTACCGCCTAGACTGACTTTCCCTTTTGTTCCGCATCCGACGGTCGTTCGGCTTGTTGCGGTCGTTCCGCATGTCGGGATCGTTCGGCATGTGGCGGTCATTCCAGATGTTTCGCCCGGCGGGGTCGGATCATAGTCCTGGTTCCGGTGGTGCCGATCTTAAGGGACATGACGAAAACGCCTGTCCTGACGATTCGACGCCGTGGGATCCTTTGCCGGATCACCGATGGCGTATGCATCGCGGTCGGCTTGCTGGTGATCACCGGTTGCGGCAGCCTGACCGGCGGCCGACAAGCCGATTCGATCCCTCCGGTGAATTCCGCCGAAACGGCACCGACGGTTTGCGAAACGCAGCAATCGTTGATCCAAACAACGGCCGGACAGTGCAAGGCGATGCCGGCGACGGTTTCACAGGCGACGTTTCACGACGCGGACCCCTACAGCCCGGCCCGACGCCAGATCATCGGGCGACTTTGTACCAGCGATCTCGACGCGGACGCGAGCGATGAGCAACACTTGGTCGGGAACGATTCGGGCAGGATCGACGACGCAGGCGAAACGCCGGCGACCGGCACCGTCCGCCCGCAGGCCGATTTCCAGCCGATTCGACTGAAACCGGCCATGGCCGACAGCCCTTTCGGCCCATGAATCCTGTCGACCCGTTAATCCTTTCCAACCGCGGACCCGACACGGTTCGTCGGTTGCCCCCATTCAGGATGATGATTCAGACGTCCGGATGGATTCGCAGACGCCGATCGTTCCCGCCAGCCCCTGTTTTTGCGTTCAGTAAACCCCGCCGAGTCTTCGTCCCATGCGCCGCACCCCCATTTCCGCGCAAGCCGACCGAACCGAATCGCGTTCCGCATCGATCACCGTGATCGACCCCAGCCCACTGTCTCTGTTGGCGTTGGCGGGGGTTTTAGATGCCGAAGGCTGGAAATGCGTGTGCGGCCGCAACAACGACATGGCGGTTGCGGCGCTGGACATGGGGCCGCAAGACCTGTTCGTCTTTGACGTCGGCGATGACGCCGCGGCGGTGTTGGACACGTTGGCCGCGATCCGAAGCCGCGAAGAGTACGAGAAGGTCCCCGCGGTTCTGTTGGCCGAATCTCAATGGGCGGGGCTGGAAAAGCAGATCGAATCGCTGCCGGTCACCCGCTGTTTGTTCAAGCCGATCGATCCGCCTTCGTTGGTGGCGGTGGTCCAGCAATTGTTGTGGATGCCGGGTCTGGTCGAAGCCCATCGTCGTCGCGGTTCTCGCCCATCGCGTCCGGGCTGGGTGAACCTGTAAACTTTGGCGTCGTTCGACGCCGAAGCGCGAACGGATTGTCACTTGGCTGCATAGCATCATGTGGCTGTTGTGATCCCCCGTTTGCGAAAAAGGCTTCGCAGTGCTATCGATCGAATCGCTGACGAAGACCTTTGAACTACCGTCCGGTGTTTTGACAGCGGTGGACGACATCAGTTTTCAAGTCCACCCGGGCGAAGTTTTCGGGCTGCTGGGCCCCAACGGTGCCGGAAAAACCACCACGATGCGGATGGTGCTGGGGTTGCTGGAACCCGATGCGGGGTACGCGGAAGTCGACGGCGCAAGGACCAGCGAAGACCCGATCACGGTCAAATCACGCTTGGGTTTCGTTTCGGCCAGTGACGGCGTTTACCCCTGGCTGACCGTCCGCGAAATGTTGTTGTACTTCGCCGACTTGTACGGCGTGGCGCCCGCCGGGGCCCGGCGTCGATGTGACGAATTGGCCGAACTGATGGACATCACGTCCCTGCTGGACCGGCGTGCCGGGGAACTCAGCACCGGCCAGCGGCAACGGGTCACTCTGGTCCGGGGGCTGATCCACGATCCGCCGGTGATGTTGTTGGATGAACCGACCCGAGGTCTGGACGTCGTCGGCGTTCAGACGATCTTCCACTACATCCAAGAACTGCGATCGATGGGCAAAGCGGTCGTCGTTTGCACACACCGACTGGACGAAGCGGAACGATTGTGTGACCGTTTCGGGCTGCTGCACCGGGGTCAGTTGGAACATCTGGGAACACTGGACGAATTGCTTCAGCGGACCGGAAAGTCAAATCTGGCCGACATCTTCATCGACCTTCTGGAATCGCACTAACCTCACGACCCAGCCCGACCCGGGATTTCCGCACCGATCCTGGGATCACCCCCGCACGTGGACTTACGAAGGACGCCGATTCGTTGAACGCCAGCCGTCTGTTTCGACTATGCCGTAAAGAGTTGCGGGAAACCCTGCGCGACCGGCGCACGATCATCACGTTGGTCTTCATGCCGCTGTTGGTCTATCCGCTGCTCAGCATGGCGTTGCACCGTTTTCTGCTGAACAATTCGGAGGCTACCGAGACCGCGTACAAGATCGGCGTGGCAACGGTCGACGAAGCCGACTTGTTGGACATCTGGATCAACAGCCCCGACGCGATGCCGCCGGACGAAATCCTGAAGGCCAACGGGGATCGTGTCGCCGAGTTCGAGATCTTGCTGACCGACATCAGCCCACTGGCCGCGCTGGAAGCCCGCGCCGTCGACGTTGCCGCCGAAGTCACGATGGGTGGCCCTGACCAACAGCCAGCCGTGAAAGTGACCTCGTACAACGGCGACGCGGTCGGACGATCGGCGCGTCGCATCCTGGTCGAACGGATCCAGTGGTTCAAACTGCGAATGGCCGAAAGATTCGCCGATCGTTTTGCCGCCGGGCCTCGGTACCGTCAGCCCGTCGACGTGGAAATCGCCATGATGGGTGAAGACAAATCGACATCCATGCTGGGCACCGTCGTGCCCTTGGTGCTGGTTTTGATGACCATCACGGGAGCGGTCTATCCGGCGATCGACTTGACAGCCGGTGAACGCGAACGTGGGACCATGGAAGCGCTGATGGCGTCACCGGTTCCACGCAGCGCCGTCTTGATGGCCAAGTACATCGCCGTGGTGACGGTCGCGTTATTGACGGCGATCGCCAACTTAACGGCGATGTTCACCACGCTTTGGGCCGGTGGACTGCTGCCACTGTTGACCGGCGACGATCATTCGATCGGTCCCGTCACGGTGTTGCAGATCTTGACGCTGTTGGTGCTGTTCAGTTGCTTCTTTTCGGCCCTGTTGTTGTCACTGACAAGCTTTGCCAGATCGTTCAAGGAGGCTCAGGCCTACCTGATTCCCATCATGCTGTTGTCGCTGGCACCGGCAATGGTCTCGTTGTTACCCGGCATCGAATTGACTGGGCCATTGGCGATCGCACCACTGTTGAACATCGTCCTGCTGACACGTGACGTATTGGCCGGCGACATGACACCGGTCGCCGCCGGCGCGACAATCGCCAGCACGTTGGCTTATGCCGCAGCCGCCATCGCCGTGGCGGCCAAGTTGTTCGGGTCCGACGCGGTGTCACGCACCAGCGGCCAATCGATCGGCAGCATCTTTTTGCGACCGTCCAAGGCTCGCGAAACGCCCACGTTGCAAGTCGCCGCGACCGTTCTGGCGTTATTGGTGCCGATCTATTTCGTGGTCTCCAACGGTCTGATCCGCTTCCTGGACAGCGCCGGCGACTCGTTTCAAATGTCGTCGCGATTGGTGTTGAATGCGGTCGCGTTGGCGGTCACCTTTGGCGGCGTTCCGTTGCTGGTGGCTTGGTTCAACCGGCTGAAGCTGGTCCCGTCGTTCCGATTGCGAACCTTTCCATGGGCCGCCGCACTTGGCGCGATCATTTTGGGCTTGGGCGCCTGGGTGTTTGCCCACGAAGCGTTCGTCTTGGCCGATGCGGTGGGAATCAAGGGATTGACCGAAAGCAAAATTGCGCAAACCGAAAAAGTGCTGGAAGCTTGGAAACAAGTTTCTCCGGTGCTCCTATTGGCAACGCTTGCCATGACACCGGCGGTGATCGAAGAACTGTGCTTTCGCGGGTTCCTGTTTTCGGCTTTTGCCAAAGTCATGTCACCGGCCAAGACGATCATCGTCACCGCCGTTCTGTTCGGTGCTTTTCACGTCTTGACGGGCAGCGCCTTGTTGCTGGAACGTTTTGTTCCCTCCACCTTGCTGGGATTGATTTTGGGATGGGTCGCCTACCGCACCGGCAGCGTCATTCCCGGCATGCTGATGCACTTCGTTCACAACGGGTTGTTGGAACTGGCGGCACGTTATGAAGACAAGCTGACGTTCTTGGGTGAAGGGTTCGAAGATCAATCACACTTGCCGGCGTCATGGTTGATCACCGGTGCAGTATTGTCGGCAATCGGTGTTGCCTTGCTGTGGTGGGCGACAAGACGTGGGGCCGTGCCGAGTGAAGAGTCGGAAATTCAGACCGCCAGGATCGCAACCGACGATCCGGAACCGGTTGCATCAGATTCGGAAGCTCTGAATCAGTCAACGAACGGCGAAGACTGACCGAATTTGCCAGTGAAGACTTGTGCGGACAGCGGGTTGCGTTTGCGAGCGCCGTTTTCTCGGTCGGCCCACTGTTGGTTTTGATCATCAGCCGGCGCGGTGGTGTCGGGATAGCCGATCGCGATGGCCGTTTGCGGTTCGACGCCCTCGGGCAGTTCGTATTTCTGGCGGACCACCGACAAATTGATGCCCGCCATCTGGTGAACCTGCAATCCCATCTCGGTCGCCTGGAGTGCCAGGTATCCGGACGCCTGGCCCAGATCATGTAGCGCGACGCGGTTGGGCTTGCCGTTGTACTGGAACGTGGTCCGGATGCAGGTCAGCATCAACACGCCGGCACGACTGGCCCAGGCTTGGTTGGCCTCCATCAAGCATTCCAGCATCGTCTGGAATTCAGGTTCGTCACGACGTCGAGCGACGATGAAGTACCACGGTTGATCGTTGAAACTGCTGGCCGCCCAACGTGCGGCTTCCAGCACACGCCGAATCTTCTCGTCTTCCACCGCCTGATCCGCAAACCGATATGGACTCCAGCGATTGGCAATCGCGGACAGGACGGGCAGATCAACGGGGTTCCGTGTTTCAGATATTGCCATCGTATGAGGTCTCTATGGATTCGAGCGTTTGATCGACGTGAACTTGCAATGAACCACCGCATCGGACGGCGATCGGTGCGAACATTCGACTGCAATGTCCGTTTGAACGAAAGATACCGCCATGGCAAGCATCGGGTACGTCTCTGGCAGCCGAAAGTGTCAACATAAAACGTTGTCTGCAGTTTCCTTGCGCCCCGTCTCGGCGTACTTATTGCCCAGCTTCGACAGTTATGATGACCTTGATCGATCCGTCGAAAGAGCGCCCTGATTAGCAAACGAAAAAATGTCGAACCCGAATTTCGCGGACGCAGCCAAGACAGTCTTGATCCATCGGATCACCGTCGCCGTTTGGATGGCAGCACTAATCGTCACCAGCGACCGATCGTCGGCCGAACCTCCCAACGTCGTGATGGTGCTGACCGATGACCAGGCCCCTTGGGCGTTTGCGACCGCCGTGCGTTCGGGGCAATTTCCCGGTGTTCCGATTCCATCGACGCCCCATCTGGACCGGCTTGCCAGCGACGGTGCAGTGTTTCGCAATTTCTTTTGCACCACCCCGGTCTGCAGTCCCGCACGCGCCACATTGATGACCGGTCGCTACGCAAGCGATTTGGGGATCGCCGACTTCATTCCTCAGCCCGGTCACAAACTGTATGACCCTGACCGTGCGGTTTTCTTGGATCCCGACACGACCACGACGATCGCAGAAGTGTTTCAGTCACACGGTTACCGCACGGGTCTGATCGGCAAGTGGCATCTCGGTGATTGGACCGACAGTAACGATCGTTCAAAGCACCCGACCGCCCATGGTTTCGACACCTTCATGGGGCTGACCGGTGGCGGCACGAAGCCCAGCGATCCGGAACTGGAAAAAGATGGAAAGCTGCGGCAATTCAAAGGTCTGACAACCGACATCCTGACCGATCATGCGATCGAATTCATCGGTCAAAACGTGGACCAGCCATTTTTTTTATGCTTGTCCACTCGCGCACCCCACGGGCCTTGGTTGCCGGTCGCGCCGGAGGACTGGGAACCGTACCAAGATATGGTTCCGACCATTCCGGATGACCCGGATTTGGACAGAAAAGCGATCCGCAAGAAGATGAAAGAATACTTGGCCAGCACGTCGGGCGTGGATCGCAATCTTGGTCGGCTGTTGAAGGTGATCGACGATCATCAGCTACGCGACAACACCGTCGTTATCTTCACGTCGGACCATGGTTACAACATGGGTCACAACGGGATCTGGCACAAAGGCAACGGGATCTGGGCGACCAAGCAGAAGCCGCCGGGCGAAACGCATCATGGTGTGCGTGTGATTTCGCCAAAGTACCGGCCAAACCTTTATGACCTTTCGCTTCGTGTGCCCGCGATCGTCCGCTGGCCGGGCGTCGTCAAGCCTTCGACCGTGGTCGATGCGACCGCGACTCACTTGGATTGGTTTCCAACACTGTGCTCCGTCGCGGGCGATGAA
Organism: Crateriforma spongiae; assembly: GCF_012290005.1. Classification (NCBI taxonomy): domain Bacteria; kingdom Pseudomonadati; phylum Planctomycetota; class Planctomycetia; order Pirellulales; family Pirellulaceae; genus Crateriforma; species Crateriforma spongiae. The sequence continues at coordinate 172,465 of NZ_JAAXMS010000004.1, forward strand.
GCGTCCGCCGATGGCTTGCCCGGTCGCGATCTTTCGCCACTGTTGGCCGGCAAAACACCCGACGATTGGGATCAAGATTTCTATTCGGAATACGACATGATCAACTACGCACGGGCGTCCTTGCGTGGTTACCGAACGCCACGGTTCAAGCTTGTCCGCGATCGGTGGAACGATGGGTGTGACGAGTTTTATGATCTTCGTTCCGACCCTGCCGAAAACGAAAACCTCATTCACAGCGACGATCCAGAAATCAAAAGCGCAATCGAAGCACTGGACGCCAAGTTGATGTCGATCGAACGTCCGGCATCGCAAGCACTTAAAATGGGGCGATAGTTCGGCGAGCAGCCATGCAAAAAGGCCACCGCTTCACAGGTCGCCCGCACTTGAAGTTGCAGGCAGTTGTGAAAGGGAGGCCTTTACAGCTGTATCACTCAGGGCAACCGATCAACATGAATCGGTCGCCGTTTCGGACGACGTGAATCGTCTGGCGTTATCGGATGCCGGTTGCACCCGAAGGCTGTTACCAGCGACCGCGTCCGCCACCACCGTTGCGGTTTTCCCGCGGGCGTGCTTCGTTGACGGTCACGGCGCGGCCCGCGATTTGTTGATCGTTCAGGCCGGCGATGGCTTCTTGGCCCGCACCGCCGTCACGCATTTCGACAAAGGCGAATCCGCGCGAACGTCCGGTGTCACGGTCTTTGATGATGTTGATCGAAGCGACGTCGCCGAATTCGCCGAAGGCGCTTTCCAGGTCGTTTTCAGTCGCGTCAAAGCTAAGGTTGCCAACGTAAATGTTCATTCAAGAAACTCCAAACTAGAAATAGGTGCCGGTTTCCCGGAGGTATTTCAGGAGTTCGTAGAGGCCGATCACGCGGGATGTATGGTGACCCGTGACCATCAGATCGGTGCGTCGCACCAAGTTCAATTCCAGCCATGAAACGCCGGAACAATCGAAGAAGGGATCAATCAGAGAGCGAAACTAAATCTCGGTCCGGACGAAAATCCAACTCAACCGTTACAACAACTTGTCCGAAACTACTTTTCCAATTCTCTCTCGACTTCCTGTGGGCGATCGCCGCAGACTTGCACGCGTCGTGCATCAAACGAATTCAACAATCGCCTTTGCGACTATCGCCTGATTCGGGTTCGGTGTCGACCCATAATCCGAAGATTGTCGGTTTTCAGCATCGAATGATCGGTTCTCACCGGTGGTTTTTCACGTCAATGGTTGCCGGGCGGCGGTGGATCATGCGTCCTTGCATTTGATGAAGTTTTCGGATTTCTCCGGTTCGGCGTTGGCTTTTTCGGCGGACAGTTGTACCCTTGCACCGTACGAACAAGCAGACGGATGCTGCTTTTCGACGTCGATCGGGTTGAATAAGACACGGAGCCGGACGGTTCTGGAGCGGTCCGATCGCGAGAATAATCGCCGGGAATCACTCTCGGTTTCTCGACCTGGTGAACGCAGAATTCACCGTCTGCTGTTGTTGATTCGGTCGTCTGGACCGGTTCGGACTGCGACTCGCGTTGATGGGAAACGCAACGGTTTTGGAACCTTCTTGTTGGTCCAAAACAACGCGCCGAAATTTGTTGTTTGTGATTGATCGCTCATGCGTTCGATCCACTTCGGCGTCACCCGCGTTCATCCGCCGCAAGCCCAAGGGTTTGCCCAGCGTCGCAACCAATTCACAAATCATGGCCCGGTCCGCAATCGAAATCGGACCGCCCCGCAAATCCACTATCACGCAGTGGTCGCAAACCGCTCCGCGGAACCTTCCGGCGACCGAAGCAAGCAAACAAAAAAGACATGAATAAATTCGATTCGATCCAACTCGCGCCGCCGATCCAAAAAGCACTGAAATCGCTTGGCTACAAAACGCCCACTCCGGTGCAAGCCCAAGCAATTCCTCCCGCAGTCGCCGGCCAGGACGTCTTGGGGTGCGCACAAACCGGAACCGGAAAGACGGCCGCGTTCGCGCTGCCAATCCTGGACTATCTGGAAAACGACCGACCCGAAATCATCCCGAACCAGCCGACGACGCTGGTGTTGGCCCCGACGCGTGAATTGGCGATCCAGATCGGCGACAGCTTTCGTGACTACGCCAAGCACCTGAGAATCCGACTTGCCGTGATCCACGGGGGCGTCAATCAGGTTCCCCAAGTCAAACAAGTGCGACGAGGGGTGGATGTTTTGGTCGCCACGCCAGGCCGCTTGCTGGACTTGATGAACCAGGGCCACATCGATCTCAGCGGTGTTGAAATCTTCGTGTTGGATGAAGCCGACCGAATGCTGGATATGGGATTCTTGCCGGCCCTGAAAAAGATCATTGCGGACCTGCCCAAGGACCGCCAATCGCTGTTTTTCTCCGCGACCATGCCGCCCAAGATTCAAGCTCTTGCAGGCGAATTGCTGTTCAACCCGGTGTCCATCGACGTCACGCCCAAGACCAAAAGTGTCGATCTGATCCGCCAGTCGATCCGTTACGTCCGGCGCGAAGAAAAACTGGATTGTCTTCACCGACGGCTGACCGAACCCAACATGGATCGCGCTATCGTGTTCACGCGAACCAAACATGGTGCCAACGCATTGGTGCGAAAGCTCGATCGCCAAGGTGTCGTTTCCGCTGCGATTCACGGCAACAAATCACAATCCGCCCGACAGCGTGCGTTGGACGCGTTTCGCGACAAGAAGATTTCCGTCTTGGTGGCCACCGACGTCGCCGCCCGCGGGATCGACATCGCGGGTGTATCCCACGTCATTAACTTTGACATGCCGGTCGAAGCCGAAAGCTACGTCCACCGGATCGGCCGAACGGGACGCGCCGGATGCGATGGCATCGCGATTTCCTTTTGCACGGCGGACGAACTCGATGAACTTCGGTCGATCGAAAAATTGATCGGCCGGAAAATTGACATCGAAAATCCTGATGCGAAGTTCCGCCATGACGGCGCCTCGGCGGACTCACGCAAACCGACTCGATCCAACCGATCCGGCGGGCGTGCCCCACAGAACCGTCGTCGCAATCGCGGTGGCAGCACTAGCGGACGCAAACGTCAATCACGCACCGCAGCGATGGCCCGCTAAAATACCCGATAAGAATCGTCGCCATTGCTTCCTCGAAAGCCGCGATCGGCATTCCACCTCCCCGCCCGGCCCCGTCTCCTCCTCTAGGACGACGTTGGGACAAGCCCGCGTGGTAGACTGAGCCTCTGTGATCTTCGATCGACCGAGAGCCTCGTTTTGGTGGGGGTGCGATGACAAAGAGAACGCTAGTCGCGATGGTCACCGGAAGTGTGATTGTCGCGGCCATGATCGCGATGGTCGAGTTTCGGTTGCGACGACCGGTCGGCGATGGTCCAGCCGGTCCTAAAGTTTCTGATGCTCCTTTTGATGGCGTGTGGACCGATAGAACGGTTCAGCTTGTCGGAATCGGTGACAGTGTCACGCGTGGCTTGGGCGCGCGGACGACGGCACACAGCTATTTTCAGCGGCTGATCAAAAATCCGCCGGACGAGTGGTCGGATATGCGTGGCAAATGCCTTTCGGCGGTGTTGCCCAATTTGCAAACGACGAACTTGGCCGTCTCGGGCAGCACGTCTCCGATGCATCTGGATGTTATCGAGAATGACTTGCCGTCCTATCCCGACGATGTCTTCGGCTTGGTGGTGATGACCACCGGAGGCAACGACTTGATTCACAGCTATGGTCGCTTGCCGCCAAGGGAAGCCGCCATGTTTGGCGCCACATTGCAGCAGGCGTTGCCATGGATCGACCGCTTCGAAGCACGTTTGAACCAAATGCTTCAGCGGACGATCGATCGCTTTCCCGGCGGATGCGAGATCTACCTGGCCGACATCTATGATCCGACCGACGGCGTGGGCGACGGCGCCAGCGTCTTTCTACCCGCATGGCCAGACGGGCTGGAAATTCATTCGCGGTACAACGAAGTCATCCGCCGCGCGGCGGATCGTAATGCGTCCGTGCATCTGGTTCCGCTGCACGAAACCTTCTTGGGGCACGGTTCGCATTGTCGCCAATTTTGGAGATCGACCTATGACGCCTCCGATCCACACTATTGGTTTTGGGATAACATCGAAGACCCCAACACACGCGGCTATGACGCGATACGAAGGGTGTTCTTGAATGAAATCGTGCGTAACACCAGCCTGCGAATGGAATCGAACGCTCAATCGTTGGTCAGCGAAGGCTAAGTCCACCAAAGCTCGAAGCGGGCAACCCGCTTCATCGTCGCCTTTCGCTCCGCGAAAGTAGCGTTCCGGACTCCAAAGTCTGCTCCCTCCACTCGCCGAACACCCGCAAACGAAACGCACCGCATCGGCGCACCAACTCCGGTCACCGGCGACGCAACCCTAAAAAGACCCCCGTCCCCTTTGTGCAGTCAAAGTCGCCTTTCGCTCCGCGAAAGTAGCGTTCCGGACTCCAAAGCCTGCTCCCTCCACTCGCCGAACACCCGCAAACGAAACGCATTGCAACGGCGCACCAACTCCGATCACCGGCGACGCAACCCCAAAAAAGACCCCCGTCCCCTTTGTGCGGTCAAAGTCGCCTTTCGCTCCGCGAAAGTAGCGTTCCGGACTCCAAAGCCTGCTCCCCCCACTCGCCGAACACCCGCAAACGAATCGCATTGCAACGGCGCACCAACTCCGATCACCGGCGGCGCAACCCCAAAAAGACCCCCGTCCCCTTTATGGCTTGCGTTGATAGACGCGGACATAGTCGATCAGGTACTGCTGGGGAAAGATGCTGTCGTCGATCTTGCCGCCCCAGGTGCCGCCTAAGGCTAGGTTGATTAGCAAGTATTGAGGCTTACGGAACGGATTGTCCGCACCCTCGCCTGCCTTATCGATTCTGAAGGTGTGATACTGGGTGTCGTCGAAGAAAAAGTGGATGTGGTCCTCGTCCCACTCGATCGCGTAAACATGAAAATCGGCGTACGGTTCGGTTGTTGCCAATTTGCCATGGTCCGAGCGATGTTGCCCGTCGACTGAGAAATGAGCGTTGCCGTGGACATGCTGGGGTTCTTTGCCCACAAATTCCATGATGTCGATTTCCCCACAGCGAGGCCAACCGAGTTCGGAACGGTTGCTTCCCAGCATCCAAATCGCCGGCCACACGCCGGTGCCTTGAGGAAGTTTGGCGCGGACTTCGATACGGCCGTAGGTCCAATTCGCTTTGTGTCGCGTCACCACGCTGGCCGCGGTGTACTGGGCATGCGATCGACTCTTTTGCCAACTTCTGGAATTGGGTTCATAGTCGGGGTTGGCGTACTTTTCTTTTCGCCCTTCAATGATCAAAACTCCGTCCTTCACGCGAGCGTTTTCCGGGCGCGCTTCGGTGTAGTACTGTGCTTCCTCATTGCGGATGAATCCGACTTCGTATCCCCATTTCGATTCGTCGGGTAACCCGTCCACGTCAAATTCATCGGACCAGACAAGTTTCCAAGGTTCGGCGGAGGCATCGGTGGCGGCCAAGGTCAACAGCAACAGGGCGGTCAGACATCGCATGATCGGAGGAAGCTCCATGGGGATGTGTGGATTCATTGATCGGGAACCATGATCAAGTTAAGCGATGGCCGACGATCGCGTCCACGCGGTGGGTGCGACAACTGTGCTGTCGTTCAGCACTTTCGCGAAGTGGTCAGCATCCAATGCGAAGCCGCAAGGGATGTCTAAAGAGAATCGTTGACGACTAGCCGATCGGCGCAGGGCAACAATCATCGGTTTCGGCCAAGCGATGTCGCGTCTGTGCTTGCGTTATACTTGCCGGCGATTGAACGAGATTGACCCTTTCAAGACGACTTCTTTTGGTGCACCACATGCGGATCCTTCGGCGTCTTTGGATGGTTTTGTTTTTGGTCGCGTCCGCCTTGTTGCTCAGGGTGACGCTGCAGGCGGCTGAACCCGTTTCCGTCATTTTCGATACCGACATGGCCGGCGACTGTGACGATGCGGGCGCGCTGGCGGTCCTGAATGCCTTGGCCGATCGAGGCGAAGCGGAAATCTTGGCCGTGGTGACCAACCGGAAAGATCCGGCGGGATTTTCCGGTGCCGCCTGCGATGTCATCAACACTTTCTATGGCCGCCCCGACGTTCCAATCGGGACCGACAAAGACGGTGCCAGAGCGAAGTGGAAGGGGGGAAGTTCTTACACGCCTGTCTTGGCGAAAGAGTTCCCACACGATAGCCCCGTCGACGCGGAACTTTCCGACGCGATCGACGTTTACCGAAAAACGCTTGCATCGGCAGACGACCAGTCGGTGGTCATTTGCAGTGTTGGTGCCCTAAGCAATTTGCAAGACCTTTTGGAATCGTCAGCGGACAACCACAGCCCGCTCTCCGGGGCCGAGTTGATCAGCAAAAAGGTTCGGCAAACGGTCATCATGGGTGGTGCGTTTCCCCGGTCGGCCAAGCCGGAAACCAATGTTCGACTGGATCCGCCCGCCTCGGTGGCCGTCGTCAACGATTGGCCGGGGCCGATTCTATGGCAGGGTTTCGAAGTGGGCGCGGCTTTGCATTGCGGTGCAGGTTTGAAACGGGCCCTATCCAACAATCCGGTCCGACGAGCATTCGAAGTGCGTCCGTACTTGGGCAACTTCGCCATCGATCACGGAAAGCCCGCGCATGACCAAGCCGCCGTGTTGATCGCGGTGCGTGGTCCTGAACCATCGCTATGGAAAGTCAGCGGCAAGGGAAGAGTCGTGGTTGATTCCGATGGGCACAGTGAATGGCACGCGGATGCCAGTCATCAGCATCAATATGTGTCGATCAAAGGACGTTCGGATCGTCTGATTCAAATGATCGAAGAATTGATGCTTAAATGATCCAAAGCCGGTCGGTGGCAAAGCGAAAGATGATCTCTGTGAAGCGATAAGATGGGTGACAAAGACGTTCCCAGGCGATTCGCACATGGGCTATTTAGCTGGGCTTTCGAACGGCGAATATTTCCTGTCCATAACTTTTGGATTGGCGTAACGTGAAGATTTTCGCGGCTTGGAATTTGCCGCTTTATACATTGATTGAAGGTAAGGGCCTTTTGTGATGAATAAGGTTTTGCGATTCGGACTGACGTTGACGTCGGTAAGTCTGGTGTGTGTCTGTGCGTCCGTTGTGGCCGACGCCCAGTCGGTCATCAGTGCAGCAAGAGATGCACCGCAGTGGATGGAATGTGAGATCGAATTTCGTGGTCAGCGTCACTATGACAATGCGTATGTCGACAGCACCGCATGGGTGGACTTTGTTCATGACGACGGGACGAAGATTCGTCGGCCGATTTTCTGGGACGGCGGTCAAACGTTTCGTGTGCGATTCGCTTCCACCAAGCCGTCGGGAACTTGGAAATGGACGTCCAGCAGCGATCCAGTCGACGATGGTCTGCACGGTCTTTCCGGTGAACTGACTGCGTGTCCGACCGGAGAAGCCGAGACGATTTTCCAGCGGCATGGTTTCTGGTCGATTCCGCCGGGGGAACGGAATTTGGTGCACTCCGATGGCAAGTCGTGCTTTTTGTGTGCGGATACCGCCTGGGCACTACCTTGGCGCGCCACCGTTGACCAAGCCGTTCGTTATGCCGACGACCGTGCAGAGAAAGGGTTCAACGCCGCGTTGCTGATGACCGTGATGCCGGATTCCAACACGACGGGACCTCGATCTCGCACCGAAGACGAAGGTTTCGCCGTGGGTTTCGAAGACTTGCCCAAGGGGCGGTTGCGTGAGTTGAACGCAGAGTATTTTCAGTACTTCGATTCTCTGGTGGATGCTCTGGTCCAACGTGGCGTCGCGCCCGTCTATCAGCCGGTGTTTCATGGCTATGGATGGAAAGGCGGCGGGACCGCGGGTAACAAAGTCAGCGCGGATGATTATGCGCGGTACTGTCGTTACTTGGTGGCACGCTACGGTGCTCGGCCAGCGATCTGGTTGATCGGTGGAGATGGGCCGGCGGTCAATCCGACCGTCGTCGAACAATTGGACCAGTCGGGGCAAGAAATCGAACGCTGGGATGCGTACCGGCAGCCGACGGGCATTCACTACTCGCCTCATGCTTGGAACCGAACCCACCAAGACAAGACGTGGCTGGATTTTCAGTGGTGCCAAACCGGTCACAACGGTGAACATGTGCCGGAACGTGTGGCCGACATGTGGCGAAACCAGCCCGTCAAAGCCGTCGCCAACGGCGAACCGACTTACGAGAATATCGGCGAAACCGGCAAGGGGGCCGGGTGGTGGCAGGGACACGAGGCGATCTGTAACGTCACCGCCGGGGGGACGATGGGGGTGGTGTACGGCGCCGCCAGTCTGTGGAATTGGGTGCTTCATCCCAACGAACCCGACCACGAAGTTTGGTGCACCGCGCCGGGGGCGGGCTGGGAAGAAGCATTGGAATTCGAAGGCTCGCGATATCCCGGTGTGCTGGCAAAGATCATGAACCAGTACCCGATTCGCGGCATGCAACCGGATTGGACCTGCACGTACGGTCGGCGAGGCTTGTTGATTCCTAACAAACTGTTTGTGCTGTATCTGCCCACCGGTGGCAGAACGACAATCGTTTCGACGGAGGTGCCAAGCCCGTATCGTATTTACGACTTGAAAACCGGTCAGGTTGTCGGCCAAGGTCGCTTGCCCGATGAACGTCGCCGTTCGATCGATGCAGGTGTCACTGATCAACCACGGTTGGTCGTGTTTCACACCGAAGGATAGATCACGCGTCAGGCCGGCCGCGGCCCCAGAAAAGACCCCCGTCCCCTTTGAGGGTTGTTGTGTTTCAGACTGATCGGAAATTGCGATGCCGTGTGGTCGGGGCGGCGCGGCATCAGGTGGTGCGGCGGGTCGATGCGTTGGTCGATGCTTGTCGTAGTGCACAGCGGACGGTGGACAGCGAAACGGTTGCCGCGGAGCTGATTCCGTTGTGCGACGCCTTGAAATTCATCGCCGATCGCGGTCCTCGCATCTTGGCCGATCGGCGGGTCGGGATGCGCGGTCGAGCCGTCTGGTTGTGGGGCGTCCAAAGCCGTGTCCAGCGGGTGCCGTGGGGCGATGTGCTGATCCTGGCGGCTTGGAATTATCCGTTGCTGTTACCCGGCGTGCAGCTGGCCCAAGCACTGGCCGCGGGGAACCGTGTATGGGTCAAGCCCGCGCCGGGCTGTGAGTCCGCGACACAGATCTTGGCGGAATGTTTTTTTGACGCCGGTGTTCCCACGGATTGCTTGGCGGTACTGGATTCCACCGTCGACGCGGCGACGCGGCGAATCGACCAAGGCGTTGACCTGGTGGTGTTGACCGGCGGGGTGGCGACGGGGCGGACCGTGATGCACGCTTTGGCGGAATCGGTGACGCCGTCGATCATGGAACTTAGCGGTTGTGACGCGATGGTCGTCTTGCCGGGTGCGGATCTGGACCGTGTTGCATCGGCGGTGCGTTTCGGCCTGACGTTCAACGCGGGCGCGACTTGTATCGGGCCGCGACGTTTACTGATCGGTGCAGATACATGGAAGGATCTGTCGACACGGGTTTCGCCGATGTTGTCATCCGGGAAGCCGTTGGTGGTGCATCCCAGCGCGATTGGTACCGTCGTCGAGCTGGTCGAAGAAGCGTTGGATCGCGGGGCAAAGGATTTTTTGGGTCTGTTTGATCTTCAGCGGCTTCGGAATGATCGTTCGATGCATCCTTTGATCCTGACCGACGTTCCAAGTGATTGTCGGATCAGCCACAGCGACGTGTTCGCGCCGGTGATGACGGTTGATCGGTGCGGCGACGAGGAATCTGTGGTGCGACGGGTCAATGATTGCCCCTACCGTCTGGCGGCATCGGTCTTTGGTCCCCATGATCAGGCGCGACGATTGGCCAACCGGCTGTGCGTGGGCAGTGTGGTCGTGAACGATCTGATTGCACCGACCGCGGACGCCAGGTTGCCGTTCGGCGGGCGGGGTGCCAGCGGTCACGGCGTGACTCGTGGACCGGAAGGCTTGTTGGCGATGACGACGGTTCGTGTGATCAGCCGGCGAAAGGGATCCGTGACGCCGCACTTGTCACCGCCCCAACAATCCGATGCCGACTTGCTGGCGGGTTCACTGGCGATGACGCACGGCAAAGGCTTGCGGCAAAAATGGCAAGGCTTGAAGCGAGTCGTTGATGCGGCCCGTCGTCGCTAGGCCCTTGCAAAGCCGGTCGACGATGCCTGTTGCACCGCTTTGCCGGTAAACTGATGGGGCATTTGCGATTCCAGCCGTCGCGCCCCCACGACCATTCACTCACGCTTTCGATTCAGGAAGAACCATGATTGCATCGGAATCCCCATCGCGTCGTATCGTCGTGATCGGCGGCGGTTTGGCCGGGTTGTCATCGGCCTGCGTGCTTGCCGCTCGCGGTCACAGCGTCGTTTTGCTGGAAAAAAACGAATGGGTGGGCGGCAAAGCGGCGGTGCATCGCGCCGAAGGCTACCGTTTCGACATGGGGCCGACGATCGTGACGTTGCCCAGTGTGCTGAAGAAGGTCTTTTCCGAAGCCGATCGGGCGATGGAAGATTACCTGGACATGATCCCGTTGGATCCGCAGTGGCGATGCTTCTTTGACGCCGATGAATCCGGCGGGCACCCTGCGTCGGTCTTGGACTTGGTCCCCAATATCGACGAAATGAAGAATCACTTGCGTGATTTCACCGGCGGTGATCAAAACGGCAATGGATACGAAAAGTTCATTCAACTGAGCCAGCAACTGCACGGCGTTTCGGACCGCTTTTTCTTCTGGCGCAGCGTCGGCGGTTTGCGTGACACGATGGAAGTCGGCGGTGCCTTCAACGCCGCGGTTCTGAAAGACGTGATGTCGTTGCGGATGGGCAAGAGTGTGGCGTCGGTCGTGCGTTCACATGTGCCCGATCATCGTGTCGCCCAGATGATGGACCACTTCACCCAGTACGTTGGTTCGTCGCCCTATCAGTCGCCCGCGGTGTTGTGTGGGATCGCCCACATGCAAACCGAAGAAGGCATTTGGTACCCGATGGGTGGCACTCGAGCGGTTCCCGAGGCTTTGGAAAAGCTGGCCGGGGAACTGGGGGTGGAAATTCACACCGAAACCGACGTCATGCGGATCGAGCAAGACGGCAATCGTGTGACGGGGGTGATGACCGTCGACGGCCAGACGTTCCCATGCGATGCGGTGGTCAGTAATTGCGATGCGGTGCGGACGTACCGCGAATTGCTGAAAGATACGCCGGTTTCCAAGTCGTTCGAAAAGAGCAACAAGTACGAAGCGGCCTGCAGTGGCGTCGTCCTGTACCTGGGACTTGATCGCCGGTTTGACCAGTTCTTGCACCACAACTTTGTGTTCTCGCGAGACGCGGAAGAGGAATTCGATTACATCTATCGTCGTGGTGAACCGGCACCGGACCCGACCGCCTATGTTTGCGCACCCGCCGTCAGCGAACCGGCCGTTGCACCGGAGGGTGGCGAGGCGCTATACATTCTGGTCCACACGCCGTACCTTCGTCCCGGACACGATTGGAAAAAGATGCTGCCGGAGTATCGTGAAGTGATCCTGGACAAACTGGAAAAGACCGCCGGGGCAACGGGCATTCGTGATGCGATTCGTTACGAAGCGTCGTTGACCCCCGAGGGGATTCATCATCGTTATCGCGTGTTGAACGGCGCGATCTATGGTTTGGCAAGCCACGGGAAATACCTGGGGGCATTCAAGCCGGGCAATCGCCGTCGTGATTTGAAAGGCTTGTACCTGGCCGGTGGTGCGGCGCATCCCGGGCCGGGGATGCCGATGGTGTTGATGAGCGGCTGGATCGCTGCGGATTCATTGGACCAGGACGCTCGCGCGGGATCACTGCAAACGACCGGCGTCGGCGTCTGACTTTGAAACGTTCGAACGACGGCGAACAGCCCACGATGACGAAATCGCGATCGGACCAGGACGACCATTTGCCGCCGATACCGGCTTGGTTCCAGGACGGATTTCATCGTTTTTTGAAGCCCTATTTGCGTCGTCACTTCCATGCGATAGCGATCGAATCGGACGCACGAAGTTCGCTGAATGTTCCCTCGGACGTTCCGCTGATCGTTTACGCAAACCATCCGTCGTGGTGGGATCCGTTGATCGCCCATTTTGTCAATCGCGTCAGTTTTCCCGGGCGACAGTTTTGGGCGCCGATTGATGCCGATGCGTTGCGTCAGTACGAAGTGTTCAAAAAGCTGGGGTTTTTTGGCGTCCAGCTGAACAGCAAATCGGGCGCGGCGGATTTCTTGAAAACCAGCCAACTGGCACTGCATCATCATGACGACCAGGGCAATTGTGATGGAGCTTTGTGGGTGACGCCGGAGGGGCGATTCTGCGACCCGCGTGATCACACCGCCGCGTTGATGCCGGGGTTGTCGCATCTGTGTCAGCGACTTTCATCTGGGTACGTCTTGCCGCTGGTGATGGAATACGCGTTTTGGGATGAACGATTACCGATGTGCTTGCTGACCGCCGGGCAAGTGATGGATGTGTCACAGCATCCGGACTGGGACAAGACGCTGTGGAACCAGCGACTGACAGAATCGATGCGATCGGCGCAGGATCGATTGGCCGGGTTGGTGGTGGATCGTGACAGTGGGCCCTTCACGAATTTGCTGGCCGGCAAGAAGGGCACCGGCGGACTGTATGATTGGCTGCGGCGATCCAAGAGCATGCTGACAGGGAAACGCTTCAAAGCCACGCACGGGGACCAGTTTTCATGATCTGGTTGCTCGTTGCGATCATCCTGGTGCCACTGGTGGCGTTGCCCGCGGCGATGTTTGCGGTCAACGTGCGATTGTTCATGCTGGGGCAATCCGATGTTTCTGGTGTGGATGGCTCCAAACAAGATACGGCTATCTCAGTCTTGGTTCCCGCGCGTGATGAGGCTGCGGGAATCGAAGCCTGCGTTCGTGCGGCCCTGGCCAGTCGGAACGTCGATGTGGAAGTGGTCGTGATGGACGACGGTTCGACTGACGGTACCGATGAAATTGTCCGGCGTTTGGCAACCCAAGACGACCGTGTCGTGTATTGTCAGGGAAAGACGTTGCCCGACGGCTGGAACGGCAAGCAGTTCGCTTGTTGGCAATTGTCCCAAGTAGCCCGCTATGACCGGATGGCTTTCATCGATGCCGATATACGGTTACAGGCGGATGCACTGGAGATCCTGAGCCGCCGAATGGATCGCACCGGTGTGGCGTTATTGTCGATGTTCCCGCATCAGGAAACCGGAACTTTCTGGGAAAAACTGTTGATCCCGATGATGCACTTTGTGCTGCTGGGATACTTGCCGATGGCTCGGATGCGGGCCAGTGATTCGCCGGGTTTTGCCGCCGGATGTGGTCAGTTCTTTCTGACCGATCGTGATGCCTACCAAACGGCGGGCACGCACGAAGCGATTCGTGGATCGCGTCACGATGGTGTGAAGTTGCCGCGGGCGTATCGCACCGCCGGATTGATGACCGACGTGGTCGACGGGACTCATTTGGCCCAGTGCCGCATGTACAACAATGCCGCGGAAGTGTTCCGGGGTGTTCTGAAGAACGCGACCGAGGGGATCGCAAGTTCGCGTCTGATCGTGCCGTTCAGCATCCTGTTGATCGGTGCTTCGGTGGCACCGACCGTTTTGATGGTCGCCTATGTCTGGGCTTGGGCCTGGGGCGGGGCTTCGGGCAACACGGCCCCAGTTTTGCCTGCGGTCGACATGGCGATCGGTGTCATGATCGTCGGGCTGTTCGTGATGTCGATTTACCCTCGAGCGATGGCCGCGATCGTGTTTCGTCAATCCTGGACGGGAGCGATCTTGCACCCGATCGCGGTGGCGGTCTTCATCCTGTTGCAATGGATCGCTTGGCTGCAATCGTTGCTGGGGATTCAAGTCGCTTGGCGTGGACGCGTCGAAAAACCGGGGACGTCGACCTAGACGCGTTCCAGTTTGATCGGCGCGGTGTGGTTGGCGTTCCACTGACAGACATACAGGTTCTTGTCGTCGTCGACGCAGACGTCGTGGCCGTGCATGAACGGACAGTCGTCGGTCTGGTAAGACTTCTGCAGTTTGCCGTCCTGGTATTCTGGTTCGGTGCCGCCGGGATTGGACACGACTTTGTCGCCGTCCAGAATCGTCATGAATCCGGTGTGGCCTTTCCAAGCTGAACCGCCCTCCTTGGGCGTCGACCAGCAGACGCCGGCATAGATATTCGTGTCGTCGACAACCGGGCGGCAGATTCGCATGTTGGGCAGGGCAACCGTTTTGACGTACTGGCCGTCCAACGTGAAGTACTTGAAACAGCATTCCGAACGTGATGTGCAAACCAACAGCGGTTGATTCGGATCACGGCGGTCGATGGCCACACCGTGCGCGTTTTTTAGGTTCTGATTTGGATCGTCGTTGTCGCGTCCGCCGAAGTGCCGAATGTATTCGCCTTTCCAGTTGTACTGAATGATGAAGTCTTTGCCGTAGCCGTCGGCCACATAGATGTCACCGTTGTCGGCGACGGCGGTTTCGGTCGGATTGAAGAAGTCACCGGGTTCATACAGGCCGATCGTCTGTGGGTGGCCGATGTCGAAGATCACGCGACCGTCACGGGTGGTCTTGGTCACACGCCCGGCGTTGCGGATGGATTTTCCGTTGGCGTCCAGCGTCCAACCCGAATCGGTGACCAACAGGTTTTGTTCGTCGCCTTCGTCCACCAACGTCAATCCGTGGCCGCCGGGGAACATCGTGCCCCAGGTGCTGAGCAGTTCCCCGGACTTGTCGAAAATCATGATGTTGTTGTGCGGGTGATCGCCCACCATGATCAGTTGACCGTCACGGTCTTGGACCATTTCGTGGCAGTTCAGGATCGGGTATCGCAGCGGGCTGACTTTGGCCCAGTCGTTGATCACGCGATACCGATAATCGCCGTGGCCGATGACGGGCCGTTCCGCCTCGGCGGCGGACGATGATCGGGAAAGAATGGTGACGGATGCGGCGATAGCGGCGGATTGTTTGACGAAGTCGCGTCGTTGCATGTCGTGGTCAGTGCCGGCTGGCAAGAAAGAGGAATGGCTTGGTCGTGATCGAAATCGAGGCGGAAGTATCGTCACCGACGGCCGCACTGTCTTGCACATCAGCCGCACGGCTGTGCAAAAAAGCGGCAAGGTTTGTCAACGCCGTTCTTGGCCGCCGTTTTGGGCGATGAGCCCAGCGGTGCAGGTGGTTTTGATACAATCCGCGACCTTTTCCGTGACGCTTCGACCCGCCAATCTTGCGAGCCTACCGCCGCCGTGGACCGACCTAATATCATCTTCATCATCACCGACCAGCAGCGTTACGACACGATTGCCGAGCTGGGATTCCCCCACATGGACACGCCGAATTTGGATCGGTTGGTTCGCGAAGGCGTCAGTTTTGATCAGTGTCACGTGACGGCGGCGTCCTGTGCGGCGGCCCGCGCCAGCTTGTTCAAAGGCTACTTTCCGCACACCACGGGGATTCTGAAGAACGCCGACCGCTGGCGACGCAGCTGGATCGAATCGCTGAACGATGCCGGTTATCACTGCACGAACATCGGCAAGATGCACACGTGGCCGTATCAGACCGAGCTGGGCTTTCACGAACGCTTCGTCGTTGAAAACAAGGACCGTTATCTGGAAGGCCGCTATTACTTTGACGAATGGGACAAGGCCTTGCGTGCCCGCGGGCTGGTCAAACAGCAACGGGAAATCTATCGCAAGCGTGCCGATTACAACGAATCACTGGGAGCGTTTGATTGGGAATTGCCCGCCGACACGCACCCGGACAACTTCGTCGGCGACATGGCGTCGTGGTGGATTGAGACGTATCCCCAGACCGAGCCGCTGTTTCTGCAGATCGGATTCCCCGGTCCTCACCCGCCCTATGATCCGGTTCCCGAGGCATCGGCGGCCTACATGCAGAAGGAATTGCCGCTGTTGCCCGTCAGCGACCAGGAACTGGAAAACCAGCCTCCGGCGCTGAAGGAATTGCGAGTCCACAACCGCGACATCGACCACGATAGTGTTGTCATGCCGTTGCACCCGAGCCAACAGCAACGGCATCGCCAGCGTGCGTATTATTTGGCCAATGTCACCATGATCGACCAAAAGGTCGGCCAAATCATGCAGTCTCTTAAAAAGGCGGGATACCTGGAAAACAGCATTCTGATTTTCACCAGTGATCACGGCGATTGCTTGACCGACCACGGCCAGAGTCAAAAGTGGACGATGTATGACCAGATCACTCGTGTTCCGATGATCGTCTGGTCGCCAGACCGGATTCAAGGCGGCCGGCGAATCGAATCGCTGGTCCAGCAGATGGACCTGGGGCCGACGATTCTGCAGTGGGCGGGTGTCGAGGTGCCGGAATCGTTGGAAGCGGAATCATTGATGCCCGCGATCGGCGGCGATGATTTTTCC
This sequence comes from Crateriforma spongiae, assembly GCF_012290005.1. Lineage (NCBI taxonomy): Bacteria > Pseudomonadati > Planctomycetota > Planctomycetia > Pirellulales > Pirellulaceae > Crateriforma > Crateriforma spongiae. Next base: position 188,893 of record NZ_JAAXMS010000004.1, read on the forward strand.
GGTCGACCGTACGTGTACTGTGAACAGGCACGCGATGCGGTGCTGACCGGATGCCAGTTCATGACGATGGTCCGGGACCGACAATACAAACTGGTGCACTTTCTGGACGAACCGGACGGGCAACTGTTTGACTTACAAGCGGATCCCGGCGAACTGGACAATCGCTGGAACGACGGGAATCTGGCCGAGGTGAAGCAACGCTTGTTGGCGGAGCTACGTGAGTGGCGGATTCGCAGCGGTTTGACGACCAAAGACTGGTGCCAGGATTGGCGTTAGGCACGACCTATGATTCGGTGGCCAGCTGATTGAAACGTTCGGCCGGTGCATCCCAGACCGATGCATCGGAGGGTTCAAAACGTTTGGCGGCGAAGCTGTCGCGGATCAACACACGAGCTTCTTCGATCGAATTCAATTGCCCGGTACCCAGCATTTGCATCACCACGTTGCCGATCGCGGTGGCTTCGGCCGGGCCGGCGACGACCGGACGGTTACAGGCGTCGGCGGTCATCTGGCACAGCAATTCGTTCTGTGAACCGCCGCCGACAATGTGAATGGTTTTGATTTCGCTGTCGGTCAATTGTTCCAGCATGGCCAAGCACGCGCGATACCGCAGGGCCAAACCTTCCAGCGCGGCCCGGTACAACGTCGCGGGTGATTCCGGTTTCTTTTGACCCGTCTTGGCGGCGAATGCTTCGATGGCGTCGATCATGTCCGGCGGTGCCAAGAAGTCGCCGTGGTCGGGATCGATCAACAGTTCGAACGGTTTGGCGTCGGCGGCCTGAGCGGCCATTTCGGCCCACTGGGCATCGTGGCCCCGTCGCGCCATCGCTTGGCGAATCTGTTGGAACACCCACAGGCCGCCGATGTTTTTCAGCAACCGTGTGCTGTTGCGAACACCGCCTTCGTTGGTGAAGTTCAGTTCGCCACACAGCGGCGTGACCTTGGGGGCGGGCAGTTCACAACCCATCAGCGACCAGGTACCCGAGCTGATGTAGCACCAATCGGGCCGCGCCGGTGCGAATCCGTCGGCCGGGACGGCAACGACCGCGGATGCCGTGTCGTGCGTCGCCGGGACCACAACGGGGACGTCCACCAGCCCGGTGATCTTCGACACCGAAGGCAGGATCTTGCCGAGCGTCGTGCCCGGTTCGGTCGGTTCACACAGGAAGGAATGCGGGATGCCAAAGCCGTCCAGCAGGTCCAGGCACCACTTCTTGGTCCGCGGATCCAGCATCTGGGTGGTCGAAGCATTGGTCACTTCGATCGACTTTTCGCCGGTCAGCAACCAGTGGAACAGGTCGCCCATCATCAGGAACGATCGGGCGGCATCCAGCGAAGTCTCACCCGCCTCGGTCGCAGCGAACAGTTGGAACAGGGTGTTGATCTGCATGAACTGCAGCCCCGTTTCCTGGAAAATCTGTTCCCGGGGAACGCGATCAAAGGCCTTGTCCAAGATGCCGTTGGTTCGAGGATCGCGGTAACACCGCACCGGTCCGGTCATCTGGTCGTTGCGATCGATCAGGGCAAAATCCACGCCCCAGGTGTCAACGCCGACGCTGCGAACCTGATCAAATTCATTGGCGGCTCCGGTCAGCCCGTCTTGGATGTTTTGCCACAGCGAAAGGACGTTCCAGTACAGCGAATCGTGGACGCGGACCGGGTGGTTGGCGAACCGGTGCATTTCGCGAATCACCAGTTGTTGGCCGCCTGATGGGCCGTCCGCCATGCCGCCCGCGATGACACGGCCACTGGAGGCTCCCAGGTCGACAGCCAGGTGGACGGGGCTTTGCGGATCGAGTTCGGCGGTCATCGCGTGGGTCCGTGGCGAAAGAAGCTTGGCGAGGGACATCGCATCGTTGGCGGGTCCAGAGGGGCATTTTCCGCTCCCACGTGGAAACGGCAACCGGGGGAGACGATTCGTCGTCGATCGTGGATCGTCTGTCCTAAAGCGTTGTCAAAGTGACGTCACCGGGTGCCGTTTCGATGCCAGCATTTGGTTGGGTAGATGGGGTGTTTGGGTGGTTTGTGTTAAGTCCGTCCAGCCGTCCCGAAAATGGTGGAAATTTCGTAAATGGTTTGGCGGGGGATGTTTAGGATCGGAGCCACAGACCGTGGAAGGCGATTTGAAAGAACTGCGGTTGACCCGCGATTCGCAGGGCGTACCTTAGTGTTTGTCGGCCAACGGTTCCCCGAAACGGGGCCGATTTTGGCCTGCTGTTGTCCACGTAAGTTTATGTCGGACAAAGATTTATAGACCATTCGATGAATCGGGACTCGGCCTGTGCGGGTCTCGAAGACACCGACTCCGCGAGTTCGCTTCGCGTGGGGTGTGGCGCGGTCAGCTTGCGGCCACGGGCTGACATCGTTGGCGGTCGTCGGCCGGGGTGATCCGGTCATGGCGGCAGCTCTCGACAACCTCACGGGCCGGCGCACAAGACGTGCCCGGCCGCGAACGCTCGCCGGAAAATTCTCACGCCTTTCCCAGGCTCTCTTTGACCCGCCGTTGGTGGGCCGTTTTTGGCAAACTTTCGGTGAATTGGAAGTTTTGGCTCAAGTTCCCTTCGGAATCTGCTCTGGCGGCCAGGCGACTCGATCTTTTAACAGCGGATTGTTCGGTGATTCCGTTCGGGCGCTGCCGGGATGCGGCGGGTCGGATCGGCGGACCGGATTCACTTTGCTTCGGTGTCATGATTCGTATCGCGATTGATTTCGTGCCCGGCCGGTGAAGACGGTTTCGACAGGATCCCGAATCTCCTCTTTTCTCTCTCCTTGTCTTTTCTTCGTTCCCTGACGTCCATGGATGGTGGTCAAGCATGCTGCGAACATTTCTGAAGTTTTGGGGTCAATGGAATTCCGCCTCGGATCATTGCGGTGACGAATCTGCGGTGAAGCGTGATGCGGAAGTCGTTTTGTTTGCGGATTTGCGTCAGTCAGGACGGCGTCGTTCGTCAAAGAAGCTGACGAAGATCGCCGCCGACTCGAATCCTGCCTTGGCGGCTGATCCGATGGGGCCGCCGGTGCAGGCTGGTCCGTTGCAGTCCGATGCGGCACGTCCCACGCCCAGCCATCGTGCGCGAGTGCTGGGGATGGATCTGAAGCACACCAAACTGTGCACTGATCGTCGTTGCGATCGCTTGGCTGCGGTCGGCGTGATCACCGCGGGTGACTTGATGACGGCAGAGCCGTTAGCGATCGCCAAGAAGATGGGTGCCCCCGCCAAGGCCGTGGCCACGCTGCGTCGATACCAGCAAGCGATCCGATTGTCGGCAGCGGTGCCAGGACTGATGCCGCGTGATGCATCGTTGTTGGTGTCGATCCACCGAAAATCGATTCGCGCGTTGGCCATCGATTCGCCGGCGATGCTGCACCGTGATTTGGAACGTTTCGCGCTCAGCAGTCGCGGTCAGCGCGAAATGAAGGGCCGGCGTTTGCCCAGCCTGCGTCGCGTCCGGCGTTGGATCGAAGCGTCCAGCTCGCTGCAGGTCGCCGTCTGAGTGATCTTCGCAATGCACAGCGGGTGCGTTGTCCGCTATTGGGCCGACAACGCATCGTACTGGTCTGCACTTATCCAAGTCAGGTCGTCCCAGTGACCGGTGTCATTGGCAGCCGCCGGGCCGTCTCCGGTGCGACCGCTGGTAACAATCGTCGTAATGGCTTCGGTCAAGCGTCTGACGACCTCGGGGTTTTGGTCGGCCACCGACGTTGATTCGCTCGGGTCACTGGGCACGTGATACAGTTCCAGCCCAGAATTTCGGTGTGGCATGACCAGTTTCCAGCCGTCGTCATTGATTGCGAAGCGGCCGGCCGATGAATGGTGAATCATGGGCGGACGCTGGATGGCGGCGTCGGGATTCTTCAAGACCGCCGCGAAGCTGTGGCTGTCTTCGGCGGCATTGTCGGGCAAATCGGCGTCAACGATTTCGGCGATGGTGGCGACCAAGTCGATCTGTCCCACCAGCGAATCGTCACGTCGGCCGGGTGAATCGATTCCCGCCGGCCAGCGGACCAGGAACGGGACGCGGTGTCCGCCTTCGTAGATGTCGCGTTTTCCGCCGCGCCAGGGACCGTTGCTGCGATGGTCAAAATCCTTGATGCGTTGTTGCCACGATTTTTCCGGCCCGTTGTCGCTGGTGAACACCACGATCGTGTTTTCGGCCAATTGGTGCTGGTCCAGGTGATCCAGCAGGCGACCGACATGATGGTCGGTTTCGATCATGAATTCCCCATAACCGCCACATTCGCCTTGGCCCCAAAATTCAGGCAGCGGGCAGACCGGATAGTGCGGCGACGTCAGCGGTAGGTACAGAAAGAACGGCTTGCCAGATTCGTCGCTTTGTTGATGCCGATCGATCCACGCCATCGCTTCGTCGGTAAAGCGAGTCAGGCATTGGTTGTCGACGAAATCGGCGGCGACTTCCATGCCGCGTTTGCCGATCGCTTTCCGGGTGGCTTCGGGGCTGTCTTGATAGGGCGGTTTGATGCGGTAATCGACGTGACGTCGGTTCGGCTTCTTTGCGGTATAGACCGTCGGTGGCACCGCCGCGTGTCGACCACGGAACCAAGCCAACACGCCGTAGTTCAGCGACGCAGGGATGCCGAAAAAGTCATCGAATCCTTTGTCCAACGGCATGTCTTGCACCGGTTGTGACCAGTCCCGATCGCCCGCGGTGCCGGGGAAATCCATGCCCAGGTGCCACTTGCCGACCATCGACGTGCGATAGCCCGCATCACGAAGCATCGATGCCAAAGTCAATCGGTCATCGGAAATCAGGCACTTGCCCTCGGCACCCATCACGCCGCGTTTCAATTGCGTCCGCCAGCTGTAACGTCCCGTCAGCAAGCCATACCGCGACGGGGTGCACACGGTGTCACTGCAGTGCCCGTTGGTGAATGAGATGCCTTCGGCGGCGATTCGGTCGATGTTGGGGGTTTGGAATTTGGCCTGTTCGTTCAGGTGGCTGGCGTCGCCAAAGCCTTGGTCATCGGTGTAGATGATCACGACGTTGGGTTTTTCGGCCGACCAAGTCAGTGATGCGGTTATCGCTAGGTAAACCGCGGCGACGGAAATCATGGTTTTCATGTCATTCCCAACAAGCGAAGTGGATTGGTTCGTGTCCACGCACTGAGTTGCACATCGGTGCACCGGAGATTGTGTTGCATCAAAGACACCATGGTCGCCAGGGATGTTGCGGATCCGGCGAAGTGTTTACGGTCGGCCGACCAAGCGGCGCCATCGTCATCGACGTGCACCCATTGATCACCCAGGCGGTGCCGGCCCGGCCCCAAGGACGCGGCACTGATCGCATCGCTGACGATGATGATTTGATCGTCGTTGCAAACGCGAAAGTAATTTTGCAGCGCAAAAAACGGCACGTGGTGTCCGTCGGCGATCCAGGAAACGGCCAAGCGATCGGAGACCGAAAGGACACGACTGATGATGTTGTCATGTCGCGGCAGGGATGCGGGACAACCGTTGCCCAAGTGGGTGAACAGCGACAGGCCATGGTCCAGTGCACGGTGCAGATCATCGAGGGACGCATCGCTGTGTCCGGCGGCGACGATGATATTTTGGTCCGCCAGGAATCGCGTCGCCGATCCGTCCGCGTCCTGTTCCGGGGCCAAAGTGAACAGTCGGACGTGCCCGGCACCTGCGTCGATCAATCGCTTGGCGTCGTCGATGTTGGCCGCGCGGACTTGATCGGCCGGATGAGCCCCGACAAAACCATCGGCCGGGTTGATGAAGGGACCTTCGACATGAATGCCCGCGATCAAATCGGCGGTGGCGGCGTCTTCGTCGATGGCACGCACCAGCGTTTGGATCCGCGATGTCATTCGGTCCAAATCGTCGGTGATCACCGTGGGGCAAAACTTTTCCGCACCGTCATCGCGGATGCAGCGACACGCACGATGGATGTCGTCGGTGGTGGTTTCGTGGCCGTTAAAATCCACGCCCGCAAATCCGTTGACTTGCAGGTCGACATAACCCGGCGATGAATCATCCGGTGCCAAGTCATCGCCCTCGTTTTGCGTTTGCCTTTTCTGCATCACGCGGTGGATTCCAAGTCCTGAAGAACTTCGGGCGGCAATTTGGCGGCCGACGCCCGATCAATGATCAACGTCGCGTCGTCGTGGCGGCGCAGAATGCTGGCCGGAATTTCAGGGCTGATTTCATCCAGCAAGGTGCTACGGACCGCGTCGGCTTTTTGTGCGTCCGGCACGCTGCAAAGGATCGTGGACGTCTTCATGATCTGGCGAATCGACATGCTGATCGCGTGGGTGGGAACGTCATCAAGTCCTGCGAACCAGCCTTCGCCCACTTGTTGCCGGCGACAGGCTTCGTCCAATGCAACGCGAATGTAAGGGGCGTCGGTGTCAAAATCGGCCGGCGGGTCATTGAAAGCCAGGTGGCCATTTTCGCCGATTCCGACCAACGCTAGATCAACGGGCGCGGACTGTAGTTGCCGCCCCACGTTGGACATGACTTCGGCGGGGTCTTGATCACCCGGCAAGTAGGCGAACGATCGCAGCGGGACGTGATCGACGAACCGCTGTTTCAAGTACCCGCAAAACGAAGCCGGATGGTCGGCGTCGATCCCGATGTATTCATCCAGATGAAACGCGTCGACGACGGACCAATCCAAATCACGAGTCACCAGTTGTTGCAAGACTTCGAATTGTGACGCACCCGTGGCGACGATCAAACGAGCGTTTCCGCGATCAGCGATGGCTTTGCGTAGGACGTCGGCCGCAGCGTCGGCAACAAATTGCCCCATGGACTGGCGATCTTGGACAAGCACGGTTTTCAACGGTGGGCCTCGGCAGATATCGGCGGGGGGGAATTGCAGAAAGTTGGTGGGGCGTCGGCCCCAAGTGTAACCGCGCCGCAGATGGCCCACAGCCGTGATGGGTTGGTGTCTACTGTTGGACAGGGGCCCAAGATTTTTCAAGGGAATCGATGATGTCGCACCGATTGGTATCCGGCGACGGCTGGCTGGCTGTCGCACTGATCATCTGTTTGTCGTTTGCATCCGGCTTGGCAACGTCAGCCGACGAAGCGTCCACCGCGGATGTCGAATTGAAGACGTTGGACGGTCACTTTCCGTTTGATGTTCCCGACACGGTACAGCAATGGAACCAACGGGCGTCGACGCTGCGGCATCGGATCCGTGTCGCGACCGGCTTGTGGCCGTATCCCCCCAAGACACCTTTGAAAGCGACGATCCACGGCCCCGTGCAACATGACGGGTTCATGACGGAAAAGGTGTACTTCGAAAGCTTTCCCGGTCACTTCGTCACCGGCCAGTTGTTCCGGCCGGCCGATGGAAACGATTTGGCGGTCGTCGACGGAAAGCGACCGGGCGTCCTGAGTCCTCATGGTCACGGCGGTCGGACGATGCAGTTAAGTGACGATGACTTGCAGAAGAATTTGAAAACTGGCGGAGAGAAATTCGAGGGATCGGGACGCAATCCAAAGTACGCCCGTTGTGCGCACCTGGCACGGATGGGATGCGTCGTGTTCATGTTTGACATGCTGGGATATGCCGATTCCCAGCAGATCGGATTCGAAGTCGCGCATCGTCACGCCAAAGCCCGACCCGAGGAATCCAATCGCACCTCGCCATGCTTGTACAGCATCGATGCCGAATTGAATCTGCAATCGATCATGGGGTGGCAAACTTGGAATGCGATCCGTGCGTTGGACTTCTTGGAATCGTTGGACGACGTGGACCCCGATCGCTTGGCGGTAACCGGCGGCAGCGGTGGTGGAACCCAAACGATTCTGTTGGGCGCGCTGGACGATCGTGTTTCGGTTAGCTTTCCCAATGGGATGGTTTCGACGTCGATGCAGGGAGGATGTTATTGCGAAAACGCGAACTACCTGCGTATCGGGACGGGCAACGTCGAATTGGCGGCGTTGTTTGCGCCCAAGCCTCAAGGTATGACCGCGGCGGACGACTGGACTCGCGACATGATGAATGACGGTTTTCCAGAACTGGTCAAGCTGTACACGATGCTGGGGCAACCGGATCACGTGATGTGTCGGCCGTTGTTGCACTTTCCCCACAACTACAACTATGTGACTCGGGAAACCATGTACCGGTGGATGGCCACGCATCTGTCGTTGCCGCCGGAATCACCTCTGGTGGAAACCGACATGGTTCCGCCGACCGAAGCCGAAACGTCGGTGTGGAACCAACAACATCCGGCGCCCATGGATTCGGGTGTGCCGCACGAACGGCGGGTGCTGGCGTGGTGGAAGCAGCAGGCGGACGAGTCATTGAAAGCGTCGCTACCGCCGTACCAAGGTGATGCACCGGAGCGACCGCTGGCGAAGTTTCGGCACGATTTCGGGATTCCCTGGTCGATCATGCTGACGGTGCCAGACGAATCGACGAAGCAAGCCGGGCGTGATGCCGATGAGACCACGGGTGCGGAATTGATCTCCGATGCGACCGCTTCGGCCGGGACGCTGATCTATTGCGGTCAGGGTGATTTGCCCGACGAGTTGGACGGATGGTTGGACCAGGGGTATCGGTTGGTCCGTCCGGAATTGGATTGGTCACAGGATGAACAGCCGATCGTTGCCAACAACAAGCGGTACGCCGGGTTCACCTTTGGTTACAACCCGCCGCTGGTCGCGCGTCGGTGGGGACACCTCGCACGCTTGGCCACTGACATTGATGGACCGGTGGTCCTGGCGGGATCCGGCCGGCACGTCGCTTGGGTCGCGGGTGCCGCGATGCTGGCGGGCTCGAAGGTGACCGAGTGTTGGCTGCGTCCCGATGGGTTTCGGTTTGCAGCGGTGGACGATTACACCGACGCGACCTTCGTCCCCGGGGCGACCAAGTACGGTGATCTGCCCGTGTTGGTTTCGCTGCGGGCGCCCCACCGTTTGACGATCGTGGGCGCCGATGATGCAGTACGAAAGCAAGTCACCGCGACCTATCGCCAAGCGGATGCGATGGACCGGTTGACGGTGAAGTGACCATCGCAAGCATCGCTCGGGCCAGAGCGATGCGTCGACCGTGGTGACACCTTCACCGGAACGACGCAGTCACACCGATCCATCCGTTTCAGCCGGTTTCAACGCCGATTTGTCGGTGCGTCCAGGCTGGCGACGACGTCTTCATCGTCGGACGAAGCTGACGCATCGGCGGGGCCCATTGCCAGCCCGATCCAGCCGTCACGCAGAATCAACTGGGACACTTCCAAGTCTTGCACCGCCGGGTGCTCGGCCATTTGCGGCATCGTCAACGGCAGCGGACGATCGTCATCCAGGACTTTGTTGAAGATCGCTCGTGCGGGCAACCGCTGTCGCATGCTCATTCGCGGTCCTTGGATCGACAGGCCGCTGTCGCGAACCAAGTAAGCGCGATTGCCATCGAATTCGGCGCGGTACTTTGCACGCACGATGAAGGTCCTCAGTTCGAAACCGTCTTCGCCCTTCAGTTGGACGATTCGCAGCGTCAACCACAATCGATCGTCTTCGATTTCCACCGTGATCGGTCGCGTCGGTGCGAACTGGATCGTCACATCGTCGGGCAGGTCCGCGATGATGGGCCGTGTGTCGACACCGAACTGGGACATCGCCGAATCGACCATGTCGCGGATGGACGCCGGTTCGTCACGAGGAACCATTTGTTCCAACGTGTTGTTGATCGCCGATTGATGCAACTGCAGACTCATCAGACTGTTGTGGGGCGCCCTCGGTCGCGGGGTGAACGCGGCCATCTGCCAGTCGCCCGCCAAACGATACCGAGCCAGCAAACGCGATGGCGTCGTTTCCATGTCGACGACCATCGGTTCCAAATCCATGCGTCCGAGCGGTCCGACCACGACGTCGCTGAATTGGCCCGTCGCTTTGCGGACTTTTTCTTGGACTTGTTGATCGATTTCGCCCGAGATGCTTTGCCGGATTCGGCTTTCGGTGATTCGGTTGGCGATCGGTGCAGAATCGGCGTACCGTCCCGCTGCGATGCTGCGGACCAGGGAACCGATCAGCGGCAATCCGTCATAGTCGCTGCGGATTCCCCGCAAACGCGTTTGATTGTTCACCGAGACCGACGACGATCCGATTTTCACCGCGTCGGTGGTCAACTGGATCGGCGTGGAGGCAAGGAAATTGCTGTTTCCGACCGTTCGCAGTGCCACCGGACCGTTCAGGCCGACGGCGCGAGTGGACACGTCGCCCTGGGTCAACAATTCAAGTGACCAGCGATCACGTGACGGCACCAGCCGAAGGTCCAGATCGCTGTTGATCTGGCTGGTTCCCCGCACGCGACTTCCCAGCAAAGTCGTGCGCACCGGTTGCACTTGTGATTGCACCGGAGGAAGCAGGCGACGCATCAGTTGATCGGTCACCGCAAACCGCATGTTGGCATTGCGATAGTGCGTGGTGATCGACTTGGCGACGGCGACGGAAGCTTCCCGACCACTGAAACGCAATGACTGCACGGCGTCGGCAACGTCGATCGCACTCAGGTCGATCGCATTGTTTTCTTGACGCTCCAGATCGCGGACCAGCTTGGCATAGTCGATCGGAGTGGCCGACCAAGTACGAAGCGAATCGGCAAGCTCGTTGACTGCCGGTCGGTCCAGCCATTGACGCTGGGATGGCTGCAATCCGTACCACTGCAAACGTGACAAGAACCGCTGGGCGACTTCCGCACGTGCGGCAGGCGATCCGTTGTCCACGGCCGCACGGATGTCATCCAAAAGCAGGAATTCATGCCAGCCGCCTGGGTCGTTCGACCGGGCCAGTTCGGATTCCACCTGATCAGCCAGCCCGGCAATCTTGGTGGCCAGTTTTCGTGCGGCGTCCGAATCGGCCAACACAGAAAACACCGGTCGCGATCCATCGATGCTTTGCCGAGCACCCGAATCAACGACTTTCCAAACCGCCCCCCAAACCGCCAAGCGTCGGTTCAGCCCGTGAGCGGTGCGCAGCCATTGAATCTGCAGTTGGCGATCGTCGACTTGTTCCGCCAGCTGCAAGCCGGCTTCGGCAAACGTTGCCAGTTGCTGCAGGGTGGATCCCGCGTCTGGGTCGCCCAGCCAGTCGAAAGACTGCAATCGTCGCAAACGACTGTCGACTTGCCCGGCCCAGCGGGCGGCCGGATCGTCGGCAAATGCACCGTCCTGGGCCGAGGGAAAATCGCCGGCGGTTGCGATCCCCGCCAAGTCATTCAGCATTTCGTGCAAGGCCGCCGCCTCGGGCCAGCCCGCCGGATGCGTATCGCCCTTGTGTTGGTTGGCGGCGGCAACGTCACGAGCTGCCGATTCCGGTTGGGCGTCGGGCGTCTGCTTGGCCGCCGGTGCTTGGCCCAGCGAAATCGGTTCCGGCTTGGTCGGCGGCGCCGGTGGGCCGTCGGGCTTGTCGGTATCCGTTTCCGTGCCATCGATGCCCAGCGACTGATGATCCGGACGATAACGCCCCAACACGCGAATGGATTCCGGCAACACGCTTTTGTGTTCCCGCCGCGTCGATGCGGTGACGGTGCGCGGTCCCAACGGCACGACATCCCATTGGATCGAATCCGACGTGCCGTACGTTTCGCTACGAAGCATCGAAAGCCCGGCCAGTTCACGATTGGTGTTCAGCCGCGGGGCACGCGCGATCACATTGGTCGGCCCACCGACAACGAATTCGTGAAGGTCCGACGCATCCGGTGTGTTCGGTTGCGTTGCGGGCGGTTCGGACGGTTTCCATCGTCCGGCGATCGGATTCTTCAGCACCGGCCAGCTTTGCCGCAATGCCACCAGGGAACCGTCGACGGTACGTCGTGCCGGAGCGATCTGGGGTTGGACCAGCTTTGCCATGGAGTTGGCTCGGGTGACCAATTCGACCGCCGCGCTGCCGGCGCGGCTCCGCATTGCCGCCAGATCAAGCGTCGAGAACCAAGTCATCGACGAGATCGTGGAGGAGGCGACCAGCGGCCAGACCAGTAGTGCTCGTTTAATTTCCTTACGCATCGTGCGTATCTGCCCATGTGATGAGAGGGATTCTGCGATCAGCCCTGACCGCTGCAAAGGTTCATCGACCGTCAGGGGTCCCCTGTCCACGCCTGCTTCGCCGCGGTGCCCAACCGCCAAGTCCGGCGTCATCCCAATGGCCGATACGACCCCACCAGGTTGCGTTTCTGGATTCCGATTGCGGGTCCCCGAAACTTTCACACGGTCTTGGCGTGACGAAACGCTGCCGTTTGAGTAGCTTTTGCGGTATGAGCGAATCCACACTGCCCCCCGAATTGAAACGCATCTACGTGGCCGGCCATCGCGGCATGGTCGGCGGCGCCGTTTGTCGGCGTCTGCAAGGTGAAGATGTGCAGGTCGTGACGGCCAGTCGGAATGATCTGGATTTGACGGACGCGGCCGCAGTGGAAAGCTTTTTTTCCCAGCAACAGGTCGATGCGGTGATTTTCGCCGCCGCAAAGGTCGGCGGCATCGTTGCCAATAACACGTATCCGGTGGAGTTTCTGTCGGACAATGTGCTGATGGCGACGAATGCGATCCAGGCGGCCTATCGCAGCAAAGTGAAACGCTTTCTGTTTTTGGGCAGCACGTGTATCTATCCCCGCGATTGTCCCCAGCCGATCGTCGAAGATTCGCTGTTGACCGGGCCCTTGGAACCGACCAACGAAGCCTATGCTTTGGCCAAGATCGCCGGACTGAAATTGTGCCAGTACTATCGTCGCCAATACGGCGCGATGTTCCACAGCGCGATGCCGACCAATCTTTATGGCCCGGGCGACAATTACCATCCCGAACACAGCCACGTATTGCCCGCGCTGATCCGCCGATTCCACGAAGCCAAATTGGACGGTATCGAAACGGTCACGATCTGGGGTACCGGATCACCACGTCGCGAATTTTTGTTTGTCGATGACTTGGCCGATGCTTTGGTGCACTTGCTGGGCGTCAACGACCCGCCGGACTGGGTCAATGTCGGCACCGGTGTTGATCAAACGATTTTAGATTTGGCCAAGTTGGTGGCCGAAACCGTCGGCTTTGAAGGTAAGATCGAAACCGACCCGTCACGCCCCGACGGCACGCCGGTCAAATGCACCAACGTGGATCGCCTGCACGCATCCGGCTGGCGGCATCGCGTCGACTTGGCCGAAGGGCTGCGTCGCACCTACGAAGCATTCCTGGCGGAACAATCGGCCGGCCAATTGCGGGCGGTTTGATCGATCCCCGATCCGTTCCAACCCATCCTTCTTTTCTTTTTTAGGTTAGAGCCTTTACCGTCATGACCAAGTCAGCATTGATCACCGGGATCACCGGCCAAGACGGCAGTTACCTTGCGGAACTGTTGTTGGAAAAAGGGTACACGGTGCACGGGTTGGTGCGTCGAAGCAGTACGTTTTCGACCGAACGGATCGATCACATCTATCAAGACGTGCACGACAACCCGAACCTGTTGCTGCACTACGGTGACCTGACCGACGGGCAAGCGTTGACCAACCTGGTGTTGGATATCCAGCCCGACGAGATTTACAACCTGGGTGCCCAAAGCCACGTTCGTGTTTCGTTCGATCAACCGGTTTACACACTGCAGGCCGTCGGCGTCGGTGCGTTGAATGTTTTGGAAGCCGCGCGGTTGCTGGACAAGCAAAAATCGGTGCGTGTTTATCAGGCCAGCAGCAGCGAAATGTACGGCGACGTGATGGAAACGCCGCAGAAGGAAACGACGCCGTTCAACCCGCAATCGCCCTACGCTTGTGCGAAGGTTTACGCGTTCCATCAAACCGTCAACTATCGCCGCAGTTACGACTTGTATGCCAGCAACGGCATCCTGTTCAATCACGAATCGGAACGTCGCGGTGAGACGTTTGTGACGCGAAAGATCACGCGTGCGGCCGGCCGAATCAAAGTCGGTCTGCAAGACAAACTGTACTTGGGCAACATGGACGCCAAGCGTGACTGGGGTTATGCCAAAGATTATGTCGAAGGCATGTGGCGCATCCTTCAGCACAGCGAACCGGATGACTTTGTCTTGGCCACCGGCCGCACCGAAACGGTTCGCGATTTCTGTCGTCTGGTTTTCGAACAACTGGACATGAATTACGAAGACCACGTGGAGATCGATCCGCGTTACTTCCGGCCCGCCGAAGTCGAATTGTTGCTGGGCGATTGCACCAAGGCGAAAGAAAAGTTGGGCTGGACGGCCACGACGGATCTGGAGGAATTGGCCCGCATCATGACCCAGCACGATTACGAGCTGGCCCAGCGCGAAGCTCATTCGAAGACCTTCGTGCCGAACTAGGCTTCGGTTCCCCGTTCTCGGGATGCCTGAAAGCCGGTTGGAAATTCTGAAATTGCCGCGTGCATCGCGGCAATCGGTTGCCGCATCGCAACCGGGCATGTCCGGCCTGGGCACCGCTTAGGGCGGACGCTACGATTGCGCCATGGCAAAGAAGAAGAATTCCAACACCGGATTTGAGTACGTCGAACCCATCGGGGATCGTGTGTTGGTTCGCAAAGACGAACCGAAACGCGAAACCCGTGGCGGCATCGCGCTTCCCGATGCGGCGGAGATCCCGACGATCACCGGTCGCATCGTGACGATCAGCGCGGTGGTCGAAAATGACGACGAATTGCCGCTTCGCCAGTACGACAAAATCTTGTTCCACCCGAAGAATGCGATCCCGGTGGATTTGGAACACGACAACCAGTTGTTCGTGATCCCGGTTGACGACGTGGTGGCAGTGTTCCGCCGCGACCCGCCTGCTGAGTAGCCCAACAGCCGAATAGCCCGGCTGCTGAATAGCCCGGCTGCTGAATCTTCGCGACCTGGATCAAAGTTGCCGTTGGTGGTTTCGGCCGGCAATTCGGACCGGCCCCGAGTGAACCACCCGATCACGCGTCGTCTCCTTTCTTTTGACGTACGCCGGCCGACCTATCCGTCTTTCTCGCCGCCCGGTTCCCGCCGGGGCTGACCCGCCGTCATCAACTCGCGATCCGCCGCCCGCGGCGATACTTCTTGGTCGCCGACGACACGATTCCGCCCGGTGTCGCTGAAGTCCGGGGCTGACGAAACAGCCGCCAGGCATCTAAAACATGGGGCTTTACCGCTTCGCAGCCTGGATGCCTGAACCCCGATGTCCGATTCCGCCAGTCCGTTTCGCGCCCCCAACGGCAGCCCGAACTTTCCGTCGCTTGAGCAAGAAGTGCTGGAATTCTGGGACCAGAACGACATCTACGCCCAGTCGCTTTCGCGTCGCAAAGACGCCGATTCATTCGTTTTCTTCGAAGGCCCGCCGACCGCCAACGGGCTGCCCCACCCGGGACACTGTTTGACGCGTTCGATCAAGGACGTGTTTCCCCGATATCAGACGATGAAGGGGCTGCGTTGCCAACGCAAAGCCGGTTGGGACACCCACGGTTTGCCGGTGGAAGTCGAAGTCGGCAAGGACCTGGGCATCCACAGCAAAGAAGAAATCGAAGCCTACGGCGTCGAACCGTTCATCCAAAAATGCGAACAAAGCGTCTTTCGCTACATCCAACAGTGGCAACAACTGACCCGACGTTTGGGGTTCTGGGTCGACCTGGATGACGCGTATGTGACGTACCACCAAAGCTATGTCGAAAGCGTTTGGTGGAGTCTGAAGAACCTGTTCGATCGCGGACTGCTGTACCAAGGTCACAAGATCGTGTGGTGGTGGGCCCAAGGCGGAACGGCGCTGTCGGCCGGCGAAGTCGGGCAAGGGTACCGTGAGGTCGCCGACCCCAGCGTTTACGTTCTGTTCCCGCTGGTCGATCATCCCGGGCGAAATTTGGTCGTTTGGACCACAACGCCCTGGACGTTGCCCAGCAACATGTACGCCGCGGTGCATCCCGAATTGACGTACAGCATTTGTCGGGACGACGAAACCGACAGTGAATTGGTCATCGCCAGCGACTTGGTCGAAACGATCGCCGGCAAGTTGAAACGCGAACTGCCGGTCATCGGTACCGTCGGCGGCAAAGAACTGATCGGTTTGCGTTACGAACCTCCGTTCGATTTCTACAAGAACAAGCTGGGCGACCCGCAAGGCAAGCTGATCGACGGCGGCAGCGAATCGCTGTACTGGCGTGTGGTCGAAGCCGACTTTGTCACCACCGACAGCGGTACCGGTTTGGTCCACCAGGCGCCCGCTTTTGGTGAAGTCGACCATGAGGTCCTGGTCCAACAACGGTTGCGGTTCACCGACGACAGCCGTCCGGAACTGTTGTGCGCCGTCGGGCCGGACGGCAAATTCACCTCCGAAGTCGCCGGCGACGCCGCGCTGGATTCGGTGGTGGGTGTTTGGGTCAAAGACGCCGACAAACCGCTTTCACGCATGCTGAAAGAACGCGGCCGGCTGTTGCTGTTGGATCAATACCTGCACGAGTATCCGTTCTGTTGGCGTGCCAGCAGCGATCCGTTGATCCAGTATCCGCGTCAAAGTTGGTTCGTCCGCACGACCAAGTTCAAAGACTTGATGCTGAAGAACAACGCCCAGATCGGTTGGCAACCCGAACACATTCGCGACGGACGTTTCGGTAATTTCTTGGCGTCCAACGTCGACTGGGCACTGTCGCGCGAACGTTACTGGGGCACGCCCCTGCCGATCTGGGTTTGCGAATCGACCGGGCGTGCTGAAGCGATCGGCAGCTACGACGAACTGCTGGCCAAACCGGGCGTCGACGGAACGCAGTCGTGGGAAAAGGCCAAAGCGGCCGATCCGGATCTGTCCGAGCACTTGAAAGTTCACAAGCCGTACATCGACGACGTCACCTACGATTCGCCGTTCGCCGACGGTGCACGGATGCGACGTGTGCCGGAGGTCATCGATTGCTGGTACGACAGCGGCGCGATGCCGTTCGCCCAGTACGGATGGCCACATCAAAACGACGATCTGTTTGCCGATCAATTCCCGGCCGATTTCATCAGCGAAGCGTTGGACCAGACCCGTGGTTGGTTCTACAGCCAACTGGCGATCAGCACGATGTTGTTCGGCGAAGGCGGTTCGCTGGTTGCCGAAGGCCATCAACCGACCGGACAATCGTTGCAGCCCGATTTGCCGTATCCGCATCCGTATCGCAACTGCATCGTGCTGGGGCTGATGCTGGGCGAAGACGGCAAGAAAATGTCGAAGTCGGAAAAGAACTATCGCGAACCCGATGAGATCTTTGATCGCTACGGTGCCGATGCCCTGCGATGGTTCTTCTTCAGCGGCCAGACACCTTGGACGGCGATCCAGTATCGCGAGCAGGCCATCAAGGATTCGATCCCCGAATTCTTGTTGCGGCTGTGGAACGTGTTCAGTTTCTTCATGATCTATGCCGAAATCGACGGCTTCGATCCAACGGCGGCGACGGCGGCCGATGCCAATCTGAGCCCCGAAAGTTTGGCTTCGGCACCGACGTATCGCCCGGCCGATCAACGCAGCGAAATCGATCGCTGGATCCTGTCCGAGCTGAACCAGACGATTCAAACCGTGACCGAGCGGATGGATGCGCTGGACAACTACAACGCTTGCGAGGCCATCACGCACTTGGTCGATGGGCTAAGCAATTGGTACGTCCGTCGCAGCCGCGATCGTTTCTGGGCGTCCGACAAAGATTCGGCGGACAAGCATGACGCGTATTGGACGTTGTACGAATCGCTGTTGCAGGTCAGCCGGCTGATTGCGCCATTCGTGCCGTTCATCGCCGAAACGTTGTGGCGTCGCTTGGCCGAACCGTTCGGCAACACCGCGGCGGCCAGCGTGCATTTGTGCGACTATCCCACAGTGGACTCATCGCGGATCGATGCGGATCTGACCGATTCGATGTCACTGTTGCGTGAGATCGCGTCGATGGGACGCAGTGCCCGCGCCGATGCGAAGTTGAAGGTGCGTTTGCCGCTGTCGAAAGTCGAAGTCGTTTTGGCCAGCGACGACCGGGTGCAGTGGCTACAAAGTCACGACGCATTGGTGAAGGAAGAATTGAACGTCAAGCAAGTCGAATACACGACCGAAGGCGATCAGTATGTCCAGTACACGGTTGTGCCGAACTTCAAACGTTTGGGGCCCAAGGTCGGAAAACAAGTTCCCGCGGTGAAAAAAGCTCTGGCTCAAGCCGACGGAAATGAATTGCTGGCCCTTCTGCAGCGTGACGGAAAAGTCACGTTGTCGCTGGGCGATGGGTCAGTGGATTTGGACAACGACGATATCGAAGTCCGATTGCAGGCCCGCGACGGCTGGGCGGCCGCGCAGGGACGCGAGTGCGTCGTGGTGCTGAACACCGAGGTCACCGATGAACTGCGTCGCGAAGGTGCCGCGAAGGACTTGATCCGCGTGGTTCAGAACGAACGCAAACGCATCGATTGCAACTATACCGACCGCATCGAAATCGGCATCGTCAGCGACGACGATGATGTCAACGCGGCGATCGATGCACACGCCGAATTGATCAAGGGGGAAACCCTGGCCGACGCATTGATCACATCCGCGTTGGATGGCGTCGATGCCGCGAAGTCGGACTTGGGATCGGTGTACGTGCGAAAGGTTGACGGCTGATGAATGCAGGACAATCGCCACCGGATTCCGATCGTCCCGGCGTCGACGAACCTTTGCGTGTGGCGGTGTTCCTTAGCGGCAGCGGGCGGACGCTGGCCAACCTGATCCGGCACCGCGACGAATCCGGATTGCCGATCGATTTTCGGTTGGTGATCGGCAGCCGAAGCGGGCTGAAGGGACTGCAGATCGCGGAATCGGCGGGCATCACCACCCGCGTGGTTCGCAAATCGGACCATCCCGATCCCCAGGAATACTGTCGCGCGATGTTTGATCCGTGCCGAGACACCGGCGCGGAACTGGTCGTCATGGCGGGGTTCTTGAAACACGTTTTGATCCCCACGGATTTTGAAAATCGTGTGATCAACATCCATCCGTCGCTGTTGCCCGCTTTCGGCGGCCAGGGAATGTATGGTCACCGAGTGCATCAGGCGGCCATCGACCGTGGGGTGCGGATCAGCGGATGCACCGTCCATTTTGTCGACAACCAGTACGACAATGGGCCGATTCTGTGGCAGCGAAGCTGTCCGGTACGGCCGGGGGATGACGCCGACGCGTTGGCCGACCGAGTCTTTCAGCAGGAATGCCAAGCTTTGCCCGAGGCGATCCGAATGGTACACCAGGATTGGCGTCATTCCGGCGAACCCACTGGCGGTCGCGATACAATGCGACAGTAGGGAAAATGCACCCCACAGACTGTGTTTGACGTGTCGCGCACGTTGCACCGGTCGATGCCGGTCGGTCCGTCATTTGGTGCACGTCATGGATTTACAAAACAAAGTCGGTCATGGGCGTTGTCCGTCGAACGATCGTGATTGCGGTTTGGATCATCGGGGCCATCGGGCTTTCGCCGGCTGTTTCTGCGCAAAATCGCGACGGCATCGACCCCTCGGCGGGGCAGGGCGTGTGGATCGACATCGCACCCCCGTTGTCGCGTGAACTGGTCGATGACGTCTTGGCCGGTTTGGATCAACTGGCACAGTCCACGCCCGGTGATTCGCGTCGCACCGTCGTTCTTGCCTTTCGCGAATCCGCGTCGGACGTCCAAACGGAATTCGAAGAAGCATTGCGTCTGGCCCGACGAATCAATTCGCCGGATTACCGCCGGTTGCGAATCGTCGCGTTTGTCGATGGGCGAATCACCCGGCACACGGTCCTGCCGCTTGCGGCTGTGGAACGGTTGATGTTGTCCAACAACGCGGTGTTGGTCGGATTTGATTCGAAACAAGAATCGATCGACGAAACGGTCCAGGCCGCCTATCAAGCTATTGCCAAGCGTCGCGGTTTGTTTCCCGAATCATTGGTTTCGGCTCTGGTGGATCCGGATGCCGAATTGGTGCGTTTGACCACGTCCGATGGCGGGCGACCACTGGTGACCGCAGACGAATTGCAATCGATGCGGCAAAGTGGCGATGTCATCGAAGAAGACATCTGGAAAGCGTCCGGCGAAGCATTGTCGGTGTCTGCCGTCCAGCTTCGTGATCTGCGTGTGGCCACCGACGTCATCGCGACCGGCCGGCGTGACGACGAAACGACCGCGCAGAAGATTCGCGAAAGCCTGGCCGCTCGATTGGATTTAAGCCAGTTGCGTCCTTTGGCCACCGACGTCGGGACGTCGGATCGACGGGGCGTCCTGTTGGAAATGATCGGATCGGTGACGACGGCCAAGTCACAGCGTTGGCAAAGCAATCTGAACGCGACCTTGTCCGGCGATGTGAACACTTGGCTGGTGTCGGTGGATTCCGACGGTGGCAGCTTCGGCGAAAGCATGGGGTTGGCGGGATGGTTTGCCAGCCCGACGCCTCCGCTGCAACGAGTTGTCGGTTTTGTTCCCGGACGTGCCATCGGGGACGCGTCCATCATCGCCACCGCTTGCAAACCGTTGTATCTGTCGCCCGATGCAAAGCTGGGTGGTCCCGGTGCCGATTCGATCCAGCCGGAACAGGTGGTGGACCAACGCGAATTGATTGAATTGATTGCCCGACGAACGAACCGATCGGCCGGGTTGTTGATGGGGCTGTTGGATCGTCAACGACAGGTGTTCCGGTACATCAACAAATCGACCGGACGCGTGCGGTATGCGACGCCACAGCAATTGGTCGAAGACGCCGACGATCCGGATTTGGAACGTGACCGTTGGCGGCAAGGTGAAGCGATCGATTTGTCCGCAGGTCTGACGGCGGAGCAGGCCGTGCAGTTGGGCTTGGCCGACGGGATCGCATCATCTTTGGATCAGGTGGCAGCCCAGGCCGGATTGCCCGCGGTGCCCGCACCGGCGGCCGACCGCGGCATCGTGCGGGCTGTCGAAAGCATCGGTCGCCGCCAGGGACTGGCGTTTCTGGCGTTGATGATCGGCTTCATGATGCTGTCGACCGAAATGAGTGCACCGGGGCTGGGGATTCCCGGCTTCGTTTCGATGATCTGTTTCGGTTTCTTTTTCTGGGTCCAGTATCTGAACGGGACCGCGGAATGGTTGGAATTGTTGGCTCTGGTGTTGGGCTTGGTTTGTATTGCCATTGAATTTTTCGTGGTTCCCGGGCTGGGGATTTTTGGCATCGGCGGTTTGCTGCTGACGATGTTGGCGGTGGTCTTGATGAGCCAGACGTTTGTGGTGCCGCGAAACGTGTATCAGGTCGAAGTGTTGACTCGAAGCGTTTGGATGGCACTGGGCGGATTGGCCAGCACGATGGCCGGGTTCGCGCTGATACGCTACTTCATGCCGCATTTGCCGGTGCTGAACACCCTGGTGATGGAACAACCCGATGCGCAGTTGATCGACCAGCAGGAACGCTTGGCCCATTTCGAAGACTTGCTGGGACAGACCGGGACGACCATGACGCCGTTGCGTCCGTCGGGTAAAGCAAGGATCGGTGAACGCGTCGTGGCAGTGGTCAGCGACGGCCAGGCGGTCGAACGCGGCGCGACCGTTCGCGTGATCAAAGTCTTGGGCAATCGGATCGTGGTCGAAGAAGCGACGTGATGGCATCCACTTACTCCTTCGGCCTGTTGATCCTGTTCTACGTGCTTTTGGTGCTGGAGTTTCTCGTACCAAGCGGTGGCCTTTTAGGCGTTGCCGCGGTTGCGTCGGCGGTTGCCTGTCTGGTCACGGCATTTTCGCACAGCGTGTTTTTGGGGACGGTTTATTCGTTGGTCATCATGGCGACGACGCCCGTGGTGCTGATGCTGGTCATCAAGTTTTGGCCACACACGCCGATCGGACGCCGCATTTTGAATCGACGCCCCGGTCAAGCCGATCCGCAACCGCCACAAAAGGTGACCCCGTCGGGTGTTTCCTATCCGGATTTGATCGGACAGACCGGGCAAGCGACGACCGACCTGTTGCCCAGCGGACGAGCACGAATCGGTGGCGACGCGTTGGACGTCACATGTCTGGATGGACCCGTGGATGCCGGCAAGGCGGTACACGTGGTCGACATCAGCGGCGGTCGAATCCGCGTCCGTCGTGGGGTTGGCCCGCAGCAAATGACCGCAGGGTCACAACCCGCCGGACAACAAGATTCCGCTCAAACCGATGCGGCAAGCACGCCGGCGGATCGTCAGCCAGAGAGGGTCAAAGATCTGTCGTTCGACTTGGACGATATCGAATAGCCGCGGTTGATGATGCGGCTAGCGAAGAGCTTTCTTTGACGCTTCCAAGACGTCGATCGCGCTGACACCCTGGCCGATTCGATACGGCGATGCGATGCCGGCGGTGACGAAACGTCGGGCGCGTTCGATGGCCGAAACCAAGTCCTTTTGGGACGCCAGGCCGGCGGTGATCGCGGCCGACAGCACGCAACCGGTGCCGTGCAGATTGCCGCCGTCGATCCACTGGGTGGTCCAGGTTTGTGTTTCCGGTCGACCGCTTTGGCCTGAACGCAGCGACAGGAAATCGACCGCGTGATTATCAAATTGGGCTTTGATCAAGACGGCCGGAACGCCCTGGTCGTGCAATCGCGACGCGGCAACGGGCAGGTCGTCTTCGCTTTCGATGCTGGTTTCCGCCAGTCGTTCGGCTTCGAATCGGTTGGGGGTGACCAGGGACGCGACGGGCAACAACTGGGTTCGCAATGCGTCGACCGCGCCGTCATCAATGATCGCGTGACCGTGTTTGCTGATCATCACCGGGTCGACCACGATCGGACATTTCAGTGGTGACAAAGCCGCCGCGACCGTGGCGATCATTTCGGCGGTTCCCAAAGCACCGGTCTTCACCGCGTCCGGCGGGATGTCACTGGTCACGCAATCGAATTGGCTTTGGAAAAAGTCCATCTGCAGCATTTCGACCGCTTCGACGCCTTGCGTGTTTTGCACGGTCAGCAGCGTCATCACCGCCGAACCGTAGACGCCGAAGGCCTGCAGCGTTTTCAAATCGGCTTGCATCCCGGCACCGCCCGACGGATCGCTGCCGGCGATGGTCAGTGCGACAGGATGGCGTGGGCCGAGAGGTGTTTCAGATTGGTTCATCGATCCAACTTTGGCGAGGGAAGCCCCGTAGTCTGTGACGGTTCGCGTGACGATGGAATGGGGGGATCACAGGCACTGTGACGCAGATGCGGGGCTGATGCGGCACCGATCCGATGTCTGGATCGTTTCGCGTGACTATCGATATCGTCCAGCGACTAAACTGCGTCGGTGGTTCCCACCCATTCTTTCATCGTTTCAAGTCACATCCACTGTGTCGGCCGCTGATCGGGCCGCCCGCCCCGTTTGCCGTCCGCGAATGTTTTCCGTCGAAACGTCTTATCTGTTTTTCGTCATCTTAAGTCTGGTCGTGGCCGCGATCGCCGCTTGGAAGACGGGCCGCCAATGGGCGTTGGGCGTTGGGGTGGCGGTGTCCATGTCGGCGGCCAGTTGGTTTGAGATCGAAATCGCTGGTTTCCCGGTCGATGTGCTGTCGACGGTTTCCATTGTGTTGTTGGTCGTCGCATCGGCAATGTATTGGCGGCGACTGTTGTGGCCCATCACCGTCATGGATGTTCTGATCACGGCTTTGGCGGTGTGGCATGGGGTCGTGGATCTGCAATACGGTGACCCTGTCGCCATGACGGCCGCGCGAGCCTATGCCGAATGGTGGTTGGCCTATGCCGCTGGCCGTTACGCATTCATGCACCGGAGTTCCTTGTCGGTCTTGGCCCCCTGGTTTGCAGGCGTTGCGGTCGTCTTGTCGATCGCGGCGATGATCGAATGCTGGACCGGCATCAATTTGTGGGAAGCAATCTTTCATGTGGCTGATGATCGAGTGAATCGTCCCGAAGGGTTGCGATTCGATTTGTTTCATCGTGCCATCGCGACGACACGACACCCGATCTTTTTGGGCGTGATCTTGATGCTGTTGTCACCCTGGGCTTGGGTGACGTGGGATTCGGCATTGACGCGGCGACGTGCTTGGTGGGGCGTCATCGCGTTTGTGCTGATTTTGATGGGCATCGCCGCCACGGTATCGCGTGGGCCGGTGCTGGGGATGGCGGTTGCCGCGGTCTTCTTTGCGTGTGTGCAGTGGCGAATCGCTCGGATCGTCCTGGTGCCGGTCATCGTGATCGCGATCGCGCTGCTGGTTTGGCGGTTCGATGACGTGGTGACCAAATTGGACGAATCCGTGGGCGTGCAATCCGCGACGATTGTCGAAGTCGACGAAGACGCGGAAATCTACACCGGCACGCGGAACCGCATCTTCGTGATGAAGATTTACGGGCCGATCGTCTTGAAGGGCGGCTTGCTAGGGTTTGGGACCGATAACACCGACCAGTTCCCGCCGAACGTGCCCGGGCTGCCCGCGGACAAACGCAGCCGGCTGCGACTGAGGATCGTGGACAACTCTTTTGTCTTGGTGGGGCTGCGTTTCGGGATCGTGGGACTGACGATTTTCACGTCACTGTTCGTCGCCGCGGTCGTCGGATGCCTGCGTCTGCGGCGTGCCGCGTCGACGTATCTGATCCCCTGTGGTCCGGTCAGTGTGACCGTTCTGGCGTCGATGTTCGTCGGGGTCGCGCTGGAGTTATTGACCGTGTACTGCGACTATGACTTTGTGCCGGTCTTGCTGATGCATTTCGGCGTCGTCAGCGGGGTTCAGTTGTCGATCCGCGAAGCGATTCGAAACCCCGCGTGACGATCTGGGCATTACAAAGATACTTTAGGACGACGTCGCGCGGTGAGTCGGAACGGGCCGGCCGGGCCGGAACGATTGGATCGATTCAACGATCAACTGGGCGCCGGTCTGATCGGCGACCTGTTTCAGCGACCGCTGGACGATGGATTCCAACGTTTCCGGTGCGATGGCGACTCGAGCGTTGACGACCATTCGAAACGATGTGGCCGCCAAGCCGCCGGTGGGCATCGACAAGGCGACATCGCTGTCGTTGCTGACCAAGTTCGCGACGGCGGAATCCGATTCGGTCTGCACGATGGCTTTGACGTGGGCGACCTCGGCGTCGGCGGCGGCAAACTGATCCTTCAAGTCGTTCAAGACCGCCGTCAGCGTCTGGTCCAGATCGATTGGTTCGGAATGCTGCCACGATGTCGTCGCGTTCAGCCAACCCAGTTCCGCTTCGCCGTCGGCATACACGTCATAGTCGACTTCCATGAACAGGTTATGCTTCGGCGCCGGTTGTTCGATGTGCCGGATCAAATCATCCAGGCCGTCGCCGGTCTTGGCGGACATGGCGACGATCGGACGCTCGGGAAAGTTCTTTTCGACGTTGGTTTCAAGCAACTGACGCTGGGATGGATCCAATTCGTCAATGCGATTGATGACCACGACGTCCGCTTCTTCCAACTGTTTGCGGAAAATGTATTCCGCGTTGGGCGAAAAACCGCGTTGGCCGACACCGGAGAGAATCTTTTGCCCATGGCTGGGTTTCAACAAAACCGCGTATGGCGCGACTTCGAAACTTTCGCCCAGCAACTGCATCATCGGAACGGCGATGGTCGCGATCAGGTCGGTGCACGATCCCACCGGTTCGGCCAAGATGACGTCGGGGCGATGAGCCTGGGACAACGATTCCATCTGGCCGACCAAGCCGTCGAAGTTGCAGCAGAAGCAGGAACCAGCGACTTCGCCGACGTCGAACCCTTGGTTTCGCAACAAGTGTGTGTCGACCAAGTGGTCCGCCTGGTCATTGGTGACAATGACGACGTTTTTGCCTTGTGACTGGTAGTGGCGGGCCAGTCGTGCCAGCGTGGTCGTTTTCCCGGCGCCCAGAAATCCGCCCAGCATCACAAATCGAATCGGTTGGCTCATGTCGTGACTGTTCGCTTGCAATGTTCAGGTGGGGTGGGGAGATCGGTGGGCGGCGCGCGTGGATCGTGCCGATGCACCAGTTTAATGACCGGCCCGACGCGTCGCCCGCTTCGGCTGACCGGGAAACCTTATTTGTAGTTCGGCGTCGGCGGCCGATAGTCGTCCAGGTTGATCGTGCGGAACCACTCGATCGTCTTCGTCAAGCCTGTGGCCAGGTCGGTCGTCGGCGACCAATTCAGATGCTTTTTCGCCAGCGTGATGTCGGGCTGGCGGCGTGTCGGATCGTCCGCCGGCAGCGGTTCAGTGGTCAGGGTGGATTTTGATCCGCTGATTTCGATCACCTTTTCGGCAAGTTCACGGATTGTGTATTCGTCTTGGTTGCCGATGTTGGCCGGGCCGATGAATCCGTCTTCGCAATTCATCAGTCGGATGATGCCTTCGATCAAGTCGTCGCGGTAACAGAACGACCGGGTCTGGGTGCCTTCGCCAAAGATCGTGATCGGTTCACCGGCCAAAGCTTGGCGGATGAAGTTGGACACCACGCGCCCGTCGAACGGGTGCATCCGCGGGCCATAGGTGTTGAAGATCCGAACGATGCGGACATCGACGTTGTTGTAGCGGTGGTAATCCATGAACAACGTTTCGGCGACACGCTTGCCTTCGTCGTAACAGGCCCGAATGCCGATCGGGCTGACGCTGCCGCGATAGCTTTCGGGTTGCGGATGGACCTCCGGATCGCCGTACACTTCACTGGTGCTGGCTTGCAGGATTCGGCCGCCACATCGCTTGGCCAGCCCCAGCATGTTGATGCTTCCCAGCACGCTGGTCTTGATCGTCTTGATCGGATTGAATTGATAATGGCCCGGAGCGGCGGGGCAAGCCAAGTTGTAGATCTGGTCGACTTCCAAAAAGACCGGCACCGTGATGTCGTGTCGGATCAATTCGAAGTTGGGATAGTCCAGCAGGTGAGTGACGTTGGTCTTTTGGCTGGTAAAGAAGTTATCCAGACAGATCACGTCGTGGCCGTCTTTGACCAAGCGTTCGCACAGGTGTGAGCCCAGGAATCCGGCGCCGCCGGTGACAAGAATTCGAAGCATCGGATTGGCCAGTGTCCCCAAGGAAACAAATCAATTCGTCGTGCCGCGAGCCACGCGCATCTGTGGCGGCGACCGACGGCAAGGTCTTTCGACGGGGATATTAACGGGAACCCGCCCCAGACGGCACCCGAGAATGCCGGAAAGCTCGGCCCGGGAAATCCGGCGACCGGTGTTGGATTCGTCAGACAATCTCACGGTGTGGCGACGCACCGTCGATACGCACGCTCATCCCCCCCTCGGTATACCGATGCCCGCGCGTATAGACTGTGCGTCGCGATGGCGTCGGCGCCATCGCACGTGACCGTGCACAAAAAGCTGTGGAATCTCATGGCCGACGAAAGTTTCATTCGGCGAAAACGCCACCTTCAAAATCTGGTCGTCATGGCCCTGGCCGATGGGCAATTGGGCGAACGCGAAGTCAACGTGGTGGCCGACCGTTGCATCGAGCTGGGGTTAAGCGAAGTCGAATTGCACGAGGCGATTCGGTACAGCCTGAGCGATGATGCGGCGTTGGAATTGCCCGAAGATCCGGACGAGCGCGAAGCCTTGATGAAGGATTTGATCCGCGTGATGGCGGCCGACGGTGACCTGCAAGAAAGCGAAAAAAGGCTGTTTGCCCTGGCCGCGGCACGGATGAATCTGACGCCCGATGATTTGGATCGGCTGTTGGCATCAATGCCGCCGATCAGTGACGCGGGGGCTCCGGTGCAAGACATAGAAACGGACGAAGGTTCAGAATCCTGAACCCACCGTGTATTTGAATGAAGGGAGGATCGCCGAGATGGCTCGCATCCTGATCACGTCCGGTCCGACTCGACAATACATCGATCCGGTGCGTTATTTGACCAACGCGTCCAGCGGTCGGATGGGCGCCGCCCTGGCCAACGCCGCGATCGGCTTGGGCCACGACGTCGTCATCATCAGCGGGCCGGTTCAGGTCGAATATCCGTCGGCGGCTCAAGTCATCCCGGTCAGGACGACCGATGAAATGCTGGATGCCGCGCAAAGCGAATTCGCCCGTTGTGACGGCGCGATCGGCGCGGCGGCCCCCTGTGATTACATGCCGCGTGTGGTCAGCGAACAAAAGCTGTCCAAAACCGGCCACCCGATTCAATTGGAACTGGTCGAAACCCCCGACGTCGTTGCGACGTTGGGCCAGCAGAAGCGCGACGACCAATGGGTCGTCGGATTTGCGTTGGAAACGGAAGACCATCGGTTTCGTGCGACCGTGAAGCTGCAGAAAAAACACTGCGACTTGATCGTCAGCAACGGCCCCCAAGCGATCGACAGCCAGGAAAACGAAGTCGAATTGCTGGACGTCCATGGCGACGTGATCGCCGATATCCGCGGCAGCAAAGAAGTCGTCGCCGATGAATTGCTGCGTCACATCGATCAGCGTCTGGTCGTCGCGCGGTCGGGTGCTTGACGCAACGCGATCGACCGATTGCCTTTGACGACTCACGCATCGGCGCCGCCCTACCGAAGCTCCCGGCCATGGCGGTAGACTTCCGTCCCACGCCCCGCCGGCGCGATGCCACTTTCTTGATGACGCCCGTTTCATGACGACACGTTCGATGACGAATTCCATGACGCCCGATCTGTCAGTTCAACTGGGGCGACTCAAGCTAAGCAATCCGATCATGGTTGCTTCCGGCACGTTCGGGTATGCCCGCGAGATGGAAAAAGTCGTCGACCTGTCACTGTTGGGTGGCTTGTTGCCCAAGACGATCACCGCCGAACCACGGATGGGCAATCCGCCCTGGCGAACGGTTGAAACGTCGGCCGGTCTGTTGAACGCGATCGGGTTGGACAATGACGGCGTGGACGCGTTCATCCAGCATCACCTGCCCTACCTGCGTCAGTTGCCCACCCCCGTGGTGGTCAGCATCGCCGGCCGAACCCGCGACGATTTCGTTTCGCTGGCCGAACAGATCGCCGCGCAGGGCGGTGCCGCGGCGATCGAGCTGAATTTGTCGTGTCCCAATGTTTCCGGCGGTATTGATTTCGGCACCGATGCCGACAGTTGCCGGAAAGTCGTTGACCAGGTTCGACAGAGTTGCGATCTGCCGATTTTGGCCAAGTTGACGCCGAACGTGACGCGGATCGCTGACATCGCGGCGGCGGCGGCCGATGGTGGAGCCGACGCGGTTTGTCTGATCAACACCGTGTTGGCGATGGCCGTCAATTGGCGTTCGCGTCGTCCCATCTTGGGCAACGGGATGGGCGGGCTAAGCGGTCCGGCCATCAAGCCGATTGCGCTGCGATGTGTCCATCAAGTTCGACAAGCGGTGGACATTCCGATCATCGGGATCGGTGGCATCGCCAATATCGACGACGTGATGCAATTCCTGGTGACCGGTGCGTCGGCCGTTCAGATCGGTACAGCGAATTACTACGACCCTCACGTCTCCACACGTCTGGTCGGCGAATTGCCCGAAGTGCTGCGTGACGAAGGCGTGGATCGAATCAGCGATTTGATCGGCACACTGAAAGTTTAAGCCCGAGGTTCGAAAACCGGGCTGCTTCCTTCTGACGCGTCTTCTTTCCGCGGCAGCTTGCCGCATGCCGGTGAGGTATCCAGGGCGGTGTTTGCGCCGAAGACATGCTCCGGTGCAAAGTGCTGTCTTTTGGTGTGACGTGTGAATCTCCGGTGCGACGTCCTGTCACGTGCGACGATGTGGACAGTCATTTTGAGCGGTCGAGTGGCGTGGAATCCAACGCTGCAGATTTAGAATGGCGTTTCGGTTTTCGCGAAAGACCGCTTCAACGTTTCGCCAAGGACGCGTGAAACGAAGTCGGCCGGACAGCAAGGTTGCGGTTGGAGGCACTGGCGGCGCGGACCAGCGAAGCCGATTTGGTTCATTCCGTGTTCTGTTACTTTGAAATGGGAGATGTGACCATGCGAAACCCACGCAAGGCCTTCACACTCGTCGAATTGTTGGTCGTGATTGCGATCATCGGTGTTCTGGTCGGTTTGTTGCTTCCGGCGGTCCAGTCCGCTCGCGAAGCCGCACGTCGAATGTCGTGCAGCAACAACGCCAAACAGCTGGGCTTGGCGCTGCACAACTATCATAGCGCGTTCAAGCAATTTCCCGCCCACCGCGCCGGCACGACCGGCCGCAAGGGGTATGGAATCAGCTGGAACAATATGAACGTGTACAGCAATGACACGCACAATTTCCGGCGTCTCAGCATGCTGGTTGCCTTGACGCCGTTTTTGGAACAACAACCGCTGTGGGACACCATCAGCAATCCCGTGTCGGTGCAGTACAACGGCAACGCTGCACCCAATGGGGCGTATCCATCGATGGGACCGGTTCCCTGGAAAGGGCAATACACCCCTTGGCGGACGCTGGTTTCGGCGTTGCAGTGCCCCAGCGACGCGGGGCCGCCGGTGACCACAGGGACGACCAACTATGGCGCCTGCATCGGCGACTGTGTGCGTGCATTGGGTTGGGGAAACCCGCCCAAGGAAATCAAACGTGGGTTGTTCCTGAGCGCGACGGTCACGCGGTTCCGTGACATCGTCGATGGCACCGCCAACACGATGGCCTTGGCGGAAATCACCAACAGCCTGGGCGACCGAGGCATCAGTGGCGGTGGCGCCTACGACATCGGCGGCGACATCAACTTGAGTCCCCAAGAGTGCTTGGACACGGCCGATCCGCTGCGTCCGAAGTTCTACGCACCTGGCGTGTTGCTGTTGGGCTACAGCGGCAACCTTGGCAAATGGGGCGACGCCGGTCGCGGCAATCGTTGGTGTGACGGCGGAGGCAACTTTGCCACGTTCAACGCCATCTTGCCGCCCAACAGCCCTAGTTGTTCCCGCGACGGCGGCGATGCCGGTGATGGAATCTGGAGTGCCGGCAGCTATCACCCCGGTGGTTGTCACATCGTGATGGGCGACGGTTCGGTGCACTTCGTCAGCGAAGCGATCGATGCCGGTGATCCCTCGATTCCCGCCGTCGGCCCGGGCAGCTGGAACGGCTCACTCGCCGGCAGCCCCAGTCCCTACGGCATTTGGGGAGCCCTGGGCACGATCAACGGCCGCGAACAGATCGATATGGATGAACTGTAGAGCCCTCCCAAGTCCTATTGAACGAATCGCAACCGTGGCCCGGATGGAAAACCGGGCCGCGGTTTTTTCGTTTTGTAAACACACCGGCATGGTCGTCGTCGCCGGAACGTCGATTTCGATCCAATTTAGGGACGCATCGGGACCTTTTCGGTGGGGATACCGAGTCGGCAACACCCGAAAAACCGGAAAGGTTCGACGTTGCAGCCGAAAATCAGCGAAAAAAATCGAAAAACTTTTATCTTGCCCTCCACCCGTTGGGGCTGGTTTTTTTGAGCGTGGCGTGGTCGCGCCATCCCCATGGCCACTCGGAGCAGTCTTCATAATGCGAATTCGGGCACCGTTAAGGGTGGTGGTTCGAACAACCCAGTCATCGAAAGTGGGTTTCGGGAAAAATCCTTGTCAACCCGTCGAATGTCGGAAAATCCTTGGTTTTCCCGCGTTTTACCGATAGCATGCGACATTAGACCGCCACTGCGGGGCCGAATTTTACCTTCATTGTCAGGTTTCGCCCGACGGTCAGCTTGTCAAAGCGGATCTCGCCTTGTCTTTCGAGATCCACGTTAAGGGTTTTCTTTATTGCGTTATCGGAGCGTACACATGCGTCAAAAACGTGCGGGCTTCACGCTCGTGGAGCTGTTGGTCGTCATCGCGATCATCGGCGTCCTTGTCGGACTTCTTCTTCCCGCGGTGCAATCGGCTCGCGAAGCCGCCCGCCGCATGTCGTGCAGCAACAACGCCAAGCAAATCGGTTTGGCGCTGCACAACTATCACAGTGCTTTCAAACAGTTCCCTGTTCACCGTGCTGGTACGACGGGCCGCAAGGGCTACAACGCGAACTGGAACCAGATGACCAGTGCCGACGATGCCGCCGGTGGTGGTCGAAACTTCCACAACTTCCGCCGTTTGAGCATCCTGGTCGGCTTGCTGCCGTTCATGGAACAACAGCCGTTGTGGGACACGATCAGCAACCCGGTCAGCGTCCAGTTCAACGGCAACGCGGCCCCCGGCGGTGCGTACCCCGCGATGGGCCCGACGCCTTGGAAAGGCCAGTACACCCCGTGGCGTACCATGGTTTCGTCGTTCAATTGCCCCAGCGACAGCGGCCCGGCGACCACCTACGGCACGACCAACTACGGTGCTTGTATGGGTGACGGCATCCGCGGTCTGGGATGGGCCAATGTGCCGAAGGAAGTCAAGCGTGGGATGTTCATGGGTGCGACCGTGACCCGTTTCCGCGACGTTGTTGACGGAACGGCCAACACCATGGCCCTGGCGGAAGTCACCAACAGCCTGGGTGACCGTGGCGTCAGCGGTGGTGGTGCCTACGACATCGGTGGCGACATCAACCTGAGCCCGCAAGAGTGCTTGGACACGATCGATCCGCTGCGTCCGAAGTTCTTCGCTCCCGGCGTGTTGCTGTTCGGCTACAGCGGCAGCCTCGGAAAGTGGGGCGGATCGGGACGTGGATCACGTTGGACCGATGGTGGTGGTAACTTCGCCAGCTTCAACGCGATTCTGCCGCCCAACAGCCCGTCTTGCTCACGCGGTGGCGGTGACGCCGGTGACGGAATCTGGTCGGCCGGCAGTTATCACCCCGGCGGCTGTCACGTCGTGATGGGTGACGGTTCGGTCCACTTCGTCAGCGAAGCGATCGACGCGGGTGACCCGACGATTGCCGCGGTCGGCCGTCCCCAGTGGAACGGTTCACCCGCCGGTAGCCCCAGCCCCTACGGCATCTGGGGCGGCTTGGGAACGACCAACGGTCGTGAACAAGTCAGCGTCGACGATCTGTAATCGGCACGGTGCAGCCTAGGTGGCTGCCGACTGTTGATTCAGATGCAACGCATGGACGGTTGCCCCGGAACGTCACCGGGGCAACCGTTTTTTCGCCTCCTGATCACTGGTCAATCGGAGTGCCGGGTCATTGGGGTTCCAGGCGATCGGATTGGCCGGTTCCTGGCGGATTTGACGTCTCGGTCATTCCGTATGGTCAGAAAATGCCGCCGTGAAATACCTCAGCAGGGTGGCTGCTGTGCTCAACAACCGCGCCTCGACGCAAATGGTTCGAAAAATTTCCAGATTTTTTCCAAGAAATGTCAGTGTGTTCAAGTCTTCACTTGTCCCTGCTGGCAGGATGCTCAGCGAAACAACGTCTCTTTCACTTTGAAGAAACTCAAAGGCTCGCTGAGGCGACTGCTGAGCGTCAAATTGTCATGCGACACCCCGCCGCACGGGTGCGGCGATGCAAGGGGATGATATGCCAGCGGAATCTGAAGCTTTCATTAACGCGTCTAGTTGCTAGAAAGCATCGTTAGCAGGTCTTTCGGGAAGACTTTCCTCCATTGCGGTTGCCCGAAGACTGTTTTCGTCTTTTTCCGTTTGGATCGCTGTTATCGGTGATCCGGTCATTTCTCTTGGTTTGGGAGCGCACTTTATGCGTCAAAAACGTGCGGGCTTCACGCTCGTGGAATTGTTGGTCGTGATCGCGATCATCGGTGTCCTTGTCGGACTTCTTCTCCCCGCGGTTCAGTCGGCTCGCGAAGCCGCCCGCCGCATGTCGTGCAGCAACAATGCCAAGCAAATTGGCTTGGCCCTGCACAACTATCACAGTGCTTTCAAGCAGTTCCCCGCCCACCGTGCCGGTACCACCGGTCGCAAGGGTTACAACGTCGGTTGGAACGACATGGTCGCCGCGGATGATGCCGCCGGCGGTGGTCGAAACTTCCACAACTTCAACCGCTTGAGCATCCTGGTCGGCCTGCTGCCGTTCCTGGAGCAGCAGCCGCTGTGGGATACGATCAGCAACCCGGTCGCCACCCAATTCAATGGCAACGCCGCGCCCGGTGGCGGATACCCGGCCATGGGGCCGACGCCTTGGAAGGGCCAGTACACCCCGTGGCGTACCATGGTTTCTGCGTTCAACTGCCCCAGCGACAGCGGCCCGGCGACCACCTACGGCACGACCAACTACGGTGCCTGCATGGGTGATGCCGTGCGTGCGTTGGGTTGGTCCAACCCGCCCAAAGAAATCAAACGCGGGATGTTCCTGGCCGGCAACGCCACTCGTTTCCGCGACGTTGTCGACGGAACGGCCAACACCATGGCCCTGGCGGAAGTCACCAACAGCCTGGGTGACCGTGGCGTCAGCGGTGGTGGTGCCTACGACATCGGTGGCGACATCAACCTGAGCCCGCAAGAGTGCTTGGACACGATCGATCCGCTGCGTCCGAAGTTCTTCGCTCCCGGCGTGTTGCTGTTCGGTTACAGCGGCAGCCTCGGAAAGTGGGGCGGATCGGGACGTGGAGCACGTTGGACCGATGGTGGCGGTAACTTCGCCAGCTTCACCGCCGTTCTGCCGCCCAACAGCCCGTCTTGCTCACGCGGTGGCGGTGACGCCGGTGACGGAATCTGGTCGGCCGGCAGTTATCACCCCGGCGGCTGTCACGTCGTGATGGGTGACGGTTCGGTCCACTTCGTCAGCGAAGCGATCGACGCGGGTGACCCGACGATTGCCGCGGTCGGTCGGTCCCAGTGGAACGGTTCACCCGCCGGTAGCCCCAGCCCCTACGGCATCTGGGGCGGCTTGGGAACGACCAACGGTCGTGAACAAGTCAGCGTCGACGACCTGTAATCGACACGCGGCCGGTGTCCGCTGGCCGCCATCATTGAAACTTCGAAACGCCGGCGATTGCGAAAGCGATCGCCGGCGTTTTTTTTTTTGTTGCCCGCGGATCTGACTCATGTAAGAGCGGCTTGGCGACCAGCCTGTCGTGTTTCCACCTTCTGTCTCCAATCCGTCCGCTGATGCGATTGCGGTCGGGCTTACGCCGGAGTCTTCCTGGGACGCCTGGCCCCAAAAATCGGCTTTGCTGCGTGTTCAGTGATGCCTCCTTAGGTGTCTGCAGAGGGCAAATTCTGCGCTTTGCGATGGCAAAATGGTCCGTGTTTTTGGCACGAATGTCTTGGTGCGCGTCGTGATGGCGCAGGTGTCAAAGAAAAATCGCAGAAATTCTCGTGCATCTCTTGTCCCTTCCGGCGGCCCTTACGCTTGTCCCTCTGTAGCGGATCCTATCGCATTGGTGCTGCAAAACGTGGTGTTTTTGGGGAGCGTCACGTTCGTTGTTCAGGTCGGATCACCACAGGCCTGTAGGACGCCAATCGCCAGCGGTGCGAAAAATGAGCATTGTTGGCTGCATTCTTTCGTTGGCAGGATGCTCTTGGTTCGCAGGTGCTCGGTTTGAGTGTCTGCGTGCGGGTTTTGTAAGCCCCTCGGGTTAGCGATTTCTGACGCTGCTGTTGGCGACGATGCAGAAGTTTCTGCGACGACAGACGGACGTGAATTTGCAAATCCGAGGCGAGATTTTCGTCTTCTCTGTCTTCGTTTCGGGAGTGTTGATCCATGAAAAGACAACGCGCAGCATTTACGCTTGTCGAGCTGTTGGTCGTGATCGCGATCATCGGCGTCCTTGTCGGCCTACTTCTTCCCGCGGTTCAGTCGGCTCGTGAAGCCGCCCGCCGGATGTCGTGCAGCAACAACGCCAAGCAAATTGGCTTGGCTCTGCACAACTATCACAGTGCATTCAAGCAGTTCCCCATCAACATGGGCGGTTCGTCCGGGTCGAAGGGGTATGCCAATCTGGTCGGGAACTCGGACCAAAGCAATCGTCGGCGGTTAAGCATGCTGGTCGGACTGCTGCCGTTCCTGGAGCAACAGCCGCTGTGGGACACGATCAGCAACCCGGTGACGGTTCAGTTCAACGGAAACGCAGCACCCAATGGCGCCTATCCGGCGATGGGGCCGTGCCCGTGGCGTGGCGGTTACACGTCGTGGCGGACCATGGTTTCGGCGTTCAATTGCCCCAGCGACAGCGGCCCGGCGGTGACCACCGGCACGACGAACTACGCCGCGGTGGTCGGGGATTGCGTACGCGCGTTGGCCTCCAGCAATCCACCCAAGGAGGTCCGTCGGGGGATGTTTGCGTCGACGACCGCAACGCGATTTCGTGATGTCGTTGATGGGACGGCGAACACGATGGCGCTGGCGGAAATCACCAACAGCCTGGGCGATCGCGGGGTCAGCGGTGGCGGAGCGTATGATATCGGAGGCGATGTCAACCTGAGCCCACAAGAGTGCTTGGACACGATCGACCCATTGCGTCCGAAATTCTACGCCCCTGGCGTGATGTTGTTTGGTTACAGCGGCAACCTGGGCAAGTCACCCAACGCGGGGCGTGGCAATCGCTGGGCCGATGGCGGCGGCAACTTCGGCATGGTCAACGCCGTATTGCCCCCCAACAGCCCCTCGTGTGCTCGCGCTGCTTGGGACGCCGGCGACGGGATTTGGTCGGCCGGCAGTTACCACCCCGGTGGCTGTCACGTCGTCATGGGTGACGGTTCGGTTCACTTTGTCAGCGAAGCGATCGATGCGGGGAATCCCGCGACCCCCGCCGTCGGAGCTCCTGGATGGAACGGTTCTCCCGCCGGAAGCCCCAGCCCCTACGGCGTTTGGGGCGGACTGGGAACGATCAACGGTCGTGAACAAGTCAGCATTGACGACATCTAATTGACGCTCGATTCACATCGAGCCCCCGTCACGATTCTTCAGCTGCAACGCCGGCCTCGCTCACGCGATCGCCGGCGTTTTTCATGCTTCGGACCAGTGAAAAGAGGCAATATCAGGGGGCGGAGCCAGGGCCCATGGTGCATACCGGAAACGGAGCTCCTCTTTGCAAAGCATCTCTCCGCAACGCGTTTTCATTGCCAATGAGATCGCCAACCGATCACGGTTCTCGGTGCAACGTGTTGCAGTTTTCGCGGTGCATCTCGAGTAATGCGATGCTTCTTAGCTTCGTCCGCGGAGTCGCGAATGCGACTTTTACCGACGGAGCTGATACTTTGGAAAAGCAAATCGCAATGTTAATAATAAATATGCGGGCCTAGGGTGTGGCCTTTTGTGCGCTATCGTGCGTCTAAAAAGCGGTGTGTGTTTGCATTCGTGGTGCGGAATGAGCGGTGCAGGCGTCAAGTGTTGGTTGAGGTGAGCGTGTCGGATTAATAAGGCGTCGTTTTGGGCTACGCATTCCCATACCACCGATCGTTTACGTCTTTCGAAAGACCATTAGGCTGCGTGCCAGCCCCCGCGTTGAGGCTGCTGTCAAAGCGAATGACGTTGTCGGCGATTCATCCATTGTCATTGACCGGCAGTGCCGCTGTTTTGACGCAATCGCGTGTGGGCTGTCTTTGCTCTTTCTCTTTTCGTTCGGAGTAATTCTCGTATGCGCACAAAACGTGCTGGCTTCACATTGGTGGAGCTGTTGGTCGTGATCGCGATCATCGGTGTCCTGGTCGGACTTCTTCTTCCCGCGGTTCAGTCGGCTCGCGAAGCCGCCCGCCGCATGTCGTGCAGCAACAACGCCAAGCAAATTGGCCTAGCGTTGCACAATTATCACAGCGCTTTCAAACAGTTTCCCGCGGAGAGAGCCGGAACGACGGGGTTCCGAGGCTACGCCGGTCAGGGCATTGTCGGCGGCAACAATCAAAGCAATCGGTGTCGGTTGAGCATGCTGGTGGGCCTATTGCCATTCCTGGAACAACAGCCGTTGTGGGACACGATCAGCAACCCGGTCGCGACGCAGTTCAACGGGAATGCGGCCCCCAATGGTGCCTACCCCGCGATGGGGCCGGTGCCGTGGACCGGCCAGTACACGCCCTGGCGAACCATGGTCTCACCATTTAACTGCCCCAGTGATTCAGGGCCTGCGGTCACGACCGGAACAACCAATTACGCCGCCTGCGTGGGCGATGTGGTCGACCACTTGGGGTCTCGCAATCCGGCCAAGGAAGTCATGCGAGGTTTGTTCATGGTGGCAACGCACCGAAAGTTCCGCGATATCGTCGACGGAACTGCCAACACAATCGCAATGGCGGAAATCACCAACAGCTTGGGCGACCGCGGGGTGAGTGGCGGCGGGATGTACGATCCGACGTTCAATGCCCGTACCGAACCACACTTATGTGCCCAAACGATCGACCCCCTACGTCCCAAATTCTACGCACCGGGAATCCTGTTGCTTGGTTATAGCGGCAGCTTGGGTAAGTGGGGGAATGCCGGTCGCGGAAATCGCTGGTCTGATGGTGGTGGCAACTTCACAATGGTCAACACCATCTTGCCACCCAACAGCCCTAGCTGCTCCGCCGGCGGCGGCGATGCGGCAGCCGGAATCTGGTCGGCCGGCAGCTACCACCCCGGCGGCTGTCATGTGGTGATGGGCGACGGCTCGGTTCACTTTGTCAGCGAAGCGATCGATGCTGGCGACCCGACGGTTCCGACTGTCACCCGTCCAAACCAGAACGGATCGCCCGCCGGTATCGCCAGCCCCTACGGGGTTTGGGGCGGTTTGGGAACCGTCAACGGTCGTGAACAAGTCAGCATCGACGACATCTAATTGACGCTCGATTCACATCGAGACCCATCGTCACGACTCTGCAGCTGCAACGCCGGCCTCGCTCACGCGATCGCCGGCGTTTTGCATGCGCTTGATGAGGTTTCTGGGGCGTCGATCCCCGCTTTGTCGTGGCACGATCCTCCAATAATCTGGCACGTTTATGCTTGTCGACCTGTCGTGTTCGATTGGTTTCGAAAATTCCAGCGGAAATAACGGAAAAATTTCGGTCGATTCGGGCAACGCGTTGTCGCCCGGAAGAATCACGTGTTCTCGCCACTCGTGTTGAACAATCCCCCGCTATTTGCCGGTTAAATCGTGGTCGGACGCCATTGCACCGGACGCGGTTTTGAAGTCCCAGGCGACCAGGGGTTGCGAGATCTGAGCGTGGGTGTGCTCAGGAATTTAGTGGCAATATAAGGCTTGTTCGCTATCCCTGTTACAGGCACGCGAGTGCAAGTTTTATCAGCCTTTGGGTTTTGTGAATCTTCGGCGGCGTCCTTCAACGCTTTGACGACGGGCGGCCGGGGATCGGCGATTCAGGGCGAAATTCCCTTCTTCTTCTCAGTCTTTGTTTCGGGAGTGTTGATCCATGAAAAGACAACGCGCAGCTTTCACGCTGGTCGAGCTGTTGGTCGTGATCGCGATCATCGGCGTCCTTGTCGGCCTTCTTCTTCCCGCGGTTCAGTCGGCTCGTGAAGCCGCCCGCCGGATGTCGTGCAGTAACAACGCCAAGCAAATCGGTTTGGCCCTGCACAACTATCACAGTGCTTTCAAGCAATTCCCCATCAACCTGGGCGGTACCACCGGCAAAAAGGGTTACCGGGGTGCCTTGGTCGGAAACGCCCAGCAGAGCAATCGTCGTCGATTGAGCATGCGGGTCGGCCTGTTGCCGTTCATGGAGCAACAACCGCTGTGGGACACCATCAGCAATCCGGTCACGTTGCAATTCAACGGTAACGCGGCACCCAACGGCGCGTACCCGTCGATGGGACCGACACCGTGGCAGGGCCAGTACACGTCGTGGCGGACCATGGTTTCGGCGTTCAACTGTCCCAGCGACAGTGGCCCGCCGGTCACCACAGGAACCGCCAACTATGCGGCTTGCGTCGGTGATGTTGTCCGTGCGTTGGCATCGGGTAACCCGCCGAAGGAAATCAAGCGGGGCATGTTCCTGGTCGGAACCGCGACCAAGTTCCGTGACGTCGTCGACGGAACGGCCAACACGATCGCGTTGGCCGAAATCACCAACAGCTTGGGTGACCGTGGCGTCAGCGGTGGTGGTGCCTACGATATCGGTGGCGACATCAACCTGAGCCCTCGCGAGTGCTTGGACACGATCGATCCGCTGCGTCCGAAGTTCTACGCCCCCGGCGTGCTGCTGTTCGGTTACAGCGGAAGCCTGGGCAAGTGGGGGAACTCGGGACGCGGCAATCGCTGGGCCGATGGTGGTGGTAACCACGGAATGGTCAACACCGTGTTGCCGCCCAACAGCCCCACGTGTGCGCGTCGTGGTTGGGATGCCGGTGACGGGATCTGGTCGGCAGGCAGCTATCACCCCGGCGGCTGTCACGTCGTGATGGGTGACGGTTCGGTCCACTTCGTCAGCGAAGCGATCGACGCTGGCAGCCCCGACACCCCAGCAGTCGGACGCCCGAACTGGAACGGTTCGCCCGCCGGCAGCCCCAGCCCGTACGGCGTTTGGGGTGGCTTGGGAACAACCAACGGTCGCGAACAGGTCAGCATCGACGACGCTTGATCGTCAGTCAGGCCTGCATCCGCAGGCGGGACACCATTTAAGAAAACGCCACGCCGGCGGTCGCACATTTGCGGTCGCCGGCGTTTTTGTTGCCCGGCACCACCCATTCGTTGGGTGATGTTCCCGTGCCGAGGCGCCTGCGTCGGGATGTTCACCGAAAGCAATTGCTTTAACGCTTGTGGGTTCACAGGGTTTCCACCTGCGAGGGGTGTCTGTTGCTCAGAGTGAGCGTTCTTGTTTCCAGGTCGAACAAAAAAAATCGGAAAATTTCGAAGAATCTTGCAATCCGTTTGGTGGGTGACATGCGTGATCTTTTGCGTTGCTGTTTGTGATTAAAATGAGCGTTTATGCAATGTCTGCCTTCCACTGAGAATTCGGGGGGGGATGCAAAGTTAGCGTCCGTTCGTCACGCGACAGTGTGTCACAGGGGCGTCGTGAACGCCCGTCTCGGGATCGTTCTGGTGGCCTAAGGCTTCCTTTCACGCATTGGGTAGATAGAAAGTCAACAGTGTGAAGCCGACGCCGGGCATTTGTCAGCTTTGGCGACCACCTGTCGAGGCCGGTTTTCACTGTCTTTCTCAGGGTCCGTTTCATTTTTCCCGTCGGACCGTTTGTTTCCCACTCCGGAGTGAACTTCTATGCGTCAAAAACGTGCGGGCTTTACGCTCGTGGAGCTGCTGGTCGTGATCGCGATCATCGGCGTCCTTGTCGGCCTACTTCTTCCCGCGGTTCAGTCGGCTCGCGAAGCCGCCCGCCGCATGTCGTGCAGCAACAACGCCAAGCAAATTGGCTTGGCGTTGCACAACTACCACAGTGCGTTCAAGCAGTTCCCGGTTCACCGCGCCGGCACCACCGGCAAGAAGGGCTATAACGCCAACTGGGCCGAGCTGAGTGCTTATTCGACCGATCAGCACAACTATCGCCGGCTGAGCATGCTGGTGGGGCTGCTGCCTTTCATCGAACAACAGCCGTTGTGGGACACGATCAGCAACCCCGTTAGCGTGCAGTTCAACGGAAACGCCGCCCCCAACGGGGCGTATCCCGCGATGGGGCCGACCCCTTGGCGTGGCCAGTACACACCGTGGCGTACGTTGATTTCGTCGTTCAATTGCCCCAGCGATTCGGGCCCCGCAGTGACCTACGGCACGACCAACTATGGTGCGTGTTTGGGTGACGTCGCCGGCGGCTTGGGCTGGGCGAACCCGCCCAAGGAAGTCAAGCGAGGCATGTTCCTTAGTGCAACCGTCACCCGATTCCGTGACGTGGTTGACGGAACGGCCAACACGATTGCCGTTGCCGAGATCACCAACAGCCTGGGCGACCGCGGCGTCAGCGGCGGCGGTGCCTATGACATCGGTGGCGACGTGCGTCTGAATCCGCAAGAGTGTGCGGACCAAATCGATCCGCTGCGTCCCAAGTTCTTCGCACCCGGCGTCATGCTGTTCGGCTACAGCGGAAGCCTTGGCAAGTGGGGCGATGCCGGCCGCGGTAACAAATGGATGGACGGCGGCGGTAACACCTGTAGCGTCAACACCATCCTGCCGCCCAACAGCCCGTCCTGTTCACGTGACGGAAACGATGCCGGTGACGGGATCTGGACCGCCGGCAGTTATCACCCCGGTGGATGCCATGTCGTGATGGGAGACGGTTCGGTCCACTTCGTCAGCGAAGCGATCGACGCCGGTGACTCGACCGTCGCCACGGTTGGCCCGCCCGGATGGAACGGTTCGCCGGCCGGTAGCCCCAGCCCCTACGGCGTCTGGGGTGGTCTTGGCACGCGAAACGGTCGCGAGCAAGTCAGCATCGACGACCTGTAATCGACACCGGGTCGGCCTGGGCTGACCCTGACGACGGAAAAGACGAAAACGCCGGTGGTCGCATTCACGCGATCGCCGGCATTTTTCATGCGCGGTTAGTCTGTCCCAGGCTCGGAGGCCGCGTCGGTTGTCCGAATCGAAACAAAAATTCAAAAAAAGCGAAGAAAAGCTTGGTCGTGTTCAAGCGAGCAGTGTCGACATGGAAATTTGAATGATTTTCAGGCATTTTTGCCGCACCAACCATGGTTCTGGCGTGATCTGGTTGCGTGTTGACAATTAATCCGCTCCTTTCGGGTGTGGCCGGTCATCTGAACGGGTGGTGTCCTGTCTTCATTCTGGCACCTTGCGCTTGGAAACGAGCAAGTGTTTGCTAGAAAAGTGCACTGAGGGCGTGTTTGGGGCAGATTCTGATCCTTTGAGGCTCTCAGGTCTGTACGCATGCTCTCGCGGACACGCTCGTCGTTCTTGTCGACGAAGCACTCTTCATTTGCTTTTTTCTGGAGCGCAGTTTATGCGTAGTCAACGTTCGGGCTTCACGCTCGTGGAGCTGTTGGTCGTCATCGCGATCATCGGCGTCTTGGTGGGATTGCTTTTGCCGGCAGTGCAGTCGGCACGTGAAGCGGCCCGCCGCATGTCGTGCAGCAACAACGCCAAACAAATGGGTTTGGCACTGCACAATTACCACAGTGCATTCAAACAATTCCCCGCCCAACGCGCCGGCACGACCGGGTCGAAGGGCTACACCGGCGCGATCAATGCGGACAACAACGCCAGCAACAAATGCCGGCTGAGCATGTTCGTCGGGCTGTTGCCGTTCATTGAACAGCAGCCGCTTTGGGATCAAATCAGCAATCCTGTGGCCGTTCAGTACAACGGCAACGCGGCCCCCAACGGTGCATACCCGGCGATGGGGCCGGTGCCGTGGACCGGCCAGTACACGCCGTGGCGGACGGTCGTTTCGTCGCTGCAGTGCCCCAGCGATAGTGGTCCGCCGGTGACGACGGGCACGATCAACTATGCGGCTTGCGTCGGTGACGTGGTCGACCAGTTGGGATCGCGAAACCCGGCCAAAGAAACGATCCGTGGTTTGTTCATGGTCGCGAAGCATCGTCGATTCC
This sequence comes from Crateriforma spongiae, assembly GCF_012290005.1. Taxonomy (NCBI): domain Bacteria; kingdom Pseudomonadati; phylum Planctomycetota; class Planctomycetia; order Pirellulales; family Pirellulaceae; genus Crateriforma; species Crateriforma spongiae. Next base: position 231,965 of record NZ_JAAXMS010000004.1, read on the forward strand.
GTGACGTCGTCGACGGTACCGCCAACACGATTGCGCTGGGTGAAATCACCAACAGCCTGGGCGATCGCGGTGTCAGCGGCGGTGGTGCCTATGACGTCGGATTCAACGTGCGGCTCGAGCCGAACAATTGTGCCGGTCTGATCGATCCGTTGCGTCCGAAGTTCTATCATCCCGATGCACAGCTGCTGGGCTACAACGCGCCGTTGGGCAAGTGGGCTGGTGCCGGCCGTGGAAATCGCTGGGCCGACGGCGGCGGGAACCTGTCGAGTTTCAATACGATCTTGCCGCCCAACAGCCCCAGTTGCTCCGCCGATGGTGGCGACGCGGGGGCCGGGATTTGGTCCGCCGGCAGCTATCACCCAGGCGGCTGCCACGTGGTGATGGGCGATGGTTCCGTGCACTTCGTCAGCGAAGCGATCGACGGCGGCGACGACACGGTCCCAACCGTCACCCGTCCGAACCAAAACGGTTCACCGGCCGGTATCGCCAGCCCCTATGGCGTTTGGGGTGGCTTGGGAACGACCAACGGTCGCGAACAAGTCAGCATCGACGACATTTAAGCCGCGACGACTGTCGATTTAAATTCTGTAACGCCGCGGATCGAGTGATCGGTCCGCGGCGTTTTTTATGCGCAAGGTCGCTTTGCGAAAGCAGCACCAACAAACCAGGCCATTCTGTCAAGCCAGGCCATTCTTTGGCGACGATCGGGGCGGGCGATCGTTCCGACCTGATCTCCAAGCACGTCGGATGCTTGGCCGGGGAGTTCCGCCGCTACGTGGCCGCAAGGTCGTCTCACCGGCCCTCGTCCGATGTCCGATTCGGCAAAGAATTTTGAAATTTTGTCAAAATTTTTCTTTCGAGCTTCGGACAAGCCATTGAATCCCCCCCCTCACGGCCGCGTGATAGCAAAAAACACGGCAAATCCTGCTATCGAATGACTGTTGACAGTAAACGGGGCCTGTTGGGCTTGACCCGCTGGCCGGTTCAGTCAACGAATTTTGAGCCCCCTGCGACAGAAGAGACTGTACGGAAGATTGTCCGCTTTGGCTATGATTGAAACGCTGAGTGCTCAATAGGGCGTGTTCGCAGTCCTTGGTTGCGGAAAATGAGCTTTCGGCAGTGTCGAAGGGTGTACGCGGGGATAGTTTTCTCGGCCGGCACCTTCGCGACGAACAAGCCAACTGTCTCTTTGTTATTTTTCATGGAGCGCAAATCAATGCGTCAACAACGTGCGGGCTTCACGCTCGTCGAACTCTTGGTCGTGATCGCCATCATCGGTGTCCTGGTCGGTCTGCTTCTTCCCGCGGTTCAGTCGGCGCGTGAAGCCGCTCGCCGTATGTCGTGCAGCAACAATGCCAAGCAAATCGGCCTGGCCCTGCACAACTATCACAGTGCTTTCAAGCAATTCCCCGCTCACCGCGCGGGAACCACGGGTAAGAAAGGCTACCTGGCCAATTGGACGGAAATGAGTGCGTACAGCACTGACACGCACAACTATCGCCGGCTGAGCATGCTGGTCGGATTGTTGCCGTTCATCGAACAGCAGCCTTTGTGGGACACCATCAGCAATCCCGTCACCGTCCAATTCAACGGCAATGTAGCGCCCAACGGTGCCTATCCCGCGATGGGACCGACCCCGTATCGGTCCCAATACACGCCGTGGCGGACGCTGATTTCGGCGTTCAATTGCCCCAGCGACTCGGGACCTCCGGTCACCTACGGCACGACCAACTACGGTGCCTGCATCGGTGACACCGTTCTGGCACAGGCATGGGCCAACCCGCCCAAGGAAGTCAAGCGTGGCGTGTTCACCGGCGCGACGGTGACCCGTTTCCGCGACGTCGTCGACGGAACGGCCAACACGATCGCGATCGCCGAATTGACCAACAGCCTGGGCGACCGCGGCGTTGGCGGCGGTGGTGCCTACGACATCGGTGGCGACATCAACCTGAACCCGCAAGAGTGCTTGGACACTCGCGACCCGCAACGGCCGAAGTTCTACGCACCCGGCGTGCTGCTATTCGGCTACAGCGGCAACTTGGGCAAATGGGGCGATGCCGGACGAGGCAACAAGTGGGCCGATGGCGGTGGCAACACCTGTTCGGTGACTACGATTCTGCCTCCCAACAGCCCCTCGTGTGCGCACCGCAGCAATGACGCCGATGACGGCATCTGGAGCGCCGGCAGTTACCACCCCGGCGGCTGCCACGTAGTGATGGCGGACGGTTCGGTCCACTTTGTCAGCGAAGCGATTGACGCGGGTGATCCGTCGATCCCGGCCGTCGGACAACCCAGCTGGGGCGGTTCGGTCGCCGGCAGCCCGAGCCCCTACGGCATCTGGGGCGGACTGGGCACGATCAATGGTCGAGAGCAAGTCAGCATTGACGACATTTAACCTTCGAAAGTTCGCCAAGCGAGCCCGATTTGCGGCGGCGGCGACAACAATCTGACAAGAAAATCAAAAAAAATTGGAGGCCGCGGGTTGAGACATCGACCCGCGGCCTTCTTCTGTTTTTGCCGCATTTTTCGCAACGAATGCTCAGTGTGAGCGTTCTCATTGGCGGCTACAGGCACCTTCTTGTGGGTGGGGCCAGTCTACTTCGGCAGTGGATCTCTTGTTCACCTTCAAGGCGTTTTTTGGGTTCAGATGGCTCCTTTATGCGTATAATGCGGTGTAGTGTCGCATTGCAAGGCGACAGGGGTGGCTCCTTCTGAGCGTGAGTGCCTTGTTTTTGTGCGTCCCTTTGCTTCACGGATTTCGGTGACCCACCGGATTCGTGGATTTCTTGCCGGCTTTTTCTTTGTCGCCGGCTCGAGTTCTTGTTGATGTCATTTCGGAGAGTTTCTATGCGTCAAAAACGTGCGGGCTTTACGCTCGTGGAGCTGCTGGTCGTGATCGCGATCATCGGCGTCCTTGTCGGACTTCTTCTTCCCGCGGTTCAGTCGGCTCGTGAAGCCGCCCGCCGCATGTCGTGCAGCAACAACGCCAAGCAAATTGGTTTGGCCCTGCACAACTACCACAGTGCTTTCAAGCAGTTCCCCACACACCGTGCCGGCACGACCGGTCGCAAAGGCTACAACGTTAGCTGGAACGACATGGTGGCCGCCGACGACGGCAACCGGAACATGCACAACTTCAACCGTCTGAGTTTCCTGGTCGGCCTGTTGCCATTTGTCGAACAACAGCCGTTGTGGGACCAGATCAGCAACCCGGTCAGCGTCCAGTTCAACGGCAATGCGGCGCCTAACGGTGCGTATCCCGCGATGGGCCCGACGCCTTGGAAAAACCAGTACACGCCGTGGCGTACGATGATCGCGGCGTTCAATTGTCCCAGCGATTCGGGACCGCCGGTGACCTACGGCACGACCAACTATGGTGCATGCTTGGGTGACGTCGCGCGTGGCTTGGGCTGGGCCAATCCGCCCAAGGAAATCAAGCGTGGTGCTTTCTTGTCGGCGACCGTTCGTCGTTTCCGCGACTTCGTCGACGGGACCGCCAACACGATCGCGGTCGGCGAAATCACCAACAGCCTGGGTGACCGAGGCGTCAGCGGTGGCGGTGCTTATGACATCGGCGGCGACGTCAGCTTGAGCCCGCAAGAATGCTTGGACACGATCGATCCGCTGCGTCCGAAGTTCTTCGCACCCGGCGTCATGCTGTTTGGTTACAGCGGCAACCTCGGCAAGTGGGGCGATGCGGGCCGCGGAAACAAGTGGATGGACGGCGGCGGGAACACCTGTAGCATGGCCACCATCTTGGCCCCCAACAGCCCGTCCTGTTCACGTGACGGTAACGACGCCGGCGACGGAATCTGGTCCGCCGGCAGCTATCACCCGGGCGGCGTTCACGTCGTGATGGGTGACGGTTCGGTCCACTTTGTCAGTGAAGCGATCGACGCGGGTGACCCGACCATTCCCACGGTCACCTCGCCGAACCACGGCGGTTCGCCAGCCGGTATCGCCAGCCCGTACGGTGTCTGGGGTGCATTGGGAACCGTCAACGGTCGCGAACAAGCCAGCATCGACGACATCTAATCGTCAAACGTTGGCACGGATAGACATGCGAAACCGCGGGCCGAGTGATCGGTCCGCGGTTTCTTTTTGGGCCGACGACAGTGCCGAAATCCAAACGGTGTCGAACAAAATGTCGGCCAAACAAAGCTCGGAAGCAGCTCCGTCAGTGGCGGCGTGATGGGTTAGGAACTGCTGCCAATGTGAAAAATTTGTGCACAAGTGGCGAAAAATGGAAGCATCATGCGCCCAAGTCCGCTAACATGCGTCGGTCTGCCACCCTCTGGTGGGTAGGGCGATGCCGCAAGTTGACGGTTAACTGAGAGTGTTTTGAGACACCGAATCGGCCTGGCCACCGCCTCGATTCGATCAAACGCATCATCGACCGCATGACGTCCGCGACATCACCACGACGAGCAGCGGCCGGTCATCCAGCCGGCTTCGCTTGGTCGCAGCGGGTGAGCAGACAGGAGTGTCGCGGTAGGGCGTCGGTCCGATCGGGCCGAAGACGCGGGGCTCCCAGACTCGTTCCTTATTCTTCTGGAGTTCTTCGGATGCAACAAAAACGCCATGGATTCACCCTGGTGGAGCTGTTGGTCGTGATCGCGATCATTGGCGTGTTGGTCGGTCTGCTTTTGCCCGCCGTTCAATCGGCGCGCGAAGCGGCGCGACGGATGGCATGCAGCAACAATGCCAAGCAAGTCGGCTTGGCACTGCACAACTATCACAGCGCGTTCAAACAGTTCCCCGCTCACCGAGCCGGCACGACCGGCGTCAAAGGATACGACGCCACGTGGAATCAAATGACGTCGGCCGATGACGGGGCCGGCGGCGGACGCAACTTCCACAACTTTCGTCGGCTCAGCATGCTGATCGGATTGTTGCCGTTTATCGAACAGCAGCCTTTGTGGGACACGATCAGCAACCCGTTGTCCACCCAGTACAACGGCAATGCCGCGCCCGGCGGTGCTTATCCCGCGATGGGGCCGACGCCTTGGAAGAACCAGTACACGCCATGGCGGACCCTGGTGGGAACGTTCCAGTGTCCCAGTGATTCGGGGCCGCCGGTGACTTACGGCACGACGAACTATGCCGCCTGTGTCGGCGATGTCGTTCGAGGTCTTGGTTCGCGAATCCCGCCGTCGTCGATCCAGCGTGGGATTTTCATGTCCGCTTCGGCGCGTCGTTTCCGTGACATCGTTGACGGCACGGCGAACACGATCGCGGTCGGCGAAATCACCAACAGCCTGGGCGACCGTGGCATCAGCGGCGGTGGCGCCTATGAGGACAGTGGACCGGCGTTTGGTGACATCAACATCACGCCCCAGAATTGTGCCGACCAAGTTGATCCGCTGCGTCCGAAGTTTTTCAAGCCCGGCGTATTGCTGTTCGGCTACACGGGCAATCTTGGGAAATGGGGTGCCGAAGGCCGCGGGGGCAAGTACATGGATGGTGCGACCAACCAAACGTCGATGAACACCATCCTGCCGCCCAACAGTCCGTCGTGTTCCTACAACAACCAGGACAATGCCGACGGGATCTGGAGCGCCGGCAGTTATCACCCCGGCGGATGTCACGTGGTGATGGGGGACGGTTCGGTCCACTTCATTAGCGAAGCGGTGGATGCCGGGGACGCGACGTTCAGCGCGGTCGGCCAACCGGGATGGAACGGTTCACCGGCCGGGGCCGCCAGTCCCTACGGCGTCTGGGGCGGTTTGGGGACCACCAACGGTCGCGAACAAGTCAGCATTGACGACCTGTAACGCGTCAACTTCACACGGCTGTCCGTCTTGAGTGCGGGCTGGTATCCACCGCCAAACGCCGCGGACCGAATGATCGGTTTGCGGCGTTTTTTCGTCGTCGGATACTGGAATATCACTGCCTATCGCGGTCATCGTGGCTGTCTTGACCGACGCGCCCCCCCTCGTCGATTCGGCTCATCTGCGGTGTGTTTTTGCGCTTTCTTGGCAAAAAATGGTGCGTTTAAGTCTCTTTGAGTGCGACTTGTGAGCGTCCCGTGTGTTAGGTTGAGTCAAAGTGCCGCCCCCTGGTGGGGTCTTTTCGACTAGTTCGCTGATGTCGTTTCAAACGCCGGGTCGGGAGCACCGTGCGGGCCAAAACGTGGACCGGATCCCTGGCCGACGGAATCCCCGATTCATGGCGTCGTGATCGATGAGCTTTGCGATCAAGTCGGGCACGGTTTGCATCATTCGGAGCCGAGGCAGCGTTGGCGGGCGGGTAGCCGCCGGTGGCGTGTTCGGCTTCCAGCGACTTTTCCTTATCACGCGGAGACATCCTTATGCAACGAAGGCACCACGGATTTACCTTGGTGGAGCTGTTGGTCGTGATCGCGATCATCGGCGTCTTGGTGGGTCTGCTTTTGCCCGCCGTTCAATCGGCACGCGAAGCCGCCCGCCGCATGTCGTGCAGCAACAACGCCAAACAAATCGGCTTGGCACTGCACAATTACCACAGTGCGTTCAAGCAATTCCCCGTCCACCGTGCCGGCACGACGGGAAAGAAGGGCTATAACGCCAATTGGAACGATATGGTCAATGCCGACGACGGCAGCCGTAACACTCACAATTTCCGCCGGCTCAGCATGCTGGTCGGCCTGTTGCCGTTCATCGAACAGCAGCCTCTTTGGGACACGATCAGCAATCCGGTTGCGGTCCAGTTCAACGGAAATCCGGCGCCCAACGGCGCCTACCCGGCAATGGGGCCGGTGCCGTGGAAAGGGCAATACACGCCGCACCGGACGATTGTTCCCGCTTTTCAGTGCCCCAGCGACGCGGGTCCCCCGGTGACGTTCGGCACGACCAACTATGCCGCATGTATCGGCGACGTCGCGTTCGGCATCGGTTGGGCGAACCCGCCCAAGGAAGTCAAACGCGGCATGTTCTTGTCCAGTCAGATTCGACGTTTCCGTGACGTCGTCGACGGGACGGCCAACACGATCGCGATCGGTGAAATCACCAACAGCCTTGGCGACCGTGGCATCACCAGCGGTGGCGCATACGACATTGGCGGCAGTGTGTATTTGAATCCGCAAGAGTGCTTGGATACCAAGGATCCGCTGCGGCCCAAGTTCTTTGCGCCCGGCGTGTTGTTGCTGGGCTACAGCGGCAACCTTGGCAAAGGCGGCAACGCGGGACGCGGGAACCGTTGGATGGACGGCGGCAGCAACTTCACAACGATGGCCACGATCCTGGCGCCCAACAGTCCGTCGTGTGCCCAGGTCGCCGGTGACGCGGGCGACGGGGTATGGAGCGCCGGCAGTTATCACCCCGGCGGCATTCACGTCGTGATGGGTGACGGTTCGGTTCACTTCGTCAGCGAAGCGATCGATGCGGGTGACCCGACGGTGCCGACCGTGTTCAACGGCAATAACAACAACCCGGCGGGTTCGCCGGCCGGTATCGCCAGCCCCTACGGCGTGTGGGGGGGCTTGGGAACGACCAACGGTCGCGAACAAGTTAGCGTCGACGACATTTAAGGTCGCGGGCTTTCAGTCAATCGAATTCGGTAACGCCGCGGATCGGGTGATCGGTCCGCGGCGTTTTGCGTATGCAAGGCGTCAGGTTGGGGGTTTGTTCACTGGTTGATCGGTGGGGGACTGTTTTAGGGATAAAAACGAAAATACATATGCGAAAATTGAAACCAATGCGATTGGTTGGGGTTTGAGAATGCAGTGGCCCAATCGGCCGGCTGCGTGAGCGTCGCAATGAGTCGCCGAATTGGCCCGCTTTTCGTTTTCGTCCCGTTCCCTGAAAGACCCAGACCGTGAAAACTTTCGATTCCTCTTCGGATGGTTGTCCATCCCCGCGGCGTACACCACAAGTCCGTTCGGCATTCACGCTTGTCGAGTTGTTGGTGGTCATTGCGATCATCGGCGTTCTTGTCGGACTTCTGCTTCCCGCGGTCCAGTCGGCTCGCGAAGCCGCCCGCCGCATGTCGTGCAGCAACAACGCCAAGCAAATCGGCTTGGCGCTGCACAATTACCACAGTGCGTTCAAGCAATTCCCCGCCCAACGTGCCGGCACGACCGGGTCGAAGGGCTACAACGGCGTGATCGATGCGGATAACAACGCCAGCAACAAGTGCCGGCTGAGCATGTTCGTGGGGTTGATGCCGTTTCTGGAGCAACAGCCGCTGTGGGACACGATCAGCAATCCTGTGGCCGTTCAGTACAACGGCAACGCGGCCCCCAACGGTGCTTATCCCGCGATGGGACCGGTGCCGTGGACCGGCCAATACACGCCGTGGCGGACGGTTGTTTCGTCGCTGCAGTGCCCCAGCGACAGCGGTCCGCCGGTGACAACGGGGACCATCAATTACGCCGGATGTGTCGGCGACGTGGTGGACCAGATTGGATCCCGTGCCCCGGCCAAAGAAGTCATCCGTGGGTTGTTCATGGTCGCAATGCACCGTCGTTTTCGTGATGTCGTCGACGGCACGGCTAACACGATTGCGATCGGCGAAATCACCAACAGCCTGGGCGACCGTGGCGTCAGCGGTGGCGGTTCCTACGACGACGGATTCAACGTCCGGTTGGAACCCGACATGTGTGCGGCCAACATTGATCCGCTGCGTCCGAAGTTCTATCGCGACGGTGCGATGTTGCTGGGGTACGCCGCGCCGCTGGGCAAATGGGAAGGCGCCGGACGGGGCAATCGATGGGCCGATGGCGGCGGCAACTTGTCCTGCTTCAACACGATTTTGCCGCCCAACAGCCCCAGTTGCTCGGCCGACGGTGGCGACAGCGGGCCCGGAATCTGGAGCGCCGGCAGCTATCACCCCGGCGGTTGTCATGTCGTGATGGCCGACGGATCGGTGCACTTCATCAGCGAAGCGGTGGATGCCGGTGACAATACCGTTCCCACCGTCACGCGGCCCAGCCAAGGCGGATCGGCCGCCGGCATTCCCAGCCCGTACGGTGTCTGGGGTGGTTTGGGCACGACCAACGGTCGAGAACAAGTCAGCATCGACGACATTTAATCGGCTCGGATCAATCGTCCGACAGCCAGATTCGCAACGACGCCGCGGTCCGATCCCATCGGACTGCGGCGTTTCGTCGTCATGGCCGCAATGCTGCGTTGATTCGCCACTGCAATCCGCTGCCATGCGATCTGGCCAGGTGTGCAGTAAACGTGGGTTTTCATGCGGTCAACGAAGTGCAATGTGTTCCTGTGTGCAGTGGTGGTCGATTTAAGGGGTGATGGATTCGCGTATTTCATTCGCAGTGGTAGACGAATACACTTTGCCGGACATGCGAAGTGCCAACAGTTTATCTGGCTATTGTAGGACAAGATGGCGGGCTCTTTGCGACTCGTTCTTTTCTCTCGGAGTGTGAACCATCATGCGAAGCAAAAAATCAGGCTTCACGTTGGTCGAACTGTTGGTCGTGATCGCGATCATTGGTGTCCTTGTCGGCCTTCTTCTTCCCGCGGTTCAGTCGGCTCGTGAAGCCGCCCGCCGTATGTCGTGCAGCAACAACGCCAAGCAAATCGGGCTGGCGCTGCACAACTATCACAGCGCGTTCAAGCAATTCCCCGCTCACCGCGCCGGCACCACCGGCAAGAAGGGCTACCTGGCCAGCTGGGGTGAAATGAGTGCTTACAGCACCGACACGCACAACTATCGCCGGCTGAGCATGTTGGTCGGTTTGTTGCCGTTCATCGAGCAGCAACCTTTGTGGGACACGATCAGCAATCCGGTGTCAACGCAATTCAACGGCAATGCGGCACCCAACGGTGCTTATCCCGCGATGGGCCCGACCCCGTATCGCAACCAATACACGCCGTGGCGAACGCTGATTTCGGCGTTCAATTGCCCCAGCGATGCCGGTCCGCCGGTGACCTTCGGCACGACCAATTACGGTGCCTGTATCGGTGACACCGTGCGTGCACAGGGCTGGGCCAACATGCCCAAGGAAGTCAAGCGTGGGATGTTCACGCCCGCCAACAAGACGCGATTCCGTGACGTCGTCGACGGGACGGCCAACACGATCGCGATTGCCGAACTGACCAACAGCCTGGGCGACCGCGGCGTCGGTGGCGGTGGTGCCTATGACATCGGTGGTGACATCAACCTGAACCCGCAAGAGTGCTTGGACACCCGCGACCCGCTGCGTCCGAAGTTCTACGCTCCCGGCGTGATGCTGTTCGGCTACAGCGGAAACTTGGGCAAGTGGGGCCAAGCCGGCCGTGGTAACAAGTGGGCCGACGGTGGCGGAAACATGAGTGCCGTCACCACGATCTTGCCGCCCAACAGTCCTTCCTGTGCACGCGGCGGCAACGACGCCGATGACGGGATCTGGAGTGCCGGCAGTTACCACCCCGGCGGCTGTCACGTCGTGATGGGGGACGGTTCGGTCCACTTCGTCAGCGAAGCGATCGATTCCGGCGACTCGACCGTTGCCGCGGTTGGCCGCCCGCAATGGAACGGTTCGCCCGCCGGCAGCCCCAGCCCGTATGGCATCTGGGGTGGCTTGGGAACGATCAATGGTCGCGAACAAGTCAGCGTGGACGATCTGTAATCGTCTCGCCGCCTGGATCCGGGCGGCCGACGACCAGCCATTCGCAGACGCCGCGAGTCGATGCCCGACTCGCGGCGTTTTTTGTCAGCTTTGCCCAGTCTTCCCGAGCGTCAGACGCGACCTTCCCAAGCGTCAGACGCGACAATTCAACCACCCCGTGTATGCAAATCTTTCACCGGGGCTGTGCAACAAACGGGTGGTCCTTGCTACAATTCGCAGTGGAATTCGGGCGGAACGTTCCGTCATCAAGATGGCTGCCTTCGCAGTCCCCGTCTTGTCTCCACCCCTAATTAGTTTGAATTGCAAGGAACTTACGATGAAGTGGTTGAACCTCATGATGGCGGCTTTGTTCTGCTTCGCGATCGCTGGCTGTGATTCGCAAGAAGGCGTTGTCGAGCAAACCGACGAAGCTGCTGAAGCTGCGATGGAAGCTGAGTACGAAGCCGAGTACGAACAGTACGCTGAAGAAGAAAACTGAGCTTGATCGCTCCGTTTGTGTGCCAAAGTGTCCGGTCGATCACCCGGCCGGACCTGAAGCACACACAGCCCATGATGCCGGTCGGATCGATGATCCGCCGGCATTTTTTTTTACACCCACGTGATTCGCGAATACTGTGGGAACTCTCAACGCTTTGCTGCGTCGGTAGAGTTTCGCAGGCTTCCTAGTGGACGTGCGAAGCGGATGCGTTAGTCGTGAGGTTGCGCTGATGACTGAGGCACCGGTTTTTGGTAACCCGACGCGTCAGCGAGGGACGAGTCAATATCGATTTTCCCTCGCTGACGCGTCGGGTTACCAGAAAAGAGCGACTAAACGCTTTGTCTATTCTTGATGGCTTCTCGGTGGTGTAGTGATGGTGATGGGTTCCCGGGCTTTGGTTTGCTGCTTGTTGGCGAGTTGCTTTGCGACGGTTGGCCCAGGATCCGGTTCGGCTCGGGCGGCAATCGTCATTTCGGGGTACACCGACGCGACGAACGATCGCTTCACCAATTCAGGCTCGTTTCTGTTGTCCGGTTTTGATTTGTCCGGAATCGGCCAAGATGCCAGCGGCCACTGGGCGACGGCCATCGGTCGCAACGTGGTGATTAGCGCGGCACACCTGGCACCCACCGGAACGGTGACGTTTTATCCGGCAAATGATCCGGGGGACGTGCCGGTAACGATCGGCATCGCCGATGGGGAAAAAATCACGGAGACCGATTTGTGGATCGGGACGTTGGAATCAAACCTGCCCGACGCGATCACCAATTATGCATTCGCGACGGAGATGCTTTCTGGACCGTCCGAGGCGCTGGTCAGTGCGGGAACTTACCAAGGCGTGACGGCTTTCACCTTTGGCCTATCTCAGGCAGTCAATCCTGCGACCCGCGATCAAGCCGTGGGCCAAAACCGGATCACGGGCTATGTGGAGAATGTCGATTTCCTGGGAAACGCAGACAACGACAGCCTGTTGATGCAGCGTGACGATCCCGGCGACACAAACTTCGTGACCTATGAATCGTTTTTTCAAGGCGGTGATTCCGGCGGACCGACGTTCGTCGACGATTCGGGCCAATTGGTTTTGGTCGGCACCAACGCGTTCCGGTACAACGCGGACGATCCATTCGCCGAAGACCCGATCACCGGCAGCGGGATCAACTACATCGCCAACCAGTCGGCGTTTATCAACCAGTACATCCAAGCGGCCGCGGTTCCCGAACCATCCAGTTTGGCGTTGCTGACCGGTGTGACCGCGTTGATCGTGCGTCGTCGAAAGCGAAAGTCATCGTCGCAATGTTGATGCCGCATTCGCGGTCCCCACCGCTTCGCTGACGTTGGCGAATCCGTCGCGCCGCAACAGTTCATCCAATCGCCGGTTGATGCGGGCTACGACGCCGGGACCCTCGTAAATCATGGCGGTATAGATCTGCACCACGCTTGCGCCCATGCGGATGCGTTGATAGGCATCGTCTCCCGTAAAAACGCCTCCGCCTCCGATCAGTTGATAACGACCGTCGGGCATCCGTGAATGGACATGTGACAGCCAACGCGACATGGTTTCGGATTGCGCTGGACCGGCGACCGCACCGGGCATCGAAGCCAAACGATCGGGATCGTTGTCGCGACGAATTTGCAGTGAATCTGGTTTTCCCGACGGAAGGTTGGCCATGAATCCACGCACGAACGGATGTCGGTCGCACTGTTGCAGCAAGCCATCAATCCTTGCCAATTCGTCGGTCGGACGCATTTTCAAAACGACAGGCCGCTTCATCGGAATCTCGGCCAGACGCTGTAGTAACAAACCAATATTCTCGGCTGACGCCCAATGATCTTCGCCGCAACCCACGTTTGGGCAGCTCAGGTTCAACGTGATGTAACTGGCGTGCGGCTGCAAGGTTTGCGTGGACAATACAAAGTCTTCGATTGCATCGTCCAAGCTCATTGCCGGGACATCGACGCCGTCGTTGGTGGGCACCACGTTGATTCCCAACGGGCATCCCGGAAGCTGTTTCGCCAGTCGTTCGGCCACGACCTGGCAACCGTCGTTGGGCAAGCCATAGTTGACGACGATGGATCGATCCTGAGGCAATCGGAAAAGCCGCGGCTTTGGGTTGCCGAGAGAAACGCGAGCGCTGATGGAACCAATTTCGCCGAAGCCGAACCCCAACGCGTCAAAGCATTCGACGGCTTCACCGCTCTTATCCCAGCCGGCGGCCAGACCGATCGGGTTGGCCAGTGGTTGGTCGGCAAAGGTTGTCACAAGTCGTGGCGAATCAAACGTCAGACGTTTGCGTAGCCATCGCCGCAGCCATGGTCGAGCTGAGGCTCGCCGAGCCCAAGTGACCGTTTGATGATGAACCCATTCTGCGTCGGCGGTAAACAAGATCGGCCGAACGACGTTGCCATAGAAAGTCATCGCGGGCACCGATGTTCATTCATAATCGGAAGGGAATTCGACGCCGGCTAGCGAGTCGCCTGTGCCGGTTCGGATGCGGATCCAGACCGTTTCGCTGCACCGTCAAGGGATTTCGGTGGCCGATGGCTGGTGCACCTTTTCCACATCACCGCCGATCAAGCGGACGATCTGCTTCATATCATCCGGCAACGGAGCGTGGAACGTCATCGCTTGTCCCGATTGTGGGTTGGTGAAGGTCAGCCGGTGTGCATGCAGGGCTTGCCGCGAAAGGTAAACCTTGGCGTCGGGGGCGTCGGCCAACTCGGCGGTCGGCCCGCCGGCCTGGTCCATGCCGCGACGAAGCGACTCGGCTCGGATTTCACTGTGCCCGGCGTAAAGCTTGTCGCACAGGATAGGGCTGCCGATGTGGGCCAGGTGGACTCGGATCTGGTGGGTGCGTCCGGTCTTGGGAAACAAGCGGACGACGCAGTACCGACCATGACGCGAGATCACTTCGTAAAACGTCGACGCGTTCTTGCTGGATTCGTGGCCTTCGCGGATCGCCTGTTTGTCACGCTGATAGGGGTGCCGGCCGATCGCCGCATCGATCCAGTCGCGGTCACGATCGATCGGCGCGGTGGTGATCGCCACATATTCCTTTTTGACGTCGCGTGATTGCCACTGATCCGCCAAGTGCAGATGAACCGCATTGGTCTTGGCGACGACGATCACACCGGACGTGTCGCGATCCAGCCGGTGAACAATTCCCGGTCGTGTCGGGCCGCCGACGTCGGATAGCGATTGGAATCGGTATGCCAGAGCACTGGTCAGTGTTCCGGTCCAATTGCCGCGTGCCGGATGAACGACCATCCCGGCTGGCTTGTTGACGACGACCAAGCCGTCATCTTCATACAAGATGTCCAGCGAGATCTTTTCCGGGATCGTTTCGTCGCTGAACTCATCCGGAACTTGAAAGCGGATTCGTTGGCCCGCTTTGACCTTGTAGCTGGGGCGGATGATCCGACCGTCGACTTCGCAGCCGTGGTCCTGGACTGCCGCGCGGATTTGAGACCGGCTGTATCCGTCGCAGATGCTGGTCAAGAACAAGTCAATCCGCTGGCCGCCCGCGGATTCCGGGACCACCAGTTCACGGATTCCCGGTCCGGCCGATGTGGCGGGCGGGGAAGGTTCAGCGTCGGACGTCAAGGCGTTTCCGATTCCTGGGCATCGGTTTCGGCATCAACGTCGGCTTCGGGTGCATCTGCCTCGGTGGCTTCTGGATCCGTGGCTTCTGCCTCGGTGGCTTCTGCTTCAGCGGGCTCGGCGTCAGTGACCTCCGCATCAGTGGCTTCTGCTTCGGCCGCGTCACCTGCTGTGTCTTCTGCGACAGTGTCCGCTTGTTCGGCCGGTTCGGTGTCGGCCGGTTTAGTGTCGGCCATTTCCTCGGTGGTTTCGTCGGCCGGATCCGTGGTCGGTTCTTCAGTTTCCAGTCCCAAGCCAAGATCGGGCAGTTCCATGTCGGGCGACTCGGGCAATTCCGAGGCGTCCGGCAATGCGGGCGGCAGCGAAGGCTCGGCCGGGGCGAAGTCTTGTTCGCCGAACCAGGTCAAGAAGTCTTGGGTCGCCGGGCTTTCAAGGGCTTCAATTCGGTCGGACGCCAATTCGGTCATGGCTTCCGATTCGTCGGCTTCCATCACGGATTTGTATTCCGCGATGGCTTCGTCGACGTTCCCCTGTGCTTCGGCGATCCGGGCCAGCCCATAGTGGGCTCGCGAACGTAACGTCCGGGACGTGATCGTGTTTTCCGCGGGGGCTTTTAAAGCTTGTCCGTAGGATTCGGCGGCGTCGCCCAGCAGGTTCAGGGCTTCTTCGCGGTCTTCGAACAACTGGGCCATGCCGTCGGCCATCAGCTGGTCGGCGGTGTAAAGTCGCGCCCAGTGTGCCGCGGCGGTGTCGGGGTATTTTTCGGCGACGCGGGCGAAGACTTCGGGGTCCCCGGATCCGCCGGCCTGCAGCAATTGCAGCGTCGCATCGCTGCGGGTTTCGGTCCGCGTGGTGGAGTAGAAGCTCAGGCCGAAAACCAGGGCGATGACAGCGATCACGCCGGCCAACAGCCACTTCGAATAGGGCTCGATCTGTTTGCTGAAGCGAGCGAGTGAGTTGGCGAGTTCGTTTTCCTGCAGCTCGTGCCGGCGTTCGCTATTCATTGGGGGCTTTTTGGGGGCTGTCGGCGGCGAAGGGATCGCGCCAGCGGCATCGACGATTTTGGGCCCCGCAAGGCGCTCCTTCGGCGGTACCGGGCGAAGCGGCGAAGTATAGAAATCACTTGGACTTAACGTCAATACATGCGGCCAGTGTGTGCCGGTTACGGTGGTCACGGGCGGATCCAGGACAGAGGCGACCCGCATTGACCGTCGAGTGAACATTTCGTTTGACCAAGCGTCCGCCTGGACGTCAAACTTTGTGAGCCAGCCGAATCGAATCGGCACTCTTTGCACGACCCGCAAAGTCGGATGAGTTCGTGGGCGTTTGATGAGAGTTTTGTGAATTGACGCGACGGGGCTGATTTTTTTCCGGCCGTGGCGGTCAAATTGCGTCGCCAAACGCGGGGAAACAGCCTCCGACTTGCGGCTCGGACACGACGAAATCGCGTCAGACCGGGGCTGGGATTTCAGAAATCCGAAATCGGCTGATGGGCATTGCCGGTCGTCCGTTTCGGAGCGTCCAAGGTGGGACGGGGCGACTGTGAGGGATGCGTGCATTGTGGCGCGCTGCCGGTCGGGAAACCTCGAGGAAGTGGCCACATTTGCTGGTCTGGTTTGCCACCCCTCTGTAATATGAATCGCCAGTTCAGTGTCCTCTCCCCCCCAAGCGAGCGAACCCCCAGCTGCGGCGGGATCTTGTACTACTTCAACGAAATTCGCATGAGCACGAACGAACTTTCGAATCGCCCGTATTCCAATTCGCCTGCGATGATGCAGGCGCCGATCGCGATGATGGATCGCGATGGAGCCGACGGCGGCAAAAATGAAATGCCCAACATCGGTGCGGCCATGTGGCGTTACCGCTGGGCGGTGGCTCTGCCGACCATGCTGGGCATGGTGGCGGGATTCTTGTTGTTCCTGAGGACCAACGAAACATTCCGGGCAACGACCCAAATCATGATCGAGTCCAATCGCCCCGCGGTGATGGACACGATGACCGGCGAAATGGTCGGCGGCGTGCCGAGCATCGAAATCGTCCAAGCGCAATTGTTCAGCGATGAGGTGATTCGGGGGGCTTTTGAAAACCCCGAGATGATCCAATACCACGAAACGCTGGACGAGGGCGACGGCCCTTGGGCACGCTTCGTCGAAATGGTGAAGAAAGACGAGGTGCTGGAATTAGAGCCCGAGGTTTCCGATGTGAAGACGGCTCAATCCGTCGTCGCACTTTTGCACTTCGACAGCCCCAATCCTGATTTGTCGACCGCAGCGGTGACGGCATTCAGCCAGTCGCTGCAGCAGTATTACAACAAGAAGTACAGTAACAGCCGTGATGAGCTGAAACGTTTCATCACCGAGGCGACGGACAAGGTCCAACCGCAACTGGACAAGTACGAATCCATTTACGCCCAGTTCCGCAAGGAATCGGATCTCTTCTTCGACGAACAGGGCAACGCGATTAACCCTCACCGTGTCCGCGTCCAGGAATTGATGGCGGATCGTGGCAAGCTGGTGCAGGAATATGTCGACGCCGAACTGACGTACCGATCGATCAAGCAAACGGTTGACGGTGCCGAAGACCCGTTGTTGGCGTTCACGATCGTGTCGCAACTGCTGGATCGTCCGCTTAGTTTGCCTGAGGAAGTGGACGCCGCCCGTCTGGCGATGGGAGCCGACGACGGCGAACTGGCTTCGATGGAAGTCCAGGAAGAACTGGCACCGCTGAAAGCCGATCGCGATGCACTGGCCGCGGAACTCGGCAAGGGCCACCCGCATGTCAAAGTGCTGGACAACAAAATCGCATCGTTGGAAAAGGCTTTGGATCGCCTGGGGCAGAGTCGTTCCAGTCGTATCGGCCAGCTGATGGATGATGAAGAACGTAAGACCAAGCAAGCCTTGCAAGCGATCAGTGCGGTTCAAGCCACCGCGAAGACCAAGGTGGACATGTTGAAGCAACGCTTGGATTTGCTGACCAAAGAGATCGAATCCGAAGCCGCCAAGGGTCGTTTGCTAGCGGATAAAGAAGTCGACTACATCGCACTTCAAAACAAGATCGAGGGGACTCGTGAATTGGTCACGCAAGTCAGCGAAAGCATGGCTCGCGTCGACATGTCGACCAGTACTGAAAGCGAAACGCGTGTCGTTGAATTGATCGCCGCGAAGGGCGCTTACTTGGTCGCACCGATCTTGTGGAAACTGGTCGGCATCGGCGGCTTCCTGGGATTGGCGTTGGGGGCCGGCATGGCATTCCTGTTGGAAAAGAACGCCAACACCTTCCGCGACCCGGACGAAATCGCCGCCAGCCTTGGCACCAGCGTTCTGACGCACGTTCCGTTCTTCAAAAAGCGAGTGACGAAGCGTGGGAGTGGTCAAAACGCAGACAAAGACAGCCCCTACAAAGAATTGGATCCCTGTTTGGCGGTCCTGCATTCGCCGTCGTCCGTCGCCGCCGAATCGGTCCGGTCGCTTCGAACGGCAACCTATTTCGAATTGGCGGGTGTCCAGGGTGGCAAGATCTTGCAGGTCACCAGTCCGTTGCCCGGAGATGGTAAAAGTACGATCGCGGGCAACCTGGCTTGTGCTATCGCCCAAAGTGGCAAGAGTGTCTTGGTGATCGACTGTGACCTTCGGCGTCCCCAGTTGACCGATAACTTTGTGATGCAAGATCAGCTTGGGCTGACCAATGTGCTGAACGGTGAATGTGAGTGGCAGGAGGCATGCCACTCGACTCCGTTGGGACACTTGGACGTCATGCCCAGCGGACCGATTCCGGCCAACCCGGCCGAAGCGTTGACGTTGCCAGAAATGGCCGAAACGTTGGAAGAACTCCGCGAACACTATGACTACGTGCTTGTCGATACACCGCCACTGCTGGTCGTGACAGACCCCAGCATCCTGGCCAGCATGGTCGACGGCGTCTTGCTGACACTGCGGGTTCGCCGCAAGAGTAAGTTGAACGCTCGCGAAGCGGTCAACATTCTCAGCAGCGTTGGTGGCAACTTGATCGGTACCGTCATCAACAACTCCGACGAAGCGTCCAGCAGTGACGGCTACCGCGGATACGGCTACTATCGCTACAGTCGCTACGCCAAGAAGTACTACCGACGCGGCGGCAACGCTGGGGAAGTGGTGCCCAAGGGCAGCAAGAAACGAAGTGGCATGGTGGTCAGTGGACGCAGCACCCAAAACCGCGTCCGCCCGTCCGAAGCGATGCCGACTCGAAACGAAGCCGTCGCCGCCGCCGCCGCGCCTGTCACACGCCCCAACGTGTCGAGCGATCAACAGGCTGATTCTTAGAGTACGGATACGGGACGGATCCGTTTGACGGAATATCAGGCAACACGACCGGCCGTGATCCCGATGGGTTTGCGGCCGGTTCGTTGACTACGGTCTTGAAAACTAAAAGAGCGTGAAGTCGCCGTGTGTGAAGCTTGCAATGCTGGGGACTGCTAGTTCAGAATGCCAAACCGGTGCTGCGACACGTGAACATTGTTCCAATGGAGATCGGTCGCAGTATCGCACAGAAGTCTCAAAAATGGCCAGCTGATCGGATTCACTGTGACCTTTTTTGGGCTTAGCTAAAACCAACCGCGATTGTCACGTCCGCCGGTGGAACGACGGACGAGGCGGCGGAAAATTTGGATCCCGAATCCGCGTGACCTCGACGTCCACGGTGGTTTTCAGGGTCGGCCGGATCATCAGCCTTGCTTCCCACAACTTGGCCGACCCGACCGCCGCTGGGCGTTAGGATGACAGGATTCGGTTCTGGCACGGCTGCCATCCACCCCTACCACGCGGCCGCCACGGTCGTCGTGTGGGGACCACGGTGCGGATTTTCCAACGCCTGTCCAGCTCGGCGTGATGGAAAGACCGCATCAAGGCGCCCGATCCGACTGCGATTTGGCGCCCAATGTTTCGACAAAGCACGTTTCCAACGTCCCACTAAATAGCATGTCCACGATCGAATCTGAAACTCCGGTTGCCGTTGATGCACCGGTTACGTTCGACCAACCCGAAAGCGACCAGCCGTCGCGATCCTTCTTCGATCGCACGTCCAAGTGGATGTGGTTCTGGGGAGGTCTGTTCGCCGCGTGTGTGCCGCTGTTGATTCCCTACTTCGCCGACATGTGGGCGGCACCGCACTATCAGTACTTTCCCTTCGTGTTCTTGGCCGTCGGTGCTTTGATCTACGCGCGAAGCGATCGCCAGTATTATCCGCCGGCGGGATGGCTCGGGTGGTCGTTGGTTGCGCTGGGAATTGCCACGTTGGCGTTGGCGATCGTCAACCAAGCGGTTTGGTTGGGCGGGTTCGCTTTCGTCTTGATCGGCATCGCGTTCGTCGCGTCATTGCGCGGCGACGAAGACGTTTCACTTCTTGCATTGGGATTCCCATTGCTGATGCTGGTGAAGTTGCCGCTGAACTTGGACACGCTGCTGATTCAAAACTTACAGAATTTGACCACCGAACTTTCCAGTGTGATGTTGGATGTGTTCGGCGTCTCGCACGCGATCGAAGGCAACATCATCAAGCTGGCCGATCGTGAACTGTTCGTTGCCGAAGCCTGCAGCGGTATCCAGTCGGTTTTCACCCTGGCCTTTTTGGCATCACTGTTGGTCGCGTTCCTGCGACGCCGGTTGTGGTTGGCACCGTTCTATCTGGCCATCGCGATTTTGTTGGCGGTTGCCGGGAACGTTGTTCGCGTCACGACCGTCGCTTTGGCTGCGGTGTGGAACGGTACTGACCTTTCATCCGGCATCTCACACGACATCTTGGGTTACACCACGTTGGCGTTGGCTGCGGCACTACTCTTGTCCTTTGATCAGTTGATCATCACGGTGTTGCACCCGGTCGAATTCACTTCCGACGGCATGCTGGACAACCCGCTCGTACGGTTTTGGAACTTCTTGGTCAGCGACGCACCTCAGCCCGACCAACGATCCAGCTACCGTTCGTTTGATGAAAGCGAAAGCCGCCGGTATCGCAATCAACAATTGCCCGGTTGGATGCAATCGGCCATCGAGAATCCTCTGGTCCGCTATGGGTTTGTCGGCGTCGCCGGTTTGCTGATGTTGGCATCGATCGGCCAGTTGGTTCGCATGCAATCGCGTGCTCCCACCCAGACCGTCCACTCCTCGGACGCTCTGTTCGCGCCAGCGCCTGACATGTGGGGCGATGGATTCGAGATTTTCCAGTTTTCGGATCACACCACCGCGCGTGACGGTAACAATCCGCGACTGGGCGAGAACGCGGATTTGTGGCAAGTCCAAGTCGGCGAATTGGTCGGCCAAGTCGTGCTGAGCCAGCCTTACAGCGGATGGCACGAATTGTGTGTCTGCTACCAGAACCTGGATTGGGAACTGGTCAATCGCGACGTCGTCGATGACATCGATATCAAGGTCATGCCGGATCTGAACGATGATGAATCGTTCGTGACCGCACGGTTCAAACGTCCCGGCGGCCAAGAAGGTCTATTGATGTTTTCCGCCGTTTCCTATGACGGCTCCATTCCATCTTCGCCGGGAAGCTTTGGTGCGTTCGGTTCGCGGTTGTTTGGTCGCTTGGATCGAAACGGCATCATCGACCAAACCGACATCATGATGTTCCAGTTCTGGCTGCCCACGCCAAAGAAACTGGACAACAAAGTCATTCGCCAATTGCAAGAAGAGTTCGTCAAGGCGCGAGCCGTTGTTGCGAAGAATGTCGTGAATCCCGATTCGGCATCGGTTGCCAAACCAGAAGCCTGAATCCTTTCACCTGACTTGCTGTTCACGACATCGCCAAACATCCAATCATCAACCCGACCTGATCGAACATGAAATACTTGAACCCGGTCAATTGGTTCCGCTGGATCGGACAATTCATCAGCGCGTACCTGTATTCGATTCCGTGGAAGGAAGCACCGCGTGCGATTCCGGCGATCATTCTGATCTTGGCATTGGTCGTCATTGCCGGCGTGGCCTTCACGGATGATTCGAACTGGCGCAGCAGCTTGATCGCGCGTCAATTGGCCGACGCCAGTGAACAAGACGATTATGAAACCATGGAATTGGTGCTGCGACGCCAGTTGCGGGCCGAGCCCAATGACAATGACTTGAATTTTCGCTTGGCGTTGGTCTTGCACGAACAAGAACGTGACGACGAAGCCAAGTCGATCATGACCCAGTTGGCGACGCAGAAACGATTCGAACAGGCCGCTCGATGGCTGGTCGCCGAAGATTTCGTCGGCAAGTCGTGGGGCAATCTGGACGACGACCAGAAAGAGATGTTTGGGTATCTGTTGAAGCTGGTCAACGAAAAGACGCCCGATGATGTGAACTTCAAACAACTGTACGCCGACTACTTGATCGCAAGTGATCGGATGAAGGACGCGGCGGTTTTGTTGGAACAGTTGTCGACGGCTTTCCCCATGCGAGGATTACAGGCGGCAGCGATTTACCGGCGACTGGGCGACGAACAAAAAGCGGATGAACTGGGACGCCACACGCTGAAGCACGTCTCGGGCATGCTGGACGATGACCCGACCAACACGGTGTTGGCTTTGGCCGTTGCCCAGACGCAATTGTTCGACAAGCAATACATGCCGGCGATCCAAACGATCAAGCGTGCCGTCGATCGTGCAAAGACCGACCAGGAACGTCAACGTGCCCGTTCGGCGATGGGCGAAGCGATCGTGGCTTGGATCATGCACCTGAAGGAAACGGCCACCGATTCGCCAGAATCACAGGCCGATTTGATGCGCAAGCTGTCGGTCGCGGTCCGCTTCGCACCCGACAATCCACGTGTTTTGACGCTGGTTGCCGACATGGTCCTGTCGACCGCCCAGTCGGATAATCCCGAAGTCCAAAAGCTGCAACGCACCTTGGTCGAAGGATCGTCGCCCGGCGTGTCCCACTTCATCTTGGGGACCGGTGCGCTGATGCGTGGCAACCGAGAATCAGCGATGAAGCACCTGAAGATCGCGGCGGAACTGCTGCCGCAAAGTGCTGCGATCTTGAACAACTTGGCCGTCGCGATGACGACCCGTGACGACGCGGAATTGGAAGACGCCCTGGAACTGATCGAACGAGCGATCGAGCAGACGCAACCCAAGACGACGCCCCACTTCTACGAAACTCGCGGCCAGATTCTGTATCGTTTGGAACGTTATGACGAAGCGATTCCGGATCTGCTGCGTGCCTTGGCGGTCGATTCGCTGAAGCTGAACGCGCACAAAGCGTTGGCCGTTTGTTACGAAAAAATCGGTATGGAAGAAACCGCTCAAGGCCACCGCGATCAGATCGAAGCCATGGAATCCGAATCGGAGTCCGATCAGGATGGTGATGACGAAAACGAATTCGATCTGGGGCTGTAGTCCATGCACCGGCGGTGCGTTGTGCACCGCTCGGTCGCACGTCGTCCGTGACGATCTGATATCTTGATGCGCTTACGCTGCCGGCGGCTTCTTCTTAGCCGCCGGCCCATTCCGTCTGATTTGGGGCGTCGCGCATCGAATGGATCCCACCGCATCCACAACCGACGATCGGGTTGTCGGCCCGTCGGATGACCGCCCGCATCACCGCAGCGAACCCGAGCGCAGCGACGGTGCCATCGAAGCATCGTTTCAACCGATCCAGCGAAGCCGCTTGGTGCCACAGATATCGATCCGCTGGTTGTTTGCCGCCACGCTGGTCGGGGCGATTCTGTACGCGATTGCGAGGCAGGCTGGCGAAGGCGTGGCCATCGCGATCGCCTTCATGTCAGTGGCCGGGTATCTGGCGGCGTTCTTCGCAACACTGGGGCTTTTCTTCTTGATCGCATGGAGCTTCGCGGTCTTCTTTCGACGCGAAGATCCGGATGCGTTGGTGGGCAGCCCCTTCGCCGATGGCCAGTTGCCGCCTCAGTGGCTGCCGCCACGCGATCGTTCTTCCTAAGCCTGCAAAGAACCCGTCGGGACCTTGTCGCAGAAACCCGCATGCCCATGAAATCGAACCGAGTCGAAACAGGTGGTCGCCCAGTCGATCGGTGGCGGGGCAGTGTGACCGCGTCATTGATCTTTTTGGCATGCGGTTGTGTTGCGGCCATTGCGGATGGCCAGTCCAACAACGCACCCAATGTTGTCAATTCCAGGTTTCCGATTTCCGCCGCGCCAGCGTCCAATCAACGTTTTCAACGCATCCGTCTTCCACGTGCCGCCAACACCGCGTTGGGGTTCAGCGTGGTGGTGACGATCCCCGAATTCAATGAGGCCGGTTACCTGCCTGTCCACGTGACGCTTCGTTCGCCCCGAGCGTTTCCGGCCGATCGGAGTTTCGTCTTGCGGCTGGAACAACAACCCGCCGATGTCATCCCCGCGACGAATTTGGTGCAGATCGACATTCCGATTCGTGTTGCCGAGCGTTCGCAGTTCGTCAACGTCCATCACGCCGTGCCACGATACACCTGGAACCGGCCGATGACGGTGACGCTGATGGAATCTGGGATGCCGATTCCTGGTTGTCAGGCGACGCTAACCGGACCGGTCAATGGTCAAAGCCAGATGATTCGCGAAGCCACCTCGCGGGAACGTTTGGTGCGTCCACTTTGGATCAGCTCTACGGCATCCGCCCCCAATAACCAATGGATCGAATCATCGCCCTACGTCATCGATGATCTCGACCCCGATTCGACGCGTGGCCGACTGATGCGTTTGTTGGCGATGCGAAGTCGCATGCCGCTGGATCGATGGGGATGGACGCGAATCGATGCCGCGATGGCGTTTGCCGACTGGCGAATCTACAACCGGTTTTCCTGTGTCACGCTCAGTGATGCGACCCTGGGCACTTTGGCAAAGGATCGGATCGACCGAATCACGCCACTTTCCGATTGGGTCCTGTCCGGCGGCGCGTTGGTGGTGCTGGATTCGCCCAGCGTCCAGCAAACTCTTTCGACGCTTGGGCTGGGCGACGGCCGTGTGGCTGAACGTGATCCGCCGTCGGTCGACTGGACACCGGTCAATGCGGCCAAGTCCGCGGCGCAGCAAATGCTGGAACCGTCGATCGAAAACTGGGTTCTGTTGACCGATGGATTGCCGCCGCAGGCCGATGCGATGCAGACCGACAGCCAAATGAATCCCGCGTCGTATGGGCAGTACACCGAAACGATCAATCCGATGGTCCCGATGGCGGGATTCGAGGAATTCGGCGGTCGCGCTTTGCCCGTCTTGGACAAACAAGGCCGACGAATCCGTCTGCCGGCGG
Organism: Crateriforma spongiae; assembly: GCF_012290005.1. Taxonomy (NCBI): domain Bacteria; kingdom Pseudomonadati; phylum Planctomycetota; class Planctomycetia; order Pirellulales; family Pirellulaceae; genus Crateriforma; species Crateriforma spongiae. The sequence continues at coordinate 256,807 of NZ_JAAXMS010000004.1, forward strand.
ACGTGCGCGACGCCGTGATTGCGTTGCAGTCCGATATCGATGCCGACCGCCAGCTTTTCCGTCAATCCGGCGATACAAAGTGGTTTCGTGTCGGTGCCGGGGAACTGGTCGTGATCCCAGACAAGCGGAGGCCTTATTCCGCAATCGATTTGTCGTGGCCCGTCGTCCAAGCACAATTGGCGACACTGGATCACGTTCCGATCGTTCGCCGAGGCGTTGATCCGTTGATCGGCGATCAGCGTTACTTTCGATGGTTGATTCCCGGCGTATCCCAGCCGCCGGTGTACGCGTTCATCGGATTCCTGTCGGTCTTCGTCATTTGTGTCGGACCGCTGTCCTATTATTGGACCAGCAAGACGGGGCGTTTGCACTTGATGTATGCGATTGCTCCGGTGCTTGCGCTTGGAACCACTGGTGCACTGTTGGCGTATGGGGTGATCAGCGACGGGTTCGATGTGACCGCTCGTGCCCGCCAGATTACCGTCGTCGATGGAGTCACCGGGCATGCCACCCAGCGCGATCGCGTGACGTACTTTGCCGGGATGCAGCCTTCGGATGACCTGAAGTTCCTGGCCAGCGATGAAGTCTATCCGTATCGCCAAGGTGGTCAGCGCACAATGCACCAGATCGCCCAAGACTCGTTCCGGAACGTTCCGACTGTGTTGATCGATGACCAATATCAGCATTTCGACAGTCAATTTTTGCCATCGCGAGATCAACGCCAATTCGTCGCCCAGCGTGTGGTCCGCGATTTGGGAAAACTGTCCTGGGTGCGTCCCCCCGGACCCGAGATTCGTCCTGTGCTGGAGGTGCTGGAAACTGTTCAGCAGCAGCTTGACCCGATGTCTGATAACAGCAGCGATGAAGGCGAATCACAGCCGGACGTTCAGCCAGCGGAACCGATGCCGGCCTCACCGCCACCGGTGCTGTCCAACGGGCTTCCCTGGAAGCTGCAGAACTTGGTGATCCGTGGCGACGACAATCGCTATTGGTACGTTCCGGTGGTCAAAGCCGGCGAAGAAATCGAACTCCGGCAATTGAAAGATTCCGAAATCGGCAAAGCGTTGGGGATGGTGTTTCGCCAACAGCGTTTAAGCGGCAGCTATGAAATGGTGGATTGGAGTCGTTCCAGTTCCACTTACGGTCGCACCGCCACTCGGTATCGGGATCTGATTTATGATGTCATCCAGTCGGGCGTGTTCGGTCGTGCCGATTTGACGCGATATCAAGACGGGGCGTTGGAACGTGAACTGCAAGAACAATTGTTGTTTCAAAGTGCATTGCAACCGAACCAGTTTGTTGGCCTGGCACCTATCACCCGATCCGCCATCGCATTGGACGACGTGGAGGTGGTTGAAAGCATCCACTTTGTGATGGGGACGTTGCCGTGAACACACCCACGCCAAGTGACGCGTCCGCATCCGCATCGCCAGCGGTCGATGAGGGTCGCCCCAGCATCACGCCAGACGATCGGCCCAGCAATCGAATCGTTCCCAGCGTTCACACGGGCACCGGACCGTGTATCGAACTGAGGCGACTGCACCGGTTTTTCGGCAAAACCAAAGCGGTCAATGACATCTCATTTTCGGTCGATCCGGGCCACGTGTTCGGATACATCGGACCCAACGGCGCCGGAAAAACAACGTCGATGCGGATCCTGGCGACGCTGGATTTGCCCAGCTATGGCGACGCCTTTGTCGACGGCTTCAGTGTGGTCAACGACCCCGAATATGTCCGTCGTCGGCTGGGGTTCATGCCTGATTCGTTCGGCACCTATCGCGATGTGAACTGTCGCGAGTACTTGGACTTCTTCGCACGAGCCTATGGGTTGTCCGGCGACGATCGTCTGCGGCGTTTGCGTTGGGTGTTGAACTTCACCGGCACCGAGGGCATGGCCGAAAAACCCATTCGTGGGCTCAGCAAAGGCATGAAGCAACGTTTGTGTTTGGGGCGTGCCCTGATTCATGATCCGGCAGTTTTGATTTTGGACGAACCGGCGGCCGGACTGGACCCGCGAGCACGAATTCAATTACGGCGGATGATTCGTGAATTGGCCGACCGAGGAAAAACGATTCTGATCAGCAGTCACATTTTGACCGAACTAGCGGAAATCTGTGACACCGTTGGCATCATCGAACAAGGACAATTGTTGGCAACGGGGTCGGTCGAACAGATCCAACACCAACAGGCGTCGCACCGCGACTTGAAGATTCGAATTTTACAACGTGCCGATCAGGCCGCCCGTTGGTTGGAGCCTTTGGACCAAGTGGATTCCGTGGTGGTCGACGGCGAATTAGTGCGTTTTGAATTTCACGGCGACATTCAAGAACAAGCGGATTTGGTAGCCAAGTTGTGCGGTGAGGGTTTCCTGGTCGCCGAGATTGAATCTCATAAGAAAAGTCTGGAAGACGTCTTTCTGCAAGTCACCGAAGGGTTGGTGCAGTAGACCCACATCCAAACACCGGCAGATTCATGCGAAATAAAGCTGATCGCTTTGTTTAGGCATGAGTTGCCGAAATCAGGTGCCAAGTGGATTTTGGAAAGTAAAACACAGAGGCACCGAGGGCACAGAGAATCCGTCCGCGTACCTGCTCTGTGATCTCCGTGCCTCCGTGTTTCAAAAATCCCGCTCACTCCATCCAGGCTCAATTTTTGAAAACAATGGGAGCAGGATTCGATTCCTTTTCTCCAGCAGACAACGTGTGGGCTTGATGTGATCGATCGTCATGGCCCGGTCGACGATTTGCCCCCACAGGCGGTCGGTGTGACTCGGGTAAACGTGACGAGTGGTCCGGTTTTGAAATGATCCGCCATTTTGTTCAGTGGCCTGCGAAGTTTCCGAAAAGCGAAAATTGGTGGTCTCGGCAGTCCGGCGGCGCTTCTGTGGGGTTGAACACGATAAACTGGACCGGATCGATTTCGTGTTCGCCCTGACCCGGAGCCTCCGATTGTCGTTGAGTTCTTTTTCGTCCCGAAGCATTGAAACCCGTCCCACCACGGCCCGTTGGCGCCACGCCATGGTCGTAACTCTGGCGATTCTGTTGACTCTCGTTTCGTCGACCGACGCCGCGGATCTGGCCACTGCCGAACTGCTGTACCGCACCGGTGATTTGAAGGGGGCCCAGGAGATTTCCGTTGCGGAAGTCCAGCGTGGCGTGTGGAACGAACGCTGGTCGCGTCTGCTGATGCGATGCCAGATGGATCGCGGACAGTACGCCCAGGCGGTGCAGACGTACGAAAAAGCGATCTTGCGGTATTCCGGCAGCCTGGTTTTGCGACAACTGGGCATCGACGCCTATCAGTACACGGGCAACCAGGAGAAAGCCCGACAGGCACAGGCGGCATTCATGGACGTTTTGCGGCGTAGTTCGCGGTACGCCACCGGTGACAATGTGATCGCAGCCGGTCGGTTCTACGTCCGACGTGGGGAAGACGCCCGATTGATCCTGGAACAGTTTTACGACCGCGTCCGCGATGCCGACCCCAAGTACGTTGAATCGTATATCGCAACGGCGGAATTGGCGATCACCAAGGGAGACTTCAAAGTCGCCGCTGACACACTGCGTGCGGCCGAGAAGCTTGCCGAATCCGATCCGCGCATTTACTACCTGTTATCTCGGTCCTTGCAATCGTCCGATCGTGCAGCGGCCGCCGAAGCATTGGAAATGGCACTGTCGATCAACCCACGGCATGTTGACAGCTTGCTGTTGGATGCCGAACGTTCGATCGATGCCGAACAATTCGATGCAGCGGAGGATCGCATCACCGAGGTCTTGCAGATCAATGTCCATGAGCCTCGTGCTTGGGCCTTGTTGGCGGTGCTGGCCAATTTGGACGGTCGATACGAAGTCGAAAAGCTGATGCGGGCGGCGGCGCTTTCGACGTGGCCGACCAACCCGGAAGTCGATCATTTGATCGGTCGCAAACTTTCGGACAAATACCGCTTTGCCGAGGGCAGTGAGTATCAACGGGCCGCCTTAGCGTTCGACACGGGGTATGGCCCGGCAAAGTTCCAGCTTGCCCAAGACTTGTTGCGTCTGGGGTTTGACGACGTCGGCTGGGCTTTGGCCGAACAGGTCAACGAATCAGACCCCTACAACGTGACCGCGTACAACTTGATCAGTCTGTATGATTCGATCAAAGACTTCTCCACTCTGTCAGCGGACAATCTTCACGTCCGCATGGATGCCCGCGAAGCTGCGGTGTACGGCGGCGACGTTTTGGAGCTATTGACCGAAGCCCAAGCGGTGCTGTGTAAGAAATATGGCGTGACGCTGGATCAGCCGGTCGTTGTCGAGATCTTTCCCAAGCAGGAGGACTTTGCGATTCGCACCTTCGGGCTTCCGGGCGGAGCCGGGTTCTTGGGCGTTTGTTTCGGCAATGTTGTGACGGCGAACAGTCCGGCATCACAGGGGGCGACGCCGTCGAATTGGCAAGCCGTTTTGTGGCACGAATTTTGTCACGTCGTGACGTTGAATAAAACCAAAAACCGCATGCCGCGTTGGCTTAGCGAAGGCATTTCGGTCTATGAGGAACGTCAGCGGGACCCGTCTTGGAGCGAACAAATCACGCCGACTTACAAGATGATGGTTCGCGACGGCGAATTGGTTCCGATCAGCCAGTTAAGCGCGGCGTTTTTGGCGCCCAAGTCACCGGTTCATCTGCAGTTCGCGTATTACCAATCGTCACTGGCGGTGGAATACCTGATGGATCAATACGGTCAAGAGAAAGTGAACGCGGTGTTGGACGATCTCGGCAATGGCCGATCGATGAACGACGCGTTACAGGCCAATTTGGGATCGCTGGCCAGATTGGACCAGGGGTTTTTGACCTACGCCACATCGGTCGCCGAAGATTTCGGCAAGGGCGTTCAGTGGGATCCCGATGGACCGCCCGAAGGCGGCGATCCGGATGCGATTGCGGAATGGATGAAGCAACATCCGCAGGATTATCGAAGTCTGCGGTTGCAAGCGGACACCTTGGCCGAGGCCGGCCAGCGGGATGAAGCAATCGAGATCTATCAACGACTGTTGGATGCCGGTGTTGATCATGGGGATCGTGGCGGCGTGTTGGCTGCGTTGGCGTCGCTGTATCGCAAAAATGGCGATGTCGAAAAGGAAACCGAAACGCTGCGCCGGCAAGTGTCCAAGAACGATGACCTGTGGCCGGCGCACGCGCGGCTTGCGGAGTTGGCGGCCGAGCGGAAAGACTGGGAAGAAGTTCATGATCAGGCCCGGCGAATTTTGGCGATCAATCCCCTGATGACCGTGGGGCACACTTGGGCCGATCGGGCGGCGAAGGAATTGAATCGGCCCGCGGATCGGATCGCTCCGTTGAAAGCCCTGTTGGAACTTGACCCCATCGATCCGGTCGGGCTGCACTATGAACTGGCGACGTGCTGGGAACAGTTGGACAATACGGTGGCGGCCAAACGATCGGTCTTGAAAGCGCTGCAAGACGCGCCACGCTTTCGCGATGCTTTGGCGTTGCTGGTTCGCGTCAGTCGCGCGGATACCGAGGATGCGAATGACGAAGCATCAGCGGATTTCGATGACAGCGGCACCGGCGATACCGACGCGGATGATACGTCCTTGTCCAATGAAACAGACAAACGTGTCGAATCAGAAACCGGTGGCCCCGGTGGGGGCAGCATCGCCGATGAACCCGAACCCGTCGAAGGAGCCCGGCCATGATGCTGCGACGGCCACGAACGGTTTTCGTTTCCGCGATCTTGCTGGTGATGCTGTCCGCGGTGGCGTTCAGCCAGTCGCGCCGCTGGCGTGGCGGGTACGGCTATGGCTGGGGCGGTCGCGATTGGCGCGACGCCGGACGTAATGGCGTTCCCGAATGGGAAACCGACGCGGACTTTGAAACGGATTTATTCACGTTTGTGCGGATCCGATACGAATCGTGGGGCGGTCGCGGCGGTCGATGGGCAACGGACTTCCGCGATAGTGATTTGAATTTCTCACTTCGGCTGCATCAGTTGACTTCGCTGAAGGTGAACCCCGAGCCAATTGTTCTGGATCTGACCGACGATCGTTTGTTCGACTATCCGTTCATCTACATGATCGAACCGGGCGAATTGTACTTTCGTGATGATGAGGTCACCGCACTTCGAAAGTACTGCTACAACGGCGGCTTTCTGATGGTGGACGATTTTTGGGGTGATCGTGAATACCAAAACTTGGCTGAACAGCTGCGACGTGTGTTTCCCGATCGAACGCCCAGCGAAGTGCCGCTGGAACACGAGATCTTTCATAACGTTTACGATTTGAAGGAAAAGCCGCAGGTACCCGCGATCGGACAAGCACGGCGCCGTGCCGATGGTTCAATCGAAACGTGGGAACGGTCTTGGAACAACGATACCGAAACGCCCCACTATCGCGCGATCTACGACGACGCGGGACGCATCATGGTTTTCATTTGTCACAACACGGATTTGGGCGACGGATGGGAACGCGAAGGCGAAGACCCGTGGTACTTCAACGAGTTTTCCGTCAAGAAGGCTTACCCGTTGGGGATCAACATCGTCACCTATGCGATGACCCACTGAATCCAATCCCATGCCGATCAAGGTGATTCGGCCCATCGCTGGCGTCGAACCCGCCGGGACGCTTCCCCGCCCCACCATCCTTCAACAAGCAATCCCATCATGATGAACGTCGAAGAAGAAGGCCGCGTCGTACAACAGTTGCGCGATGGTCGCACGCAGATCGAGGCCGAATTGGCCAAGACGATCGTCGGTCAAAAGGATGTGATCGAACAGTTGTTGATCTGTCTGGTCGCCGGCGGGCATTGTTTGATCACCGGTGCACCCGGCTTGGCGAAAACGTTGTTGGTGCGCAGTGTCGCCCAAGTCTTTCGGCTGCGGTTCCAGCGGATCCAGTTCACGCCCGACCTGATGCCGGCGGACATTACGGGAACGGAAATCTTGGAAGACACCCACGACGGACATCGTCAGATGCAGTTCGTCAAAGGCCCGATCTTTGCCAACGTGATTCTGGCGGATGAAATCAACCGGACGCCGCCAAAGACACAAGCGGCGTTGTTGGAAGCAATGCAGGAGCATCAGGTCACCGCGGGCGGTCAAAAATACACGTTGGACGAGCCGTTCTTTGTCTTGGCGACTCAGAACCCAATCGAGATGGAAGGCACGTATCCGTTGCCGGAGGCTCAGTTGGATCGGTTCATGTTCAACGTTTTGATCGATTACTTGCCGCCGGCGGACGAATTGGCGGTGGTGCTGCAGACGACCGCTTCAAAGCCGGAGCCGATCGAAGCATTGTTCAGCGGCGAAGACGTGATCAACTTTCACGAAGCGGTTCGCCGTGTACCGATCGCCGACGAAGTGGCAAAAATGGCGGTGAAACTGGTCGACAGCAGCCGGCCGGGGCGCGACGGGACGCCGGACTTTGTGAACCAGTATGTCAGCTGGGGCGCGGGCTTGCGGGCCGCACAGACGTTGGTGTTGGGCGGCAAGGCACGCGCGCTACTGCGTGGTAACGCACACGTCAGCTTTGACGATATTCGTGCCCTGGCTCAACCAACCCTGCGGCACCGCGTTCTGCTGAGTTATAAAGCGGAAGCGGAAGGCTTGAGCGTGGAAAATGTGATCGACCAATTGTTGGAACACGTCGGCTAAGCGGTTTTTACCATCGTCGCCTTTCGCTCCGCGAAAGTTGCGTTCCATGCCCTCCGCTACTTTCGCGGAGCGAAAGGCGACAATTTGTTTCGCGGAGCGAAAGACGGCTTTTTACCAGGCCAGCCGTTTCAGCGTTTCCTTGTCTTTGATCAACACGCCGTCGCTTAGCATGACCGGTGGTGCCCAGGTGGGCTGATCCGACACGTCATAGCGTTCGACTTCGCGATAAGCGTCCGGCGTCGCTTCAGCGATCACCAGTTTGCCGGTGTCCAACAGCGCGACGATGTGACCGTCGGCTGCCAACAACATCACGTTGTCGCCGGTGCGTGGTGGTCCCGTCCAACGTACTTCGCCGCTGGTCGGATCCAAGCAAAACAGCCGGCCACGGTCGTACTGCGAAAACCCATACACGTTGCCTTCATAGGCGATGGCCGAACTCATGTTCAACGCCACGTCGTCTTGATGCCAAACGGGCTTTGCCGACCAGACTTCGCCGTCGTTTTCAATCGACAAGCCATGTGCACCACGGTTTTCACCGCTTAAGAAAATGGTCGATCCGATGATCGTCGGTGTCGGCATGTTTTGGTCGCTGCCGACGTGAGGAAAGGGGTATGACCACAATGGCTGTCCATCGTTCAAGCGGACACCAACCAGCGATTGATGATTCCACTGAACGACTTGTTCGGTCCCGTCGATGGTGGCGATCAGCGGTGATGAATAGGACGCCCCTTCGGTTCCCGATCGCCAAACCGTTTCACCGGTTTCCGCGTTGAACGCGAACAACGCTCCGTCGTCGTCGCCGCCCAAGTGCAACACGACCAAGCCTTCGGCAACGACCGGCGATGCACTGGCACCCCAGTACGGGTACGGTGCGGAGAAGTCTTTGGTCAGATCCCGTTGCCACAATTGACGACCGCTGGACGCATCAAAGGCGGACAAGACCGATGTGATGCTGTGCGTAAAGACGCGGCCGTCGGCATAGGCTGGCGACGCTTTGGGGCCTTTGCCATGCCACTCACCGCCGTTGCCCATCTTGAACGGGACCGGCGTCGACTGTTTCCAAACCACATCACCGGAATCGACACGGATGCACCACAACACTTCGGCGTCGTTCTGGCGTGCGTGTTGAAACACATGATCCCCGACCAACAAGGGCGACCCATACCCGGTGCCGACATTGATCGACCAACGCTCGTTCAGTTCGTCCGGCAGCGAATCGGGCAATTCCACCCCGCGGGCAATCCCGTCGCGTTGGGGACCCAACCAACCGGTCCAGTCATCCTGGGCCGGCACCGTGTCGGCCCACATCAGCCCGATCAAAAACAGAGCAGCAAAGTGTTTTGTCATCACGTGAATCTTTTTTGGTTGGATGGGACCAAGGAACCAGCCGGTCGTGTCTGTGACCTGTTCATAACGCCACACGCGTGCCCGAAGTCAGCATCGACTATAAAGGAGGCTCCAACGGCTTGGCAAAACCGTATGCCGTGAAAATAGCGGCCTCGCCGCGACGCCCGCCTGATTGCATCAAAACTAAACGCGTCCCCCCATCATGTCACTCAGCTTGCTCCATCGGTCTTCTGGCACCGCGAATCGCGTCAGGGCCGGTTTCTGGTTTGGTTGTTTGGCCGTCGTTTGTCTGTTCGCGGCAGAACCGTCCCAGGCAGCGGCTGAACCGCTTCCCAACATCGTCATCGTTTACGCCGACGACATGGGTTATGGAGACTTGGCGGTCCAAAATACTGATTCCAAAATTCCGACGCCCAATCTGGATCGACTGGCAAGCGAAGGGATGCGGTTCACTGATGCACACAGTTCGTCAGGCATCTGCACACCCAGCCGCTATGCACTGCTGACCGGACGCTATCACTGGCGAAAGTTCCACGGCATCGTCAATTCGTGGGGCGAATCCGTGTTCGATCCACACCGCACGACATTGCCGGAAATGCTGAAGTCACGCGGTTATGCGACCGCCTGCATCGGCAAATGGCATCTGGGCTGGGACTGGGCGGCGCTGCGAAAGCCCGACGCCCAGATGATCGGCACGGGGCGAAAACGCACTTGGCCGGCCGATGCCTATGATTGGTCCCAGCCGATTCCCGACGGCCCGTTGGCACACGGGTTCGATCATTACTTTGGCGACGACGTCCCGAACTTTCCGCCCTATGCGTGGATCAAAGACGACCGCGTGGTTCAGCCGCCGACGGTGCCTTACGCCCCCAATCCTGAACCGGACGAAGGGTCCGCCGAAGGGCGGCCGGGACCGATGGTCGACGGATGGCGACAAGACGACGTGATGCCGACCTTGACCGAACATGTCGTGCAATGGGTGGATCAGGCGACCAAAGACGATCGTCCGTTTTTTTTGTATTGGCCATGGACTTCGCCGCACGCACCGATCATTCCCACCGAAGCATGGAAGGGTAAAACGGATGCCGGGCCCTACGGCGACTTCATCGCGCAAAGCGATCACCATCTGGGCCAATTACTCAATGCGTTGGACCAGAACGGTTTGACCGAAAACACTTTGTTGATTTTCAGTGCCGACAATGGTCCCGAAAAATACGCCTACGAACGGATTCGCAATCACGACCACCGCAGTACCGGTCCGTTGCGTGGATTGAAGCGTGATATTTGGGAAGGCGGACACCGTATACCGATGCTGATTCGATGGCCGGGCCACGTCCAGCCCGGAACCGTCAACGACGGGTTGATCAGCCAAGTCGACTTGTTCGCCACCTTGGCGGCGGTCGTCGGCGCGGACGTGCCCGAGGGGATGGCCGAAGACAGCCATGATCAAACGGCACTGCTACGCGGTGAATCATCGGCACGTGATTCGGTGGTGCACAACACGTACGCGAACAAGTTTGCATTTCGCGAAGGCGATTGGGTGCTGGTCGATGCAAAGACCGGCAACCACAGTGCGGTGCCGGCTTGGTTTGATGAAGCCTTCGGCTATGCCAAAGATGATTCTTCCGCGGCACTGTATCGTTTGTCGGACGACTTGTCCCAACACGATAACTTGATCGACAGGTACCCGGACAAGGCGGACGATCTGCGTGCCAAACTGAATCGCACGCGGACGCATGGCGAGGTCCGTGCCTTGAAATAGTGCTGTCGATTCAATCGCCGTGATCGTCCCCTTTGCTTTCGTTCCATCTCGCCCGCCTCGTATTGATCCTGCCAAGTTTTGGTCTGCCCCAACATGAAACGTCGCCATTTCCTGTCCGCCGGTTTGTTTGGCAGTTTGGCTGCCACGATGCAGCGTTGTCTTGCCGATGCGGGATCGACACCCCAGATCTTGTTGCGTTCGTCTTGGCAAACGGTCAACATCGGCGACATCGCGCACACGCCGGGATTGCTGCATATTTTGGAGCAATACCTGCCATCGGCTCAGGTGCATCTGTGGCCATCGAAGATCGACAACGGCGTGGATCAGTTGTTGATGAATCGGTTCCCGAAACTGAACATTTTGCGAAACGAATCGGACCGCCAAGCGGCGATCCAGTCATGTGATTTCTTTCTGCACGGCAGTGGTGCTTCGCTTGTCGCAGAAAAGGACATTGCACGTTGGCGCGAAGCGACCGACAAACCGTATGGGGTTTATGGCATCACGTTGCCCAGGAAGAAGTCTTCGTCCACCACGGCCACATCGGACGAAGCGATGGCACGGACGATCGAACATCTGACGAATGCCGACTTTGTGTTCTTCCGCGATTCTGTGTCATTGGGACTAGCCAAATCACTGGGGTGCCAGTGTCCCGTGATGCAATTCGGGCCGGACGCCGCGTTTGCGTGTGACCTGCGTGATGATGCCGCAGCTGATGCGTTTCTTCGAAGCCACGATCTGACGCCGAAGCAGTTTTTGTGCTGCATCCCACGATTACGCTACACGCCGTACTGGACAATCCCGTCGAAGAAGCGGCCGATGGATCCGGTGAAGCATCAGCGGAACGAACAGATGCGTGAACACGACCATCGCCCGTTGCGTGATGCGATCACACGTGTGGTCCGGGAAACGGAGATGAAGATCTTGCTGTGTCCCGAAGACCAGACGCAGATGGCAGTGGGCAAACAAAACGTTTACGACAAGCTGGACGATGATGTTCGCAAACGTGTGGTTTGGAAACCGGATTATTGGCTGACTGGTGAAGCCGTCAGTGTTTATACGCGAAGTGCGGGCCTGTTCGGCAACGAAATGCATTCGCCGATCATGTGCATCGGCCACGGAATCCCCGCGATTGTATGTCGCTTTGCCGAACAGACCAGCAAAGGGATGATGTGGCGAGACATCGGATTACAAGATTGGTTGTTCGACTTGGACGACGAACAAGACGTCGCCCGGATTCCCGACACGGTATTGCAAATGGCGACTGATCAGGATGCCGCGAAACAAAAGGCCGCGGAAGCTAGCAAGCGTGTCCGCGGCTATCAAGCCGACACGATGCGAATCTTGTCCCGTTCGTTGCAAGCGTAGGAAACGTTGATACCGTCGATCAGGCTGGGTTGCGCAAGATGTCCGTCACCACGTTGCCGGCCACATCGGTCAATCGAAAATCACGTCCGGCGTATCGATAGGTCAACCGTTTGTGGTCCAGCCCCATCAGGTGCAGGATCGTGGCGTGCCAGTCGTGAATGTGACACGGGTTTTCGACGGCTTTGAATCCAAATTCGTCGGTCGCCCCGTAGCTGATTCCGCCTTGAACGCCGCCACCGGCCATCCACAACGTGTAGCCGTTGTTGTTGTGATCGCGTCCGTCGCCACCGGGGGCATCCGGGGTGCGTCCAAATTCACCTCCCCAGATCACCAGGGTGTCTTTCAACAGGTCGCGTTGTTTCAAGTCGGCTAACAAGCCGGCGATCGGCAAATCGACTTCGCCACATCGTTGGGGCAGCGATGTGGATAGCCGGAAGTGGTGATCCCAGTTTCCATGGGTGACTTCGACAAAACGCACGCCTGCTTCGGCAAACTTGCGAGCCATCAAGCACTGCATCCCAAAGCTGGACGTTGTCGGATTGTCCAAACCGTAAAGGCGTCGCGTCGCATCGGATTCATCGCCGATGTCCATCAACTCGGGAACCGCGTCTTGCATGCGAAACGCCAGTTCCAACGATTCAATCGCACCCTCGATCGCGGCATCCCGTGAATCGCCGGACAGTTTGCGACGGTTCAGCGATTGAATGTAGGCCAATTGACGTCGCTGGGCCGATTCGCCAAGTCGGTCGTTCTTGATGTCGGGAACTTGATCGGCGGGATTGCTGGGACTTTGACGACGATTGGTCGCCACACGCCGGGATGCGCGGCCGATCCCGGTGCCCTGGTACACCGCGGGCAAGAACGCGCTGCCCATGTTCTGTGACGCACCACGCGGCGGATTCAGTGAAATGAATCCCGGCAGACTTTCGTTTTCCGTTCCCAAACCGTACAGCGTCCACGCCCCCAACGACGGACGAACGAACTGGGCGTTGCCCGTGTGCATTTGCGTCAACGCTCTCGGGTGCACCGGTTGGTCACAGTGCATCGAACGAATCAATGCCAAGTCGTCGGCATGTTTGGCGACGTTGGGGAACAGGTCGGAAATCCATAACCCACTTTCGCCACGCTGGCGGAACTTCCACTGCGACGCCAACAGACGGCCACCATAGACCCCCGGTCGACCCGCGTTTTCTTGCAGCTCCGGTTTGTAGTCAAACGTGTCGACGTGTGACGGACCGCCCTGCATGCACAGGAAAATCACTCGTTTGGCGGTCGCCGGGAAATGCGGTGACTTCGCGGCCAGCGGGTTCGGCGACGATTGATCTGTCGCTGCTTCGTCCGTTTGTGACGCGATTGCTGCGTTGCGTCCGCTGATCCCGGCGAAGGCCAGGTAGCCGAATCCGGCCGAAGCGGTTTGTAACCAGTGGCGTCGCGATCCGATTCCGAAAGAAGGATTCATGGCTGGTTTGACTTTCTAATCGAGGTAACGGAATTCGGCCGAAGCCAATAAGCTGTGACAAAACTGACGGACCGCTTCGACATTGACGTCGCTGCGACTGTTGCGTTGCTGAGGAAACCGTCGGCCGGAAAACCGTGATGCACGATTCATCCCAGGGCGTCCAAACGAACCCGTCGATGCGAATGATTCTTCTTTTTTGGTCGACGCGGCGGTGCGTAGAAAGCGGACCGCCTGGGCGATTTCATCGGCGGTGGCTTCCCTGGCATAGGCGATCAAGTAAGCGTCACGAATCAGATCGGCCGGGCGATCATTTTCGCGAATCAAACGCCGGGCGAAGTCATCGCTGCAGCGGATCACCAAATCGTTGTTCAACAAGAAAAGGGCCTGTTGTGCCGTGTTGGAACTGTCGCGTTTACCGATCAACATGTTTGTGTCGGCAAAGTCGAACACGTCCAGCGAACGGGGGACCGATCCACGGGCGATCGGCAAATAGACGCTGCGGTCGTTGGACCGAACATCCGCCGGGGCACTTGGGTCGACTGGCGGAGGCGATGGCTGCCCCTGTTGGGAATTCCCACGCCGTCGTCGCATGGCGTCACGCATTCGCCCCAACGACGATTCGTTAAAACGCGATTGAATCGTTTTGACGATCTCGTCACGGATTGCCACTCGAGGCGGACGACCATCGGGACCCAAGACCGTGGGACCGTATTCCGCGATTTCCGAGGCACGCGGCGTCTGATGATTCAAACGGTCGGCCGCCACCAGCATCGCGTCGCGAATCGATTCGGCGTTCAAACGTCGGTAGGTTCCGCGGCTGTAATATTTGTTTTCCGGATCGGCCAAGAAGGAAGCGTCATCGGCGGTGGACGAAAGACGATACGTTCGTGACGTGACGATTTGCCGAACCATCGATTTCACCGACCAGTCGTTTTCGACAAACTGAGCGGCCAGGTGATCCAGCAGTTCCGGGTGCGTGGGTGCGGTCCCCGACATGCCAAAGTTGTCAGGGTCTTCCACCAGTCCACGCCCCAGCAGATGCAACCAGATTCGATTGACCATCACCCGAGCGGTCAACGGGTTTTGATCGTCGGTCATCCAGCGGGCCAATTCCAGACGACCGCTTGCATCGGAGGGCATCTGCATCGGATCGTCACACAGAACGCGGACAAGCCCACGCGGGACTTCTTGTGCCGGTTGAGTCACATCGCCACGGATGAACAATCGACCGTCGACCGGAACGTCCTTGTCTTGAACGCCCATGCAAAACGACAGCGGCTGGCCCGACTGGTCGACGGAGTTGGCTTTGGCGGTCAACGTCGCGATCTGTTGATCGATCTGACCTTGGCTGAGTAGATTTCGACGCATCTGAGCATCGCTTGACATATCGGCGGTTTGATTGCGTTGTTGACGTCGGGCTTCGGCGTAATCGATCCGCAACTGAGTCAATCGCTGGGGGATTTCTTTCAGTTCATCAGGATCCACCGATGGATCAAACGGATTGGGGTCATCGATGGGCAGCACCAACAGATCGCTTCCGCGTCGCGCCCGTCGACTGGCGATGCCGCCGAAGTAGGTTTCGGTGCTGGCGAAAATCCCCGCCAAGGCGTAGTAATCGGTTTGTGGGATCGGGTCGAACTTGTGGTCGTGGCATCGTGCGCAAGCGACCGAGACGCCAAGGATCGCACGCGTGGTGGTGTCGATTTGTTCGTCGATCAAATCGGCTTGGAACTGACGCGGGTTTTGTTCGGTCAGCGTTTTCGGGCCGATCGCCAGGAAGCCGGTTGCGATCAAATGCTCGGCCCATTGCTGATCCGATTCGGCGGGCAACAGGTCGCCGGCAATCTGTTCGCGGACGAACTGATCGTAGGGTTTGTCGTCGTTGAACGAATCGATCACATAGTCGCGATACCGCCACGCATGGGGAAACGTCATGTCGGCTTCCTTGCCGCTGGATTCCGCGTACCGTGCGACGTCCAACCAGTGCCGGCCCCAATGGCGTCCGAATTCGTCGGAATCTAACAAACGATCGGTTGCCCAGCGGATCGCACGCTGTGGGTTCTTTTCCCAAGCCGATTGAAAGCTGCGAATCTGCTGCGGGCTGGGCGGCAATCCGGTCAAGTCGAAACACAACCGGCGTAGCACGACGTTTGCTTCCGCGTCGACGGCGGGCTGCAGATCATTCGATCTCATTTTTGCGAAGACGAATTGATCGATTTCGCTGGTGGACCAATCGTCGTCGCTGACTTGCGGCGGATCGGTGGGGCTGACTGGTTGGTAGGCCCAGTGTGCTTTGCCTTGCCGGATGTCTTCGTCGGTCACACCGCTGTCGACATGTTGAATTTCTTGAACTCGTGGATCGGGGGCGCCCATCTCGATCCACTGTCGAAAGTCGTCGATCGTTTGGGCGGGCAGTCGACCGCCGGGTGGCATCCGAAAATCTTCGTAGGTGATTGCGTTGTACAGAAGGCTTTCAACCAGATCGCCTGGGACGATCGCCGGTCCGCTGTCGCCGCCATCCGCCAATCCACGTCGACTGTCCACCAGCAAACCGCCACGCACGCCGTTGCCGTCGCTGCTGTGGCATCGGTAGCAGTGTTCAACCAGCACCGGCCGGATTTTCGTTTCAAAGAATCGCAGTTGTTCCGGTGTGATGTTGGCGTCCGTGTCTTCCTGGGCCGACGCCGTCATGGTCCAAGCGACCGAACAACCGATCATCCAACTGGCCAAAATGGCAAGACGCGCCCAAGGTGACCGATTTGGCACGGATGTGGATTCGGCGGAGCGAGAGATCGCTGGCATTGTACGCACCGTGGAAAAGAAGAGACTTCTGCGATGAAAAGACCTGCGGTGCATCGCGACATGGCGATGCACCGGAGCGGATAGCTGGATCGGTCAAGCCTGACGGAGTGATGATCACTCGGCATTCGGTCGTTTGGGACGGACGCCTTTGCCGGCACCTTCTTCACTTTCACCGCGACGTCCGCGTTGGCCGGCCATCTTTTTGCCCATTTCCGCCAACTCGGCTTCGTCCAAAGCACCGTCGCCGTTTTGGTCGATTCGATCCAAGGCACGCTGCATGCCTTGAGGAATCTCGTCGCCGGACAATTTGCCGTCGCCATCGGTGTCACGCATCGACATCATTTTCTTCAGTCGTTCGGATGCATCGGCGTCATCGCCGCCTCGGAAACGTTGCTGGCGTTGCTTACGGGCTTGATCGCCATCTTGGCCGCCTTCGCCGCGTCCGGGCATGAACCCGCGTCGTCCGAATGCTCGATCGTCGTCGCCCGAACCGGCACCGCGACCGCGTCCTTGCCCCATTGAAGGCATCAATTCACGAGTGCTGACGGTGCCGTCACCGTCACGGTCCAGCTTGGCCAGTGCCGCCGAAGCACCGGCGATTTCTTCTTTGGACAATTCGCCATCACCGTCGGCGTCCAACGCCCGAACCAATGGCATGCGGCGGATCATGTCCATGAACGGCGGGCGATCGCCCGATCCACCAGGCCCGGCACCGGGACCGCCGGCGCCGCGACCAGCACGGAAGCGGCCGCGTGGCGAATCCGAATCATCGTCGGCCCATGCGGGAGTCATCATCATGGCGGCGGCCAACAGAACCGCGAAACGGCAGGTAAGATTCATCGTGGGGTCCACTTTTGGATGGGATGGAGCGGATCGGACATCGATTCGCGGGCGAAAGCACCATCGGCCGGATCGCCGCAAGTGTTCGGTGTCCTGGAATGTCTGTACTTTGGGTACCGACGCGGATTCGGGACCATCCACGGGCAAAATTTGGAAAGTTGGAATTTCTTTGGAAGACCAAAACTCCAGTTCGATCGATGCGGCGGAAGCGACGCTGCTAAGGCGATTGCGTGCGGGCGGTCCGTCTGCACTGGCGGATGTGTTTTCGACCTACCAAGAACGTCTGCACCGCATGGTCTCGTTTCGACTGGACCCACGTGTCCGCGGACGGATCGATGCGGCCGACGTATTGCAGGAAGCGTACCTACGGATTTCACGCCGGTTGGTGGATTTTCTGGACCAGCCATCGGTATCGTTCTTTGTCTGGGTGCGACAACAGACGCTGCAAGTGCTGATCGACATGCAGCGGACACAGTTCCGCGAAGCACGCAGCCCGCAACGTGAAATTCGGTTGGCCACACCGGGCGATTCCGCGGCGACCAGTTTGTCGATCGCGTGTCGTCTGGTCGACGCGATCCAGTCCCCCAGCCAGATCGTCAGCCGAAACGAAGCCCTGCATCGCGTCCGTGAGGCGTTGGAATCAATGAACCCGATTGATCGTGAAGTTTTGGCGTTGCGACATTTTGAACAACTCGGCAACGCGGAAGTCGCACAGATTCTGAATCTCAGCCCCACCGCCGCCAGCAATCGATACGTGCGCGCCGCCGGTCGGTTGGCCGACATTGTCAGTCAGGTTCGTGCCGACACGTCCGGACAGCCCAAGGATGCACCGTGATCGATCCCGGTCGAAATGATCCTGCCCAAGACCGTGCCGGACAAGTCGATCCCGAATCGTCCGACGGAACGATGCCGGTCAGCGACGATTCGCAACACCGACATCCGGTGGATCTAATCGCAGAGGATTTTGCGATGCGAATCCGACGGGGCGAAACGCCGGACATCGAATCGATCGCGGCTTCGCATCCGGAGCATGCCGACATTTTGCGGCAAATGCTGCCGTCGATCGAAGCGATGGAAAAGCTGAACGTCGGCGGAACACGTCGTGACATCTCGGCGACCACCACGGGGGCATTGTCGGCCGACGACGACCTGTCGTTCCATTGCTTCATCGCCCCCGAAAAGATCGGTGACTTTCGAATCGTTCGCCAGATCGCGCGCGGCGGGATGGGCGTCGTCTATGAAGCCGTTCAGGAATCATTGGGGCGACACGTCGCATTGAAAGTGATGAGCTGGCGTGCGGCGGATCACCCGTCCCATCGACAACGATTTCAACGCGAAGCCGAAGCGATCGCCGGCCTTCACCACACGAACATCGTGGCCGTGTATGGCGTGGGCCAGCAAGACGACTTGCTCTTTTATGCGATGCACCTGGTCGACGGCGTCAGTCTGGCCGATTTGCTGGCCGGCACCGGTCCCGATATCGGTGTCGACTTGCAAAATGATCGACAAACCGCTGCCTGGATCGCAACGATCGCCGACGCGCTGCAATACGCGCACGGTCAAGGCGTGCTGCATCGTGACATCAAGCCGGCCAACTTGATGGTTGATCGAGACCATCATGTTTGGTTGACCGATTTTGGGCTGGCCGCCGATCCATCGTCGGACCGCTTCACGCAGACCGGTGAAATCGTCGGCACGTTGCGCTACATGGCACCGGAGCAACTGAAGGGACACCTGGATGTCCGCAGCGACGTGTATTGTTTGGGACTGACGCTGTATGAATTGCTGACCGGGCGTGCGGCGATCCAAGGGACACCCGCGGAATTGTTGTCAGCCGAAAATCGTCGTCGAATTGCACCACCACGTTCGCTGCGTGCAACCATCCCCAGCGATCTGCAGACGATCGTGATGAAGGCGGTTTCGGAAGATCCGACGCATCGGTATGCCACCGCGGGCGAATTTCGCGACGATCTACAGCGTTTTTTAGCCGGGCGACCGATCGCGGCGCGGCGGGTCGGTGCGATGGAGCGGTCTTGGCGTTGGGCCAAACGGAATCCCGGGATCGCGTCGCTTTCGGGAACCGTGTTGGTGCTGTTGTTGTCGGTCATCACGCTGTTGTCGGTCATCAACCGCAGCCGCACACGATCGTTGACGGCAATCGGCAAAGCCTATGACCAGGCAGCCGAAAATCTGCGTCAACGCAGCGCGGCGTTGGACGAAGCGGAACGTGCACGCGAATCGGCCGTCCGCGAGCGATCACGTGCGGAGACGAATCTGTCGCTGGCGTTGTCGGCATTCCAAGAAATCGTGGACAACGTGGCCGGACGAACCGGTGTCGCCGAATCGGTGTGGGAAAGCGTCGGAGACGACTTGATGCGCGACGCCGACTCCGGTGCAACGCTCGGTGACGACGATGTTCAACTGATGGAAAATCTGCTGCAGTTCTTCGAAAAATTCGCCGATGAAAACGCGACCGATTTGCGGATGCCGGCGGCCGACGCACGTCGCAGCATCGGGGACATTCTGTTCCGTCTGGGACGTCCCGACGAAGCGCGTGAGTCCTACGACCAGGCATGGGCAATCTATTCGCAATTACGTGGCGAAGACGAAGGCGACGCCGTTGATTCCACCGTCCCGGTGGAATCGCCCATCGCGGTGGCTTGGGGGCAAATGCGTGTCGCCGCGGCACTGCGACGACCCTCGGACGTTCGGGCTTGGCTGCAACGCTGTCGCCAATGGTGCTTCGAAGGCCAGGCCAAACCCGCGACATCCGATTTGACGTTTCTTTGGGCAAAGTCGCTTCGGCTGGCGGGCAGCTTGACGCTGTCAACGGAGTGGATGACGGGAATGCGGCCATCGACCAACGGCCCTGGTCCGGGACCCGATTCCTTGTTGGCTCGGTTGATGGGGGAATCACGTCGGCGTGGCCCCAACCGCGCGGTGGCGCAGTATCGTTGGCATCAGCAGTGCAGCCGCGAAGCGATCCAGTGGCTGGAGGTCTTGCTGGAGTCAGATCCACAGCGAAAGGTCTACGCCCAAACGCTGGCGGCGGCCCATCAAGACATTGCACGTCAGGATCGAATGCGCCGCGATGAAGCGGAATCGGCAAAACATCATCGCGACGAAGCGATTCGAATCTTGGATGATCTATCCAAACGTTTTCCCGATGATCCCGATATCCAGTATCAGTTCGCTGACACGCTGGCCAGCGCGGCGATCGGCGATTCTAGGCCGGTCGCGTTTTCACGCGCGTCGGATGACTTGCGGCAATCGATTCGTCTGGCCAACGAATTGGTGCGAAAGTATCCCGACAGCGCGGAGTATCAATCGCTGCAGGCCAGCGTTCAAATGAAGCTGGCGATCAGCCAGTATGCGGCCGGACGTGGCGATCGTGCGCAAGATATGATCGACGAAAGCTTGGTGACCCAACGACGGATCGTGCAACAACATCCCGATGTTCCCATGTTCCGCGTTGCTTTGGCACAGTCGTTGTGGAGCATGGCTGATCTGCAGCGTCGTCAACGGAAACCGGTCGATGCACTTCGATCCATCAACGAAGCGATCGAAACATTGGAAAGTGACCAGGGAGGACGCTTTGGCAAAGTCCGCCAGGCGTATCTGAACCAGTTGCGGCAACGTCGCCAGGGGATCCAAAACACTCTGCGTCCCAGCCCACTTCGCGATTCGAGCGGCAACGATGCTTCGGCGGATGCGGCCGAAGCGGCGACGCCTTGATGACGCGGGAGTGTCATCGGCAGTGACTGTGAATCCGCTTTCGTTTCGCCGCACGAATCAAGTTGGACATCTGAATACCAAGGGTCGGACACGCTCGCGTCTCTGACGTTCAATGGCCCATGAAATTTGATGCACACTCGCTCCCGGTGGGTGGTTTTTGATTGCCTGGTAGGGGGTGGCTCCTTACGCTGAATTGGGTGTGTGTCAGGTGCAGTATCGGTCATCTCTTCGCGGGTTCGTTGTGATGATCGATGGACAACAAAACAGCGAGTCTTCAGGTGCGTACATTTCGCTTTGGTCTCCGTGGACGCTACGGCGCGGCATTTTGCGGCGTTCTGATGTTTGCCGCGTCGGCGTTCGCAACGACCGGTGAATCTGATTCGCCGAATCGTGATCCGATGGCTTCGATTGCCGCGACCGCGACGGAGGTGGTTGCTGGTCAGCCGATGGGGTTCGGCAAGGTCGTGCTGACGTTCATCGATGGCGAAGGTCCGGTCATCTATCCCGATCAAACGATTCGCGTCGTCGATGCCGAACAACGTGTCTTCTATCCCGTTGTGACGTATCAGTACGACAAAGACGAAGGGGCCTATCAAGCATCCTCGATCGAAGCCAATTTTGCGGTCAAGGGCGATGGCCCGCTTTCGATTCAACTCGTTCATGACCAGGAGGTCTTGTTCGAAGAATCCTTGTCGTCGGTCGAGATGTCTGCGCAACGAGTTCAGAAGTTGCGTGACCAGTGGTGGAGAGCGCTTCAACATGACGTTGCGCGTTTCGGGCAAGTCGGTCGCGCGGAGTTACAGACGATTCTTGACACGATGGCATTTCGGTTCGGTATTCCCGAGCATCGACGAATCGAAGTGCAAGCCAAGACGATGGATTCGAAATCGCTGGAGGACCAGTTTGAACGAGCGGTGAAAATGCTGCTCGGGTTCGAATCAGTGCAGTTGGCCATTCATAGATCCACGGAAATCAACGGTACCGCATCAAACCTTCGACGCTACGAAGCGTCGAACGCGGACATGCCCTTGCCAAAGCGCAGGACCGTTCGCAGTTTGCGGATCCCCGATTTTCCGGCGACCGCGGTGGAAGCGATCGCCCATCGGACGCCGGCAGAATGTTTCTACGTTCGCACGGGTTCGGTCAACAACTATCGTCACCTGCGACGATTGTTGGTCGGCTGGGGCGGATCGCTGGACGATGTGGTGGCAACGGGTGTCATCGAACAATCGACCCGACAAATGATCGAACGCCAGCTTGGGCTTCCCGGCGATCTGAACGAACTGACACCGATCGAACCACATTTATCGGATCTGGCTTTGATCGGCTCGGATCCGTTCTTCGACGATGGCGCCGCGGTCGGACTGTTGATGCAGGCAAAGTCCACGGGGCCACTGAAAGCGATTCTCCAACAGTGGCGTGATCATGCGGAATCACAGACCGCCGGATGCAACAGACAACAGGTCAACATTGCCGGTCACGCGGTGGATTTCCTTGGCACCCCCGACCACCAGGTGCGTTCGTTTCTGGCGGAAGACGACGGATTCTTGCTGATCACCAATTCGAAAACCTTGGTGCAGCGATTCTTTGAAACCGGTCGCGGAATCGATGCGTTGGGCAAACGGAAAGAGTTTCAATACGCCAAATGGAAGACCAGGGGAAGCGGCCGGAGTTATGCGTTTCTGTACCTGGGGGATCCGTTTTTTCAAAACTTGATCAGCCCCCACTATCGCATCGAGATGTTGCGGCGTGAACGAGCATTAGAAGAGGTCCGGCAATTGAAGATCGCGCACTTGATGGCGGCTGGCGAGGGAAACAATGACCTGGATGACTTGGGACTGATTCGTGAACGATACATGCCAGAATCATTTGGCCAGCGTCCCGACGATGCCCGTGCATTTCAGCTGGAGGAGGTTTATCAAGATAGTTTGCGTGGCGTTCCAGGGACCTTCTTGCCGATCCCCGACGTGCCACTGGACAGGGCAACGCGAATGGAGGTGGCGACGTACCAACGCTTTGCATCGGAGTATCTGCGTTTGTGGCGCCGCGCGGATCCGGTTGCGGTTGTTTTTCGCGATGAAGGGATCGATCCAGGCTCCCAGCATTTGCGGACATCGTTGCAAATCGTCATCACGCCGTACGCCGAAGACCGGTATCGATTGCTGCGAAAACACCTCGGCCCCGCGACATCGCGAGCATTGATAACGTCCGATCCACCGTTGTTGTACGGTCAAGCGACGGTGCGAATGAGCGAAAGGACGAACATCAGCCACCTTATTCTGTTCGGGATTCGCGACGATCGGGTGGATTTTCGAATCGATCGCGGAAAGGTACGCCTGGACGATGCCGGGACATCTGGCTTGTATGCCAGTTCACGTGGTTTTCTGGCGATGCGTCCGGGACGGCTTGAGGTGTTGAAGATGTTGGCGTCGGTGCTGTTGAAGGGCGAGGAGTACGTCGCATCGAAGCCAGCGTCCGCACCAAAGAAATCGGGAATGATGCCACCACCTAATTTGTTGCCCGGCGGAAATCCAAGCGGTGCGTCCGCCATCATCTATCTGGGATGGGCGCTGTCCAAGATGCGTCCCAGTGACCCAGGGATGATGAAGTATGCATCGATGGTTGATCTGACCGATGAGCACTGCATTGTCGGTGATTCCGAGGAAACTCGGCAATGGACGCGGAAGCAGTTGGTCGAGACGTCGAACCGTGGGGCGCACCAAGCGTTTCTGACGATGAATCCGTTGCGTGGGTCCAAAGTCGAACCGTACATCCAAGCCTACACCTTCATGCAAGCACGTCACCATTCGACCCAGGGCGCGACTTGGTTGGACCGAATGGGATCATGGTTCCGTGTGCCCGAGGAATCCGCCAAACAACGTGTCCAAATGCTGCTTGGCGGTGACCTTGTGTGTCCTTTGGGCGGCGAATACGTTCATCAAATCCGCGACGGTGATTCTGCTTGGACCAGTACCCGCTGGGAATCCGAATCCGCGTTCGACGTGACCGCCGCCGATCCGCAGTGGCGTTTCCCCTTTTTGGATTGGCTGCAAGCTTTGCGTGTTGAATTCGACATGTCCAATAACACGCTGTACGCCACCGTGCATCTGGAAGTCGCCGACGGTGATCGCGACTTTGCTGGTATTCCAAGGGGAGTGATTGCCACCACGGACTTACCGTCATCGACGTCTCCAAACCAGGGGCTTGTCTCAAAGAATTTGACGACTCCCCTGGAGCAAGTCGCGACAGATTGGGTGCTGGGGGTGCGTGCGGCAGAGTTTGATCGTGGCGTTGTCATCACGCACGTCTATCCCAACAGCCCGGCACAACGGGTGGGGCTGCGAAACCAAGACATCGTGCTGGGGTTGGATGGAAACGACATCACCACATCCGATCAATTGCGCGAGCTCATTCGCCAGAGTCCGGATCGTTCATGGTGCCTGGTTCGGATTCAACGCGGCAGTGCGGTGCATCGCTATCGAGTGCATCTGCCGAAAGACTGATGAAGCGTTTGAATCTATCGGACGATCAGCACTGATGTGGGGCTGTGATGCAGAACGTGTCGTGACACGCTGCCCAACACGATGCGGTCCCAAGCACTTTGGTGGCTGTCGCCGGTGACGACCAACTGGCAATCCAGTGCATCGGCCTGTTCGACAATGGAGCGACCGATGTGTGAGGATTCGATCAGGCTGGTTTCGGCGGCGAAGCCTTTGTCCAGAAACTTTTGTTGTAAAGCTTTCAAGTGATCCGACGCGGCGTCCTTCGCCTGCTCCAGATAGCCGCGTGCACGCACCAGAATGTCTTGGCGATAGAACGTCATGATTTCTTGGACATGGACCAAGTGCAGTTTTGTCGATTCCGGCACCGCGATGCGGTCGATCCAGTCCAGGAACAAATCGTCGCTGGTGGGATTTCCGACGGCAATCAAAATGCGATCGGTCAGCTTTCCCTGTTCGCCTTGGGATGCATCATCTGAACTTCGCGTCACCAGGGCGCTACATTCGGCGTGCGTGGCCACGTGATCGGAAACACTGCCCAGCAGCACGCGTTCCAGTGCGCTATGGCCGACCGCACCGGTGACGATCAGATCCGCGTTTGATTCTTGCGCGTGGCGAGTCAGTTCGAATCCGGGCGGACCGACTGCGACGGTGGTCTTGATGGAACGAAATTGATCCTTGTGCTGATCCGCCAGGCGATTCAACGCTTCGCTGACCGCATCACGTTGTTCGGTGACCAAAAGCGGTACGTCCATGGGGAAACCGACACCGGAAAAATCATAGGTCGGCATCGGTACGACCACTTCGGTCAATTCGATGTCCATCTGATCGGCCCCGACCAGGACGGCCAATTGGTCCAGAGCAGCGATTGAGTGTGTCGATTGATCGATCGCGACCAAAACCTTCATCGGTCATTCCTTGTTTGTTTTCGTTCAAGCCGTGACGCAAAAAGTCGGCGTGGACCTGGGGTAACCCCAATAACACGAGGCACCGAGCGATTCTTGCCCGGAAAATTCAAGCGGAATCGGTTCGGTTGACTCTACAATGTTCCGGCCTCCCACTTCCCGACCTTTCGCCCCGATCAGGTGACCCCCATGCGTTGGTATGCCTTCTGTGCCGTCTTCATTCTATGCTTGCCGGCCGTCGCGGACGATCATGCGGATATGAAAAGACCGACGCTTCAAAAGAAAGCTTTGGGGATGAAGGCGGCTGAGAAGAAAGCGGCCGAATCCGAGTTGTCCGTGTACGAAGTCACCGTGGCTAGCCATCGCTTGACCGAAGCGGTCGATCCCGATCTGTCCAACACGGAGATTCTTCAATGGCTTGGCACCAAGGAAGGCCAGTCGAACGTCCAGTCGACGACCACGCTGCGACAATCGTGTGTGCAAGGAATGAAATCGTCGGTCCAGTTCGGTCGGCAGGTCGCGGTGGTCGAAGGCGAAGTTTCCACCGGACGCGGTGTCGTTTCTAAACGAATGGAACGGTACTCGGTGGGGTCGATGTGCCAGTGCATCATCAAACCACAAGGGAAGCAATTGTTGTTGGAAATCGATGTCGAGCATTCGCTCGTTGATGAAGCCGACGATGAATCGATGCCACCGGAAATTCGCAGCCAAACCATCAGCACGACCATCATCGTTGCCCCCGGGCAACCGGTTGTGATCGGCGGCGATGACCAGAACGTCATGGTGCTGACGGTTCGATGATCGAAGGCGGACGCCGGCCGGTTGCCGATGACACCCGGTTGTGGCGTTTTTGACTCAGGTGCAACCCGTTGCGTGCGCTACTTTCGCGGAGCGAAAGGCGACTTTGGCTGAGCCGGTTCGTAGTCCGCACCGAGGGAGCTTCCCGCAAGCTGAGTTACGGCGTGATTGCTTTAAATACGCGGAGCGAAAGGCGACTTTGGCAATGAGTCGGCGGCTAGACGCGCGTCAGGTACATGACGGCGAAATAGGATCGATCATCGGTCCAAAACGCTTTCGATTTCCATCCGGACCGTGCCGCCAATGCGGTGAAGCCTTCGCGGGTGTATTTATGCGAATACTCGGTTCGAATTGATTCGCCGTCATCGAAACAGAAGGTCTTTCCACCGATCGATACCTTTTGCTTTCCGCGACTGACCAAGTGCATTTCGATCCGGTGGTACCGGCGATTGTAGAACGACCGGTGCTCGAATGCATCGATGTCAAAGTCGGCACCCAGTTCTTGATTCATCCGGTGCAAGAGGTTGATGTTGAATGCCGCCGTGACGCCTTGGGCATCGTCATAGGCGGCTTCCAAAACTGCCACGTCTTTCTGCAAATCAAAGCCGATCAACAACCCGTCACCCTGCTCGGCCTCGTCGGCCATTTTTGACAATAGGGCCTCGGCATCGTCGGCGTCGAAATTCCCAATCGTTGAACCGGGAAAGTAATAGCATCGCCGGGTCGCGCCCCGGTCGGGCGGCAGATCGAACGGCTGGGTAAAGTCGGCGACGACGGGATGAATCGCCAGCGATTGAAATTCGCTACGCAAGTCGTCCGCGGTGGCGTGCAAGTGTTCTTCGCTAATGTCGACCGGGACGTAGTCGTGCGGCTCGATCAGGTGCCGCAGCAGGATGCGTGTTTTGACGCTGCTGCCGCTGCCGTATTCCACCAACCGGACGCCTTGGCCGATGTGGCGTACCATCGGGTCGATGTCGCGTCGCATGATGGTTGCTTCGGTGCGTGTTGGATAGTACTCCGGCAATTCACAGATCGCATCGAAAAGCTGGGATCCACGCTGGTCGTAAAAGTACTTCGACGGGATCGATTTTCGATCAGCCGACAAGCCTTGCATCACGTCGCTCAAGAATTCCTGCTGTTCTGGGGTCGACGCGATGGCGCAGGTGGACGCCACGGCGGGGCTGGGGCTGTCGGCAATACTCATGGGCTGGACACGCTTGCGAGTTGAAAAGGATCAAAA
This sequence comes from Crateriforma spongiae, assembly GCF_012290005.1. Classification (NCBI taxonomy): domain Bacteria; kingdom Pseudomonadati; phylum Planctomycetota; class Planctomycetia; order Pirellulales; family Pirellulaceae; genus Crateriforma; species Crateriforma spongiae. The sequence goes on from NZ_JAAXMS010000004.1 coordinate 284,205, forward strand.
CGACCAGTGCCGGCCCGAAGCACGGGCGGCATTCGATCGATTCGGTGGTGAAATGTTATAGCTTTGTGGGGCGTAAAGTGCTCTCACGCGTCCGTCGTGGTGCGTCGGCTTCCCATGGACAAACCGGTTGTGGCGGGTGGGCACGCCCCAATGACCAAATCACGTGCATCATTTAATCTGTGGGTGCAAATTCGAGGCCGAGATTTCTGGTCCCATCGATTTTGGCAATGTGCCCGAAACGCGTTGCCGCAGGGGGAATTTCGTGCCCGAACCCTGATTGCTGATGCTCGATTGATTTCAAAGTCCAATCGATTCCGCCATGGGGTACCAATGGGTCCCCGCGATCATCTTCCGCCAAACCAATCGGAGCCATGAAATGACTGTGAAGAAAGTTGGAATTCTGACCGCCGGCGGCTTGGCGCCGTGTTTGTCCAGCGCGATCGGCAGCCTGATCGAATCGTACACCTCCAAAGCGCCGGACGTTGAAATCATCTGTTACCGCGCCGGTTACAAAGGGTTGCTGCAAGGCGACAGCTTTGTCGTGACCCCGGCAATCCGTGACAAGGCCGACGTGTTGAAGAAGCACGGGGGCAGCCCGATCGGCAACAGCCGGGTGAAATTGACCAACGTCGCCGATTGCGTCAAACGTGGTTTGGTCCAAGAGGGCCAAGACCCGCTGCACGTGGCGGCCGAGCGTTTGAAGACAGACCAGGTCGATGTTCTGCACACGATCGGTGGCGACGATACGAACACCGCGGCAGCCGACTTGGCCGCTTACCTGCACGAGAACGGTTACGAGTTGACCGTCGTCGGGCTGCCCAAAACGATCGACAACGATGTGATTCCGATCCGCCAAAGCTTGGGGGCTTGGACGGCCGCGGAACAGGGCGCTCGATTCTTTGAAAATGTGGTGGCCGAACACAACGCCAACCCGCGAATGCTGATCGTTCACGAAGTGATGGGACGCAATTGCGGATGGCTGACCGCGGCAACGGCGGTGAAGTACCGCGAGATGTTGGACGAACTGGACTTCTTACCGGAATCAGGGCTCAGCCGCGAACGCAAAGAAGTGCACGGGGTGTTCATTCCCGAAATGCACTTCGATTTGGAAAAGGAAGCTGAGCGGCTGAAGGGCATCATGGACGAAATCGATTGCGTCAACATCTTCATCAGTGAAGGTGCGGGTGTGGACACGATCGTGCAAGAAATGGAATCCCGCGGCGAAGAAGTCCCCAAGGATGCGTTCGGTCACTACAAGCTGGATGCGGTGAACCCGGGCAAATGGTTCGGTAAACAGTTCGCAGAAATGTTGGGTGCCGAGAAGACGTTGATTCAAAAGAGCGGTTACTTCAGCCGTGCGGCGCCGTCCAACGCTGCGGATCTGGATCTGATTTCCACCTGTGCGGACAAAGCGGTCGATTGTGCGCTGGCCGGTGATGGCGGCGTGATCGGTCACGATGAAGACCAAGGGGATGAACTACGTGCGATCGAGTTCACTCGGATCAAGGGTGGTAAGCCATTCGATATCGACCAGCCGTGGTTCGACGACTTGTTGAAGGGAATCGGTCAACCCAAGGGTGAAGCGGTCGCTGTGGAACACCATTGATCGGGTGCCCTCGGGCGGCTTTCTATGCTGCTTGTCAGGAACGGTTTTGTAAGCCGTACCAAGGATGCTACCAGCGATCGATGATGCGGTGCGATTGGCAGATTTGCGCTGAAGCCTAATTCGTGCGATGCTTTCGCGCGGCGATAGGCGACTTGGAGGCAAGGCGGCTGGCAATCTGCGTTGACTTTTCCGGTTGTACGGGAAAACACAATCGCAACGATTCAGCACGCCGACTTGAACACTGTTAACACCAGGTTCAATTGCTTCCCCGAAGACGTCGGCGTCGGATGTGTCGTGAAACCCAGCCCCCTGTGGCTCGCTCTGCTCACATCGCTTCGTTCGCGGGGGGCGTTCGGTACGCGATACTGGCCGCAATGATCCTGGTCTTCGGGTCGAACCATCGTGTAACGGGCGACGAATCCATGGAAACGCTGGTCGATGTGACCGGCGATCCGATCGCTGACATGACGCCGCTGTGGGCCGAACCAGCGGTGGTTCCCGTTAGTTTCTGCGAGCCTTGTGTGCCGGCCGAAGCGAAGCCGACGACGCTTAACATCGGCGAATTCACACTGCGTCCCTACGGCACCGTTTGGTCGGATCTGGTGTACGCGACTAGCCGCACGGTGCCGGGGCGATTCGCCCTGTGGGTGGCATCGGAAGAAGATCAGGGGGAACCGGCGCTGGAGCTGGATGCCCGTCGCAGCCGTATCGGTCTGGAGGTCGCCGGGCCACAGATCGACTGGTGCGGCGGCATGGACACCGGGGCCCGGTTCGAAGTCGATTTCTTGGGCAACTTCACCACCGACAACCAACCCGATGTGCGATTGCGGCACGTGTACTGGGAAGCCAAGAACGATCGCAATCGAGTTTTAGGTGGGCAGACTTGGGATGTCGTTTCGCCGCTGATTCCCAACACGGTCAACTTTTCCATCTCGTGGGCGGCCGGGAACGTTGGGTTTCGCAGGAACCAATTTCGCTGGGAACGCTATATCAGCTCCGGTGCAACGACTTGGACGCTTCAGGCGGCGATTGCACAAAATGTCATTCAAGACTTGGCGACTGGGTTCAGTTCCACCGGAGTGACTCGTGAAACCGGTGATTGGCCGATGATCCAGGCTCGGTCCGCCGTGACGTTCGATGACATCGCGGTCGGCGGCAACACGATGATTCTGGGCGTATCGGGGCACATCGGTGAAACCGGTTTTGACTTTGCCACCGGGCATCCCGCCAATCCGGCGCTGGGGCCCGAAGACGATGTACGTCTGAGGACATGGTCGTTCAACGCGGAGGCTCGCGTGCCACTGACGCAGCGGTGGAGCGTTCAGGGGGAATTTTTCACCGGATCGAACCTCAGCAACATTCTGGGCGGGATCGCTCAGGGTGTCTGTCCCTGCTTGCGAGTTCCGATCCGGTCCACCGGTGGATGGGGGGAATTGACTTATGCCTGGTCGCCAAAGCTGAGCAGCCACGTGGGGTACAGCATCGATGATCCGAACGATAACGACAGTCTGATCGGCCGGACGAAGAACGATGTGATTTACGCGAATTGTATCTATCGGGTCAGCGACCGTCTGACGACCGGACTGGAGGTCAGTTCATGGAAGACCGAATATCACAATCGTACCGACGAACCGGGTTTTACCTTCGTCGATGCACCGACCGCGCCTGGCGAAGCTGTCTTGGTCGATTGGACCGTCCGCTACACGTTTTGACTGATCGGATTCCCACGCACCTAAGGGCAAAATCCGACGCCGCGGAACCGTTTCCGGGAAACCCCGAAGGTGTTTGCGTCGTATAATGAAAGTGTAAAGAATTTCCGCTCATCTAGAGGAATCGAACAATGATGCAAGTCTTGGTGCACACGGACAATCACATCCAAGGTGATGATCGGTTGACGGAATTGGTGCAAGAGTCGGTGACGGACACGCTGGAACGATACCAAGATCGAATTACACGAGTGGAAGTCTTTTTGGCGGATGAAAATAGCCGCGAAAAATTTGGGGATGAAGACAAACGTTGTGTGATGGAAGTCCGACTGAGAGGGCGAAAACCCGTGTCGGTGCGTCATCACGATGCGACGGTGAAGGCGGCGTTCCACGGTGCAGCCGAAAAGATGCTGCACTTGTTGGAAAAGACGCTGGGGCGATTGGACCATCGTCACGATCCAGTCGTTGCACCGGAGTGAAATTGTTTGCGGCAGACCAGAGCCGGACACGCTAGCGTCAAGCGGCTGAGCCAAAGTCGCCTATCGCTCCCGCGAAAGTAGCGTCGTGCAAACTGTGAGTGTGGGCGAGGAAGTTCTGCCGTGGCAGAAGAACCCTCCCCGGAATCTCGTTCCTCGATTCCGACCCTCCCGCGGGGCGAGAGGGTGAAGTGATACGGGGTTGAACGCGATTGCCTTTTCACCCTCCCACCGGAAGGGTCGAGCCTAAGCGAGGGCAGGACGCGATCGCTTGAAGAACCCTCCCCGGAATCTCGTCCCTCGATTCCGACCCTCCCGCGTGTGGGTGGGGGAAGTGGCAAAGCGTCGACTGTCGAACCTAGCCGTTGACTTCGGCGGTCAGCTGTTCGCGGAAAATCTTGCTGTTGTGGCGGATATCCACGGGCATCGGTTCGCGTCGGATACGAATGTCGGTGATCCGGCGGGTGATCGGATTGCGAGCGGCGAGTGCTTTCAAGGCGTCGATCAATTCCGATTGCTGTGACGTCGTCCGTGGTCCAAGACTCGGGTCGACTTCGATCAAGACGACGGGCGTTTGGTTCGGGCGTGATCCCCGGCCGACCAGTGCCGACCGGTACACCGATGGATGGCTGTTGAAGACCGCTTCGCAGGGGATCGTGAACAGCGTCCGCTCCGCTGTCACCACGCGGTGCGCTTTGCGGCCACAGAACCAAAACCGATCCTCTTCATCCAAGTAGCCGACATCGCCCATCCGGTGCCAAACAACTTGGTCCGCGTCGATGACTTTGTGGTAAGCGTTCTGATCGGCGCGAACGACGTACTGCTGTGTCACCATGGGCCCGGTCACCATCAATTCGCCGATCTTGCGACGGGGCAGTTCTTCGATGTCGTCAAACGACTCGATTGGTTCGTCGCGAATGGCGATGACTTTCCAGCGAACGTTTTCAAACCGAGTCCCCACGCAGACGCCTTTGCCTTTGTCGGCGGCCGGCCCGGTTTCGGTGATGACTTGGCGGCTTTCGATCGATGCGATCGGCAACGCTTCGGTGGCGCCGTAGGGTGTGACGATGTCGGCGTCGGGGTGCACCACGGCACGCAGCTTTTCCAAGGTCGATGCGGGCACGGGGGCGCCGGCCGATAACACACGCCGCAGCGATTCGAACGGGCGCCCGACGACTTGTTTCTCATCGCACCATCGAACCACGGTCTTCCAAAGCGCGGGTGATCCGAACGCTTGGTCGATGTCCCATTGGCGAACGGCTTCGACCAGTCTTGCCGGGTTCACATCGGCCGGACGCGTGGGATCCATGTCGGGAATGATCGTGGTGACGCCCATCACAGCATCGAACAAACCAAACAACGGGAAACATGCCAGATCGCGAGACCCGCGGTGGATGTCGTAGCGATCACGGATCCGGTCGACTTGAGCGTGAAAGGTGGCGTGGGTGAACAAGACACCTTTGGGCGGACCGGTGCTGCCGGTGGTGAAGATCACCGCTGCGGGATCAGGCAGTTGCACCTGAGGAAGCGTGATCGATTCATCGCAGCCCATTTCTTCGATCTGTGCCAGCGTACGTCCGCCCCACAGATACCGACGTCCCACGGTGACGTTCCAGCGGGCGTCGGGAAAACGGCGCCTCAGCACGCTGCGGATCAATTGGGCCTTGGGAATGCCCACAAATCCGTCCGGTCGCGCGTCAGCCAAGCACTGGACCAAATGCTTTTTGTTGATGCCCGGATCGATCAGCACCATGGTCGCGCCGGCTTTCAGCAGCCCGAAAACCAGTTGGATGAATTCGCCGCCGAACGGTACCAGCATCACCAAGCGGTCGCCCGGTCGGATGCCCCATTTCACCAACCCGCGGGCAATCCGGTCGGTTCGCTGGTCCAGTTCGCCAAACGTCGTCACGTCATAGCTTCGTTCCCCGGCGGGAACCGGCGGGCCGGACGGCTGTGCGATCGCCACGGCGGACGGTGTCAGCGAAGCCATCATCGACATCCGGCTGGCGATGTTCGACAGGTCAGACTGTGGCATGGGCGAGACGAATGGGATCGCGGAATAAGGACGGCGAGGCGGGCGGAGTTGCGGTGCTGATTAGGACTTGGTTTGAACCGCCACATCCATGGCCGCTTGCAACATCATGCTGGCAATGCAGTCGTCGTGACAGGTTTGCGTGCCCCGCCAACCTGGGATCGCGTTGACTTCGACGACGTGCACTTGGTCATCATCATCGATCAGCAAGTCGACGCTTGCGATCGTCAATCCGATGTCGGTGACGATATCGCGAGCCATTTGAATCCAGGACGGTTTGGCGGTGATCGGGCTGGTCGTTGAACCCCGGGATGCATTGGTGCGAAAGTCGTGTCGGCTGTCACGACGAACCGCGATGTGGCGTGATCCGATCACCAGAATTCGGACGTCACGACCACCCGGCGGTACGAACGCTTGAATGTAGGCGATCGATTGAATCTGTTGCAGCGTGCTGAAGACGGTCCAAGCCAGGTCGGCATTCTGAATCCGCATCACGCCTTTGCCTTCGCCACCGAACAACGGTTTGACCACACAATCACCGCCCAAAGTTTCGAACGCTCGCATGGCTTCGCCGCGGTCTTGCACCACGATCGTCGGCGGCACCGGGTATCCCAGTCGTGCGACCCGATCAAGCGTGGCGTACTTGTCGATCGCAATCTCCAACGCGGCCGGCGGATTGATCACGGGGATCCCGTGTCGGACCATCGCATGCAGGACCGACAAGCGAAACGTGATCGTCTCCATCGATCCGGACGGCATGGTGCGTGTCAGCACCGCGTCGAAGTTTTCAATCGACTGGCCACCACAGCGGATGCCGGATGAATGCGAGCTCGTGAGGCGGCTGGTCAGTTCTTCGTACAGGCCAAATTCGATCTGGACGCCGGGGGATGCAAAGTCGTCGGCGGCTTGTCGAAGCCGGTCGGCATGCCAACCATTGCCAGCGCCCAAAACCAAAATGCGGATCGGTCGATCTGGATGGGCGGAACCATCGGGCGTCCCCGCCGGCAAAGATGCATGGGACATGGATCAGCCCAAGAACGATTCGCGAAGCACGTCCGTGTTGAATCGTCCGGCGATCCAGGTGCGTCCGCTGCGCAGGCCGTGAATCGTCACCCGCGCGGGGCTGAACAGCATCGGGTCGACCTTGTAAAAGTCGTACTCGTATCCTTTGAAGACCTGGGCGAACGGTCGTCCGTAGTCGCCCGAACTGCTGCTGGGGACTTGTTCGATCACCGATTCGATCGACTGGTCATCGGCGTCGGCCCACAAGGTCACGTTGGCACCGTACAGCATCGCATCATTGGTACGTCCGATGCCCGAAACCATGTCGCCCGGCTTGGACGGTGGGGGCAGGGGGGCGGTGCCGGTGGCCGACACGATGCTGCGGACGTCGAACTTCAATTCGTGCAGCTTGTGCATCGCCGTCTCGATGCTGCGGGCAACGACTTGAGCCCCACCGGCGATCGAGTGGCTGGGGGCAATCGCCAGATGGACCCCATCGGGCTGGACGCCACATTCTTGGGCGATGTGGGCGAAGACGGATTCGCCCGGCAGCTTGTCACTTTCCAACACGCCGACGGCGACGGGGCCTTCTTCGGCCAGACCCAGGGCTTTCAAAGCCGCCTCGCGACCCCGCAGCAGTCGCATCGGACCGCTGCCCATCGCAAAGAAGTCGTCGGTCTGGACGGGCCAACCGGCGTACTGGGCACCCAGGCAAGCCCACAGCGGCGCATCGGTGCGAACGTGGACGTGGTTGGACGTCACGAACCGATCGGGATCCGCCGGGACGATCGCGATGTCCGCTTGGTCGCCCATGCACAATCGCGCCAACAGCAAACCCGCGTCCAATGACCCTGGCGTTTGGACGCCGGCATCTAACAGACGGCCGCCGGCAACCGAATGAAGCCGGAGGCCGAAGTTTTCGGCGTACTCACAGATATGCTCGAACAGTTCGTAGGCTTCTTGATTCAACATGGGGTCGAATCGTGGCCGAAGCCGACGTGACTGTCCAGCCCGCCAAGTGCGGATCAGCCGGCGACGCGATCCAGGCTGGGCGATTCGGTGGGAACCGCTTCAGCGTCGGTCGTGACCGATTCGTCACCGGTGCTGATTTCCGGCATCTGTTCGGCCAAGCTGCGAGCTTTGTTGACGACCAATTTGGCCGCGTTCAATTCCGCCAGGTTGAAGAAGCGAACGTTGCCGGTGTACTTGCTTTCGATCCGGTTCTTGACCGCCAATTCGTTCCACGACAGGTCGTCGGTCAGGTGCCAGGTCGCCGCTTGGGCAACGTTTTGCGGCAACTGGCCGCGGCCCAGTGCGTCACACAGAACGTGGACTTCGCGTGAATCGGTGAACTGGTCCAAGGGAACGATCTTGTAAGCCATCTTGGGCCGCGGGTCAGGCTTGCCGTGTTCCAGGCAAACGGTCGTCACGGTCATCTTGTGTTGCTTTTCGGGGGCGATTCGCATCATGCCACCCATGCCCATGCCGCCTCCCATGCCGCCGCCCATCATGCCGCCGCCCATGCCGCCGCCCATGCCACCCATGCCGCCGCCCATGGCTTGGCCGCCGCCCATGCCGCCGCCCATTCCACCCATGCCGCCGCCCATGCCGCCCATACCGCCCATGCCACCCATGCCGCCGCCGCCCATCATCATGTCCTGGGCCAAAACCGGTACGCCGGCAAAGGCGGCCGGCAACTGGATGGTCAGCGGTTGGTCGGTCTTGTTTTTCACCAGCACATTGGCCTTGGTGGCATTGTGCGGGATGAATTTGACTTCGATTTGTTCAGCATCCATTGCCGCAAAAAATTCGACGTTCAAGCCGTCTTCTTGGGCTTTTTCGGGGCGTGCCGCGTCGGTCGTAGGGGCAACGGTGGCGGCGAAAACGCCAAACAGAGCAGCAGCGAAAATGGATCGGGAAAGCATCATCGGTCGGGTGGTCACGAAAAGGTTCCTTGTCGCGAAAGTGTCGCCTCGGTATCCGGCGAAGAGGAGCGGGCCGGAGGCACATCGGAAACGAGTTTCGTCCGCCGCAGCGGTCGCGTGGATCTGCGACCGTTCCGGACGGACACCGGTGACGACGATCGAGGCGTAAGAGACGAAACCATCGCCAGCAAACCGATGACCTTTGGCCACTGTGGTCCGCTTCCCCTGGCGTCGGATCGCTCTTGAACCGTCGTTACAACCGATGATAGTCGCACCGTCACCGGGAACCAAGCAGAATTGTGCGATCCGACACGCGTGAAAATGCGCCCCGCGAACCCCACATTCCGGTTTTGCGGGTCGCATCGACGGGCCACCGTTGGGGGATCGGCCCGGAATGGGTCGAATCGGGGGGCTCAGGCGTCGTCTTGGCCGGTGTAGACCGCGAAAGCTTGCCGCAAGTTTTCAATCGCTTCGGCGGCGCGGTCCGAATCGATCACCGCAGTGACCTGCAATTCACTGGTGCTGATCATTTGCACATTGATCCCGGCGTCGGCCAGTTGGCGGAACAGCACCGTGCCGACTTGCGTGTGGCTGCGCAATCCGATCCCGCTGACCATCACTTTGGCGATGCCCTTGGTCCCACGGACGTCTCGCATCCCGTGGCGGTCACAGATTTCTCTGGCGACTTGCAAGCCTTTTTCCAAGTCCGATTCTTCGACCGTAAAGCTGACGCTGGTCGATCCATCTTCGCCGTCAAAGCCTTGGACGATCATGTCGACAACGATGCCCGCATTGCCGATCGTTTCGAACATGTTCGCAGCGATTCCCGGTTCATCGGGCACGCCGAACATGGTCACGCTGGCTTGGCCGTCGGCCATGGAGATGTCGGTCAACGTCAACGCCTCCAGTGCATCGTTGCGCAACCGAGCGATGACTTGTTCGACGTCCGCATCGACTTCGCGATCCGCTTTGATCTTGCTCCATGATTTCGCGTCGTCCGGACGCCGGTGCAATTCGAACGCCTCGTGGACCGCACGCAATGCGGTGGCGGCTTGGCTGCGCGGCACAAGCGCGCTGATCTTGATCTCGCTGGTCGTGATCATCTGAATGTTGACTTTGGCATCGGCCAAGGCGCGGAACATTCGCGATGCGACAGATGTTTGTGTGACCATGCCGTTGCCGACCACGGAGATCTTGGACACTTGATCGTCATGCGTGACGCCGGTGGCACCGACGTGGTGCAAGACCGATTCGACCGCACGCAGGGTGCCCATCAATTCGGTCCGCGGAACGGTGAAGGACACGTCCGCCTTTCCGTCTTGGCCGACGTTTTGAACCACCATGTCGACGGCGATCTTTTTGTCGGCGATGGCCGAAAAGATTTGCAGGCTTTTGCCGGGAACATCCGGAACGTCCAACACCGTCACTCGGGCTTCGTCCGCCGTCATGGCCGCACCGCTGACCGCTGAGCTGTCTGATTCGCTTTCGGCAACGATCATCGTGCCGTCGGTGTCCGAAAAGCTGCTGCGGACGTGGATCGGAACGCCAAACTTTTTGGCAAACTCGATCGACCGGCTGTGCATCACGCCCGCACCCAGGCTGGCCAGTTCCAGCATTTCGTCGTAGCTGATCACGTCCACCCGGCGGGCTTCGGGCAACAACCGAGGGTCGGTCGTGTAAACGCCATCGACGTCGGTGTTGATTTCGCAAGCGTCGGCGCCCAACACCGCGGCCAAGGCGACGGCCGTCGTGTCGCTGCCGCCACGTCCCAGGGTCGTGATGTTCATGTCGTCGTCGATGCCTTGGAATCCGGCAGCCACGACGATGTTGCCTTCGTCCAGCAAGCGTTCGATTCGCTCGGTGCTGATCGATTGGATGCGTGCTTTGCTGAAACTGTTGTCGGTCTTCATCCCAATTTGACCGCCCGTCAGGCTGACCGCCCGGCTGCCCATGTCGTCGATCGCCATCGCCACCAACGCGACGCTGACTTGTTCGCCCGTGCTGAGCAGCATGTCCAATTCGCGCGCCGGCGGGTCGCTGGAAACCTGGTCGGCCAAGGTCAGCAAAGTGTCCGTGTTTTTGCCCATCGCGCTGACGACCATCACGACACGATGGCCGTCACGTTGAGCTCGGATGGCCTTGCGAGCGGCCGCGCGGATTTTTTCGGCGTCGGCGACACTGGTGCCGCCAAACTTTTGGACGATCAGAGACATGGAAAGGAATCGAGATGACAGGATAGAAAACGGTCGATGTGCGTTCGCCGGACGATGGTGTTGTCACGCCGGAGGACAATTTGGCCTGAAAACGTTGCCGACAGACCTGGGGTTTGTGTCGGTGCCGCCACAGCCGGCCGGCAGATTTAGGACCGGCCCATGAAGTGATCCATCATGTCCCAACCTTTGGGAAAAGATAGATCTGATTCGGCGGCGGCCACTTCGTCGAAGGTTTTAGCGGCGTCCGCATTGATCCCTTCGCCCGCGATCACCAGCGGCACGACCCCATGGGTGTGTTTCTTGGTTCGACAGAACGTCGGGTGGTCGGGCAAAACCAGCATGCGGTAAGGCCCCTGGTCACGAAGGGCATCATGCAGTGGCGCGACGATGTGTTGATCGATGTGTTCCAAGGCTTCGATCTTGGCCTCCACTCGGCCTTCGTGCGACGCCTCATCGGGGGCTTCGATGTGGACGCAGACCACGTCATAGTCGGCCAACGCTTGAACCGCCGCGGCACCCTTGCCGGCGTAATCGGTGTCCAAGTATCCCGTCGCACCTTCGACTTCGATCCGTTCCCATCCCGCCAGCGCGGCGATGCCCCGCAGCAGATCCACGGCCGTGATCATCGCGCCGCGGACGTCGTATCGCTGTTGAAACGTGGGCAAGTCCGGTGCACCGCCCAGCCCCCACAGCCACAGATGCGTGACGGGTTTCAAACCGGCTTCCACCCGTGCCGCGTTGACCGGATGGTCGGCAAACAGGTCCGCCGAATCGCTCATCAATCGCACCAGCAGATCGCTGCCTGGTCCCCGCGGAAACGCGTCGGTCACCGGCAGGTCGGTCAGGTCGTGCGGAGCCGTTGATCGGGTTTCCGGCGAAAACGGGGCCGGCATCGCTTCGCTGCCACGGAAAATCAGCAAGTTCCGATAGCTGACGCCGGTGACGAAACTCAGACAGTCGACGATGTCACCGTAGGCTTCCCGGCCGGCCGGGCTCTGCAACGCTTCCTGGGCCGATTTCAACAGCGCGTCGGCTTCCTCGGTCGACACATGATCGGCGGTGAAGTCGATCATCGTCTGGTCGGTGATCGTGACCAGGTTGCAGCGGATCGCCCAGTCACGCTGGTCCAGTTTGATCCCCTGGGCGGCAGCCTCCAACGGCGCACGACCGGTGAAGTACTGATGTGGGTCGTAGCCCAGCAAGCACAAGTTGGCGACTTCACTTCCGGCCGGATATTCAGACGGCGTGTTGTTGGCGGTGCCAACGGTTCCTTCGGCGGCCAATCGGTCCATAGCGGGCAGCTTCGCGGCCTGCAGCGGCGTGAGGCCGTCGAGCGACTGTTGAGGCTCATCGGCACACCCGTCGGGAATCACAATCACATACTTCATCGTCGGCCGATCGACCCAGTCGGGGAAAGCGGGCGGAAAAACCGACGATTGTGAATCAGCGACAGTCCGCCCGAAAGGGGACGGTTGTCGCGGTCGACGACGGTGAACCGCTGCGTCGTTGGATGCCGTCCGGCTTTGTCGGTCGGGCATGCTGTGCCGTTTTGCACCCCCGGGGCTCCACCCGCCAAGCCGACCGCCGGTGTTTCCTGTCGATCGCCTGGGACGTGACTACGAAAGAGGCAGCAGTGCCTTCATCTTGAGCATTGCTGTGCGGTTTTGTTGCACCCGGTGGGGTGTTTCTTCCCCTCCTGTGCGTGCCGTTCGTTCAGAAGTTTCGGAAAAATCTCGAAAAATTGTAAACTTATCTGGACGCCCCACCGGTCAGCTTTGGTCCGCCTGTTTCCCCTAAGGACCGTTTGGACCGGTTTCTCTTCGGCGTGTGCCGCGCCTCTTCGATCTCTGTGGCCTGTTGCTTGCGTGATGCGAAACGGCATCAACGAAGCCTCTCTCGAGCCACGCCCGGCGCGGCCGACGGCATTCCGACACTTTATCTCAAACATGTATTTGGAAACTCAAGGAATGTGTTCTTCAACCAAACGACGTCTCTCTCGAAGCTCCGGCTTCACGCTTGTGGAACTGTTGGTGGTCATTGCGATCATCGGCGTGTTGGTCGGCCTCTTGTTACCCGCGGTCCAAGGGGCACGCGAAGCCGCGCGTCGCATGCAGTGTTCCAACAACATGAAACAACTCGGCTTGGCACTGCATAACTATCACAGTGCCTTCAAAGTCTTTCCCGCCAACGTGGGTGCCAAAGCATCCGGCAATCCCAATCGCGGTGCCTCGTGGCTGGTGCAAATCCTGCCTCAGATCGAACAGTCATCGCTTTATGACAAGCTGACTTTTGTAGACACCGACTTTAGCACTCAAGACGGGGCGAACCGCAACTGGGAAGTCTTGGACGACGCGATCGTTCCTGGATTGAATTGCCCGTCCAATGACTTGCCCAACTTCCGTGAAAACACAGCCAATGGTCCAACGCAAGCCTTGGGTGCACCGGAGGTCTACATGACCCAGGTGGTCGATTACGTCGGCGTCATCGGCTACTACTTCACGCCGGGCAAGCGTAGCGGCGATGCCGGCTATACACCGGGTGCTCGCTCGGATGGTTCACGCAACGTGTGGACTGGTTACGGATGGATGCAAGACGCTGGCGTTTTGGGAATCCACAACTCCAAATTCCGTAACACCCGTTTCGCCAGCATCATTGACGGAACCAGCAACACGATCGCCATCGGTGAACACTCTGCCGAAATGGTGCACGCCGACGGCAATCGCACCGACAGCCGACCCAGCAGCCACGCCGGTGGTGCTTGGAATGCCGGCCCCGCCTTTCACGGGTGGTTGGGATGGACCGCGAACATCACCGTTCCGCGTTGGCCCATCAACAGTATTTACTCGGGTAACTACACCCAGCGATACGGATACACGTTGCACAACGGTTTCCGATCTAACCACCCCGGCGGTGCGATGTTCACGATGGGTGACGGCTCGGTGCAATTCATCACCGACAGTGTCGACTTCGACGATGTCTTCATGGCGATGAACGGCCGCAACGACCGCTATTCGTACAACCAAGAATTCTAAGGCTTCGCCAAAAATCGAAGCCCTCGCCCAAATCGCGGGCGTCTGATCACTCGCGCCGGCACGGCCCTGACCGGTCGTTGCCGGCCCCATCTTCCTAAAGAACTTTCCAGTCTACACCTCCAACTTTCTTGTTCGACCAAAGGATAACGAATTGATGAACGCGTTCACGCGAGCCATGAAGGGCTTGGCAGCCATCGGCACATTGGCCCTGGTCACCGGTTGCGGCTCGAGTCTGCCACCGATCGGCGAAGTCTCCGGCCTGGTTACTCAAGACGGCAAACCGGTCGAAGGCGTTTCGATTGAATTTGTGCCTGTCGACGGCGGCCGTCCATCGATGGCCGTCACCGACAGCGAAGGCCGTTACAACGCGATCTATACTCCCGACACTGAAGGAGTCCTGATCGGTAAACACACCATCCGTTACGAAGTGCACGGGCCCGCACCGGAGATGCCTGCGGATTCCGACGGCGAATTCATTCCCGTTTCGCGGAAGCCCGACATGGGCGGCAATAAGAAACTACAGCCCAGCGAAGTCGAAATCGTCGACGGCAGCAACGAAATCAACTTCGAGTTCGTGAAGGGATGAAGTTCAGCATTCAAACCCTGATCGGCTTGGGGCTGTTGTTGTCATTCGGCTGCACACCGCCGCCGTCGTCAACACTGGGTTTGGTGACCGGCACCGTCTTCTACGATGGCAAGCCGGTCCCCAACCTGGCGTTGGAATTTCATCCCGTTTCCGGCGGTCGGCCTTCGCTGGCCTTCACCAACGAACGGGGCCACTTCGAAGCGATCTATTTGGCCAACGTTCCCGGGGCGGTCATCGGGTCCCACACGATCCGTTATGAGATGACGCCTGGTGAATTGCCGGCCGACATCAGTCCCGCAGAGATGTTGAAGGTCCAGCGGCCCGATTTCGTTGACGACGCAACCCTGCGTCCCGACGAAGTCCGCGTGCTGCAAGGCACCAACCACTTCGAACTGCGGTTGGTTCCGCCGCCACCACCGGAAAACGTCGATCCGATTGGGGGCGAGGCTTTGGAAGAAGTCTCGAACCC
Organism: Crateriforma spongiae; assembly: GCF_012290005.1. Lineage (NCBI taxonomy): Bacteria > Pseudomonadati > Planctomycetota > Planctomycetia > Pirellulales > Pirellulaceae > Crateriforma > Crateriforma spongiae. The sequence continues at coordinate 299,252 of NZ_JAAXMS010000004.1, forward strand.
CGTCGATCCCCAAGTCCCCGCGACGGAGGCAACCTCGTCCAGCGAGATTCCACCGTCATCTACCGACCAGATCGAACCCCAGCTGGAACCACCCGGACAATAAGGGGTCAGCGGACAATACCGGACACTAAGGGGTCAGGCCTCTTTTCGGGAAAGCATCCGAAAAGACCCCCGTCCCCTTAAGGATTGCGCAGGCCTCTTTTCGGGAAAGCATCCGAAAAGACCCCCGTCCCCTTAAGGATTGCGCGTCCCCTTAAGGATTGCGAAAACGCGAGGACGCGGAGTGTCTGTTTGCGGATCAGAAACAGCCATTCTGGGTCGGGGTTCGCTCCGGGTGCTCCAATCGAACCCTTACGGTCCGAGTTTTCCGCAGCAGCGTTGCAAAGCGACCGGGCCGGTGGGGAATTCCCGACAAGCGACCTGGGAAGTGCGTCAAGTTGTCCAGGGGCCAACTAGGCTTGCGCGACGTGTGCTCATCCGGGGCGTTCCGAAAGGATCGGGTGATGTGACACCACGGTCCAATCGTATCCGCCCGCGCATTCGTCGAAATCGTTATCTATGGAATCTTCCGCTGTTGCTTCGGCCGCCAGCCCGATCGATGTCAGCTCGCCTTTGGACGATGACGCCAGCGCCGGCGGAGAAAAACCGGCGACGCTGAAGCCGCACAAACGCATTGTCGAATTGGATGCGTTGCGGGCCTTTGCGGCGATCAATCTGGTGATGTTCCACTTCACCCATGTCTATGATGT